>CAYJIK010000084.1:0-8539 GCA_964370205.1 uncultured Oscillospiraceae bacterium | reverse complement strand
ACCCTTCAGGTTGCATGATTATATTTTTGTCTAACTTTTTGGGGCTAGTTCAAAAAGGTCGGGGGGTTCTTTTCGTCATGTGACGTTTGTTAAAATTTCTTATCCGAGTGGACATCTATACGGTTTAGCGCTCGGCTCAGCCTTAGCTTTGCGAGTGCGTGCTCGGTGTCATGCGACTTGGTGGACAGTACACGCTCGGCAAGCTCCTTGGAGCGGTTTGCACGTGTTACGTCTATCTCGTCTGCCCATTCAAAGCTGACGGCGGACACGTTGGCTTCGCCGTCTATCATGCTTAGAAAGCCACCGTTTACAGCGCCTTGTCTTCTTGTACCGTCTTCACTAACTATGGTGAGGCGGCCAATTGAGATTGCGGCGAGGTAGTTTGTGTGGCCTTTTAGTATGCCGACATCGCCCTCGGTGGTGCGCACTATTAGCTTTGTTACCTCACCGAAGAAGTCCATACCTCGGGGGGTGAGTATCTTTAGCGTGAAAGGTGCTGCCATAGGCTATGCACCTCCTTTGGCTTTCTCCACAACTTCGTCTATACCGCCCACGAATAGGAAGGCGGACTCGGGTAGCGAGTCGTGCTTGCCCTCGAGTATTTCCTTAAAGCCACGTACAGTCTCTTTGATGGAGACATATTTACCGGGGATACCTGTAAACTGTTCAGCAACAAAGTTGGGCTGTGATAGGAAACGCTGTATCTTACGGGCACGGTTAACGGTGATTTTGTCCTCGTCGGAAAGCTCGTCCATACCCATGATTGCGATGATGTCCTGAAGCTCTTTGTTTCTCTGTAGAACTCGCTGAACTCCACGTGCTACATCGTAGTGCTCCTTGCCGACAATGTCAGGGCGGAGTATGGTGGAGCTGGACTCAAGTGGGTCAACCGCAGGGTAGATACCCAGTGACGCTATGTTACGGGACAGAACTGTCTGTGCGTCAAGGTGGGCGAAGGTTGTTGCAGGTGCAGGGTCGGTGATATCGTCCGCAGGGACGTAAACCGCCTGTACCGATGTGATGGAGCCGTTACGTGTGGAGGTGATACGCTCCTGTAGCAGTCCCATCTCTGTTGCTAGGGTCGGCTGATATCCAACGGCGGAGGGCATACGTCCCAGTAGCGCCGAAACTTCCGAACCTGCCTGTGTAAATCTGAAGATGTTGTCTATAAACAGTAGAACGTCCTGTCCCTCACTGTCACGGAAGTACTCCGCCATTGTAAGGCCGGAAAGCGCAACTCTCATTCTCGCTCCCGGGGGTTCGTTCATCTGTCCGAATACAAGCGCTGTCTTGTCGATAACGCCTGTGTCGCTCATCTCGTGGTAGAGGTCGTTACCCTCACGGGTTCTCTCACCTACGCCGGCGAATACCGAGATACCGCCGTGCTGTGTTGCGATGTTGTTGATAAGCTCCTGAATAATAACAGTCTTACCAACACCTGCTCCGCCGAACAGTCCGATTTTACCGCCCTTTGCGTATGGTGCTATAAGGTCGATAACCTTTATACCTGTTTCAAGTACCTCAGTCGCTCCCTCTTGCTCTTCAAAGCTTGGTGCGGGGCGGTGGATACTCCAACGGTCTACGCCTTCGGGGGCGGGCTTGTTGTCTATGGGGTCGCCGAGTAGGTTGAATATTCTGCCCAGTGTCTTTTCACCTACAGGCACAGCTATGCTGTCCCCTGTGTCTACTACGTCCATTCCTCTTATAAGACCGTCGGTAGAGGACATGGCTATACAGCGGACAATGTCATCGCCGATATGCTGTGCCACTTCCAGAACGATTTTGTTGTCGCCGTCTGTAACCTCAAGCGCATTCAGTAGCTTTGGTAGATGCTCCTGCGGAAACTTAACGTCCAAAACCGGCCCTATAATGGAAACTATCTTGCCGTTTATCTGGCTCATAATTGATTTACCACCCTTCTTATTAACCTGTGACGGCTAATTTAGGTATTTTGCTTTGGGAAATTCAGCTGTACACGCTACTATTTGTCCGTGACCTGCTAAGAGCCGGCACCTGCCACAATCTCGGTTATCTCCTGAGTTATGGCTGCCTGTCTTGCTCTGTTATATACAAGTCCCAGTGTTGATATCATCTCTTCAGCGTTGTCAGTAGCGGACTCCATTGCTGTGCGGCGTGCGCCCTGCTCGGAAGCAAAGGACTCGCTCACTGCACCGTAGATAAGCCCTGCCACAAATTGCGGAGTGATAAGGTCAAACACCTCACCCACCGACGGCTCGAACGCTAACAGGTTTGAGGGTTTGTGCTCCCCTGTGTCCGGTATGGTGAGGGGGAGTATTCTCTTGGCGGACGGCTCCTGTGACAACATGGACACAAAGCTAGAATATACGAGATGAACAGAGTCTATCTCGTTCTTTCTAAAACGCCTTAACAGCTCGCCCGACAGGTCAAAACAGTTGGAAAGGCGCATCCCCTCCACTGTCCCTGAAGACGCCTGAATAACGTTGTAACCGTGCTTTGAGAAGTACTCTGCACTCTTTCTACCAAGTGGCACAACCACGTCCTTGTCCTTGCGAATAAGGGCGGCAGCGTGCTTTAGTAGGTTCGAGTTATAACCACCTGCAAGACCTCTGTCACCTGCGATTACGACGTAGCAACGTCTGTCAGTGGCACGCTCTTTTAGGTAGATGGAGTCGTGCTCCTTGTTTGCCTTCGCAATGGCGGACATGGTTTCGCTCACCTGCTCAAAGTAGGGGCGTGCCTGGTCTAGGCGCTCCCTTGCACGTCTAAGCTTGGCGGACGCTACCAGTTCCATCGCCTTGGTTATCTGCATTGTGCTTTCAACGCTTTTTATTCTAAGTCTAATCTCTTTAATGCCTGACGCCATATGTGCGACCATCCTTTTCTCGAGATCCACGCTTTAGAGCTATACTAAGACAGCTCTCTGCGGCGGCGCCGAGGGCGGTAGACCGCCTTCGTATGCTGTTTCCTATTCGCACCTATAAACGCCGAAACTGACGCTTACAGGTGCGTTAGGTGTAAATAAAGTTAGTTAAATCTGCTCTTAAACTGCGAAATTGCATCGGTTATGGCGGTGCTGTTCTCGTTTGTCAGCTCGCCTGTTTCGACAATTGACGCATATATCTCAGGTTTGGACGATGTTATAAAGTCCGCAAGACCTGCCTCAAAGCGTGTGATGTCCTCAACCGCTATGTCCGCCAGTAGACCGTTTGTAACAGCGTAAAGTATAACAACCTGCTGTTCAACGGGGACGGGGGAGTTTCTGTCCTGCTTTAGGACTTCCACTATACGCTCACCCATTGCCAGTCTGTCCTTCGTATCTTGGTCAAGGTCAGAACCGAACTGGGAAAACGCCGCTAGCTCTCTGTACTGCGAGTACGCAAGCTTCAGTGTACCGGAAACCTTCTTCATCGCCTTTATCTGGGCGTTACCGCCGACTCGGCTAACAGAAACACCGGGGTTAACCGCAGGGCGAACACCTGAGTGGAACAGCTCTGTTTCTAGGAATATCTGTCCGTCGGTGATGGAGATAACGTTTGTCGGAATGTAAGCCGAGATATCTCCCGCCTGTGTTTCGATTATCGGTAGAGCAGTAAGTGAACCGCCGCCGTAAGCGTCGTCCAGCTTTGCCGCTCTTTCCAGTAGTCTGGAGTGAAGGTAGAAAACGTCTCCGGGGAACGCTTCACGTCCCGGCGGACGGCGAAGCAGTAGCGAAACCGCACGGTAAGCGACAGCCTGCTTGGAAAGGTCATCGTAGATTACGAGGACGTCCTTTCCTTTGTGCATGAAGTACTCACCGATGGAGCAACCGGAGTAAGGGGAGATGTACTGTAGCGGTGCCGGCTCGGAGGCGGTAGCGGCTACAACAATTGTGTAATCCATTGCGCCCTCTTGAGTTAGCGTTTCCACAAGTGTTGAAACAGTGGAGCGCTTTTGTCCGATAGCGACGTAGATACAGATAACGTCCTTACCCTTTTGGTTTATAATTGTGTCGGTTGCGATGGTGGTTTTACCGGTCTGGCGGTCGCCGATTATAAGCTCACGCTGACCTTTACCGATAGGTATCATCGAGTCAATCGACTTTATACCTGTCTGCAGTGGCTGGTGAACGCTCTTACGTTCAATGATGCCGGGGGCATTTGTTTCAACAGGGCGAAACTCTGTTGCGTTTATCGGGCCTTTGCCGTCAACCGGCTGGCCGAGAGCGTTTACTACACGCCCCAGCATTGCGTCACCTACAGGTACCGACATAATGGTTCCTGTACGCTTTACTTTTCCGCCTTCTTTTATTTGGTCGTCCTCACCCATCAAAACGGCACCGACACTGTCAGCGTCAAGGTTTAGAGCCATGGCACGAACGCCACCCTCAAACTCCAACAGCTCACCCGCCATACAGCGTGTCAGTCCGTGAACACGGGCTATACCGTCACCCACCTGTACTACCGTACCTACGTCGGTAAGTGTGGCGGCGGCATCGTAATTTTTGATCTGCTGTTTTATTATAGCAGTAATTTCTTCAGGACGAAGCTGCATAGGCTACACCTGCTTTCTTTGGTTGTTTACGCTTATGTTTGTAAGTTGTATGCCCATACTCTTTGCGAGTTCGGACACACGGTTTTTCACCGTTCCGTCAAGACGCCTGTCCATAAGGTCTACAGACACGCCTGCTAGGAGTTTTTCATCCACTGTTACGGAGATGGTGACATTTTTGCCTGTTAAGGCTGATAGCTGTGCAGACAGTTTCTGTGTTTCCTCCTCACTCAGAGGGGAAGCGGCAGATACTATCGCTTTTACTATGCCGTGGTCTTCATTGTGAATGTTTTCGTATTCGTCACGGATTTCGTCTATGAGCGAGATACGCTTATTCTCAACAAGTACCATGATAAAGTTAAATACATAGTCGCTCACCTTGCCTTCGAAGGTCTGCTTTGCTATATCAGCACGGGCGGACAGTGAAAGCATGGGGGAGGACAGAAGGTCTGTGAACTCACGGTTTTCTCTGAGTATATCAGACAGAGCTGTGAACTCACTCAGCATTTCCGCTGTTAGGTTATCGTCTTTAGCGACTTCGTACAGAGCCGCCGCATATCTTGCCGCCGCTACTTTGTCCATTTCACATCACCTAAATTCTCTGTGAAGTTGTCCATAAGTCGCTTGTGATCGTCTGCGGAGATTTCACGCTCCACAATCTTTTCCGCAAGCATTAGAGAAAGTGCGCCGATTTCAGTCGTGAGTTCTTCACGTGCCTTTTGCTGTTCTCTCTCTATCTGCTCCTCGGCTCTCTTAGATAGTTCGTTTGCTTTTTCACGTGCTGATGCTATAAGCTCGTCCGACTGGCGAGTTGCTCTCTTGTGAGCGTCCGCCACTATGTCGTTCGCTTCGTTCTTAGCAGTGAGCAAGCTTCTTTCGTACTGCTCTTTTAGCTTGATTGCTTCGTTTTCGGTGTCCGCCGCTTTTTTGTATGTTTCTTCTACGTTGTTTTGTCTGTCGTCCAGAATTTTCTTGACGGGACCAAACAACATCTTTGTAAGAACACCAAACAAAAGCACTGTGTTTGCGATCATGAAGATGGTTGTCCAAACTTCAATGGAAACAAACGGCATTGTTTCACCTACTGAAAGCATTTGTGTCAATGCGGGCATAGGCAATACTCCTTTCCTAGGTTTTAACCCTTAGATTTACAGACTGCCTATAAAGGGGTTTACGAACATGATTAGCAGGGACACAACCAGCGAGTAGATACCTGTGGACTCCGCGACCGCACATCCGAGTAGCATGGTTCTGATAATATCAGACTGTGCTTCAGGCTGACGACCTACAGCTTCCGCAGCTTTACCTGCCGCAAAACCCTGACCTATACCGGGGCCTATACCGGCTATCATAGCCAAACCTACGCCTATAGCGGATGCGCCCAGAACTATTGCTCTTTCCATAACAAATCTCCGTTTCTGCCTTGTGGCATTTATGTGTATTTTTTAAGGGCGGCTTACATTTTAAGCGCCCGAGGGGAACGAAACTCGTGAACCATTAGTCCATTGCACTTGAGATGAAAACCATGTTCAGCATACTGAAGATGTACGCCTGCATAAACGAGGTGAACAGATCAAAGTATACCGATAGTACGGCCGGTAGACCGAACTGTAGCAGTGGAATGTCGGTTAGCCAGCCTAGGAATAGGTTGGATATAGCCGCCAGACCTGTGTAGAGCAGTGATGTGATAACTACGCCTGCTGCAATGTTACCGAAGTGACGGAATACCATGGATATGGGGGTGGAAAGCTCCGAGATGATGTTAAGCGGTGTGATAACCGCCATCGGCTCGGCAAACTTTTTAAGCCAACCGCCAAGCCCCTTGCGCTGTAGTCCAAAGAATTGGACGAGTGTGAAGAATATCAGACCCCATGCCAGTATGGTGTTTAGGTCGGCTGTGGGTGGACGTAGTGAAAACATACTCATAAGACTACAGACGATGGAGAAACAGAAGATAGTGCCGATATACGGCGCAAAGAAAAGCTTGTCCGCTCCCATTGTCTGCTTTACAAGGTCGTAGAGCATATTCACTGCGGTTTCGGCAAACGCTTGACGTTTAGTGGGTTTGCCTGTGGTGAGACCTCTTGTCAGCCAGAAAGCGAACACTATTATAATAGCCATCGCAAGCCATGCGTTTCTGAGTGTCTCGGTGACGGGGATCCCCCCGAGCAGTGGGATAATAAACAGTATCTCAGGACCTGCCAAAAATTAACCCTCCTTTTTGATTAGTAGTGTATTTATATATATCGCCAGTTTGGGGAAGAAGAGGGCGACCACGTAAGGGGTCAGCCGGAGAAAGTCAACAAGCGTACATAAATAAACCGTGATTCCTATGATAGAAAGCCGTACAAAGTAGCCGAATGCCGCATGAAACGCCGCACCTTTAGGGTCTTTCTTTACAGCTTCCGAGAGCGTTACCGCTGTCATGAAGAACAGCAGTAGCCCCATGATTGTGCCGAGTATCGCCGACAGTACAAACTGCCATGTGAAACTTTGTGCCAGTGCGCCTACTATAAGCATTATGGCAAACAGTATGGCGGTGACGGGGAGTAGCTTTTTCGTTTCGGTAAGTGCAAGGTTCATGGTGGTGTGTCCTTTGATTAGTCGTCGACATCGCTTGAGAACATGTCCAAAAGCTGTGCGACGAGTTTTTTCGTGGTGGGATACCAGCTACCGATTCCGAGCACTATCGCCACCAGTGATATCCACTCGCCCAGTCCGAAACTCTCCCTAAGCCATGCCGCACCAAACAATAGCAGCAGCGGTGGCACTATGATGGAAAGCCCGAACTGCGTGACCATACCCAGACCGATAATAACGCCTCTGCGCTCTGAGGGTTTGATAATATCACCTCGTGTATTCTTGCTTCTTGTGGAAGGTAGTTACCTGTGTAACTGTGTAAAAAATTCTGCAAGTAATTATATCATTAACGGACAGTAAAATCAAGAAGTTTTAGGCGATTAGCTACAAATTTTGTATAAACTTTGTATATTATGAAGCGTGTCGACATTGTTTGTTCACGTTTGACAGCAAAGGGGTGATGGGAGTGGGGTGTTTTGTGTAATATTTTCGAGGGTGGGGGGGAGGTTTGATGTGGTGGTGGGTGGTGTAGCTCTTTACAGTGTAGCGTGGTGGGGTGGTGAGGGTGGTAACTTGCCCCCAGCACAGTCTGCGGAGACTTTTCAAAAAGTCCACCCAAAGGCGGCGGCGCTGTGGGGCTCCGACTTTCGCCGTCATCCCCCTCCTCTGACCGCCATGTTCGGAACCCCGAATCGCCGCACGCCCCCACCCCCCCGCCCCCAAAAAAAGCACCCACCTTTCGATGGGTGCAACACCCACCTTTCGGTGGTGCAACGTCCATCTAAAGGTGGGTGTTTGATATATACAGTTAACTTAGGGCTTGTCACTGCCACTTTCCGCCGCCGCCCCAGCCCCGATAGGTGGATTTGTCCCGAATATCTTACTGTTTCGGGCGTAAGCTAGGTCGGCGAAGTTTACAAAGCCGTCTCTGTTCAGGTCAGCTCCTTGGTTTTGGGCAGCGCTATAGGATTTGTTGTAATTCTCCTCTGATGCTATAACCTCTAAGTCATCTGTGCCGATGATGGCATCAGTGCCCGGAAGTTCGGAAAAGTGCAAATCAAAACTAAGATCAATCTCGTTACCAGTGTGCTCAACAACAATAATAATCGGCCTGTACAATGTCGTTCCATTCAGGTCTGTTTGGGTAAATAATAAATTGTATTCACCCACCGGTACGCCATACAAACTGAAGGTTTGATTTGTAGCGCCCCCCTCCGGAGGAACTTCTGGTCCTGATGATTCTTCTGTTTCGCTGAGCATGTAGCCTCGGTATAGCACTGCGCCTGTGGCTATATCTAACACATCCACTGTCAAGCTGTAATCAGGTTCGAGCTTGACTTTGAATTTTAATGGGGAATTGTCCCCGGGCTTGGGCAGCATCGCCGGTATCAGCGTATCGTCATCCGCAAACACACCTGTCCAAGGTTTGAGCGGTATTGTTGGTGTTTTA
>CAYJIK010000083.1:0-8552 GCA_964370205.1 uncultured Oscillospiraceae bacterium | reverse complement strand
ACTGTATCTTAACAATTAAGTAAATATTCTTAATAGTTTATTGAATACTTGCGTCAAATGATGTGTTACAATGCAGTCAAGAAGTAAGAAACGCTTACTCAAAACATCTTTAAGGAGAAATTATTATGAAGTATTTAAAAACTATAGCATTATCGGTGGCACTACTGTTAGTGATGACAGCATGTTCAACAAGCAGTACACCACCCGAGGTTTCATCTGAAACATCCACACCCGAAAGTTCCTCGGAAGCTACATCAACCCCTGAAAGTTCCTCTGAGGCTTCCACACCTGAGAGCTCCTCAGAAGCTACATCAACCCCTGAAAGTTCCTCCGAGGCTGACGCCCCCGCTACCGGCACATTAAGTGGTACACTTGAAGAGCTTGTAACACAGGTATATGAAGGGCTTGAAACTGAGCTACCCAGTATGGGCAACATGCCAATCGAAACAGAGATGAGCGAGTACTTTTTAGGCGTAACCGCAGACCGCTACATGGAAGCGCAGAGCGGCGATGCACTTATGAGTTCGGTAGCGCATTCTATGTGTCTTGTCAGAGCGAACAGCATCGATGATGTAGAGCAGTTAAAGGCTGACATCGAAGCAAATGTTGACCCTCGCAAGTGGATATGCGTAGAAGCTGAAACAGTGATTGTAGACAGCGTGGGCGACGTTATACTATTGGTTATGTCGGATAACGCAACAGCAACAGCAATACAGGAAAGCTTTTTAGCACTAGCTGACGGTGAGCAGGCGTAATGTCCAAACTTAAACGGACAGTAATTATTTCGGCGGTGGTGGTAGCGGCTGTAGTCACGATTTCGTGGCTACTCTACCCCACCGCCAAAATGCTGTATCACAGTCTTACTCACACTGTTGATGAGCATGATTTGTACTATATCGACGGTGGTATGTACGAGCCTGTCGGTGAGTTTGACGAGGGAAGTGTGGAGTTTTTCACTGAAAAGCTAAGCACGCTTAAAGATATGTTGCCGACAGACAGTAATTTCTACTACAGTATAATACCAAACAAGGCGTATTACATCGAGGACAATCCTTACGATGTCTACGACTACGATGCTATGTTCACGATACTGGGAGAAAACCTTTCCGAGTTCACTTATATTGATATCACGAATAATCTTTCACTTGACAGCTACTTTCTCACCGACAACCACTGGAAACAAGAGGAATTAGGTGGTGTTATGGGGACACTTGGGGAGGCTATGAACTTGTCACCGCAGAGTGTTTACAGCGAAAGTGTTGTGGAAGGTTTTAGTGGTCTGTATGCAAGACGTGCGGAAGTGACCGATACGGAGCAACTCTCCTACCTTACAAGTAGTGCGACTGAACAGGTTAAGGTTCACAATGCGGAGACTGACACTGTCCACGATGGTGTTTATGACTATACGGCGCTCGAAAGTGATAATCTCTACGATATGTTCCTGTATGGTGCCGCACCTGTACTAACCATCACAAACGATAGTGTGGACACCGAGCGAGAACTGCTGATATTCCGAGATTCTTTCGCTGCTGCTCTGGTACCCCTTATGCTGGACAGCTACAGCAAAATCACGGTGGTGGACCTGCGTTTTATATCTACAGAGCTGCTACCTGACTACGCCGACCTTGAAGCGGATGACGTGCTGTTTTTATACAGTACAGAGCTTGTTAATAACGCAAGGCTGTTGCGGTAGGTAGCTACCCATCATTGCCCTTACACCTCCGCCGTCTCGGTAGCGTAACAAACACAGTCGCAGGCAGAAGCCATGTCGGCGTGCGCGCCGACCAAAGAAGAACGGGCAGCCCTTTCCGGGCTGCCCGTTCTTCTTTTATTCCCCGTGGGAATATGGCTTCTGCCTGCGACTGTGTTTGTTCCACTGCCTACAGGTCAGAGCAAAAACGAAAATCAAAGGTTGCAATAACCTTCAAAACATAGTCTGCTCACATAAAACTCACTATGCAAAGCTACTTATTATCACGCTCAACCTCAAGTAATTTCACTTTCATATCAAGACCTCCACCGTATCCTACAAGCTTGCCGTCAGCGCCTATAACCCGATGGCAAGGTACCGCCACTATAATGGGATTGCGGTTATTAGCAAGCCCTACAGCACGGGAGGCCTTATCGTTGCCCACTGCGGCGGCTACCTCTTTGTAACTGCGTGTTTCACCATACGGTATCTCACAGAGTGCCTGCCACACCTTCTTTTGAAAGTCAGTGCCTTTTAGTATGTATGGGAAGGTAAACGTTTTGCGTCTACCTTCAAAGAACTCGGTAAGTTCACTGTATACTTGGTCGGTCAGTGGGATTTTTGTATCGTAGTCGGTAACTTGATCTGTGTGTAGCTTATTTAGGTAGGTTATATAGCCAACTTTGTATTCAATGCGAAAAAACCCGAGGGGTGTACCATACACCGCAAATCCATCCATGAAATTCACCTTTCCTTGGGATGAGTTCCCATGTTTAATATAAACGGTTTAGCGTGCTGACAGTTTAGGCAACAGCAGTATAACTGCGCCCCATGTCAGCTGATACGCTAAAAACTGCATATAACCCATGCTTGCCAGCGCTCCTGTGAAGGAGAGGAATATAACCATACCATAACCGAGAAGTAGTGACAAGAGCTGCAGATAAACGCCCATATTCATGGAGTTCTTTACTCTGAACACCTCCGCCAACACCTGTAGTATCGACGCTTCCTTGGGTATCATCACAGTGACCGCAGATGTTTCACGCTCTGAGTAGAGTTCACCCAGTTCACGGTGACTGCCTGCCGGTATCACGTTTATATATTCCTCGGGATATCCAAAGTTTTGCGCTATTCTGTTTGGGGTTACATTTGGGTCAGTGGTGTAGACGCAAAGGCCTACTTGGTTTTTCTTAAGCGTTACAAGTGAGCGCCTAAGCTTTGTATTTGCGGTGTATTCCACCACGAACATCGCTGTCAATTCACCTGAATTTGATAGGTATAACACATCTTTACCCGAGGCAGAATAGCGTGACTCCAGTCCCTGTTCGGGTAGCGGTACACCGTGATTTATCATTAGCGCCCTGTTACCAATAAGCACACGTTTACCGTCCACCCAAGCGGACAGTCCCATGTCGTCTTCATACGCAACGGTGTCCACCTTCTTCAAAATAGAGCGGTTGCCGCCTATTATCTGCAAAAACACATTTTCCAACAGTCCGCCGGCAGTACACATGACACTTGCGGCATCTAAAATCGCTTCATCTATACGATTTTCCGAAAACGACTTTATGCCGTGGAAAACCACCGAGTCAGGTGGATATAACTCTGCCGCATCTACCACTACCGCATTGGACGATGCAGTGTCCGCAACAGTATGGCTCCCCGACACAAGTCCACCCATCTTATTAAGCTTCTTGTTAAAGTTTTGAATAGGCAAATTCGACACTAAAGTCGTCGCCATAGGGCAAGCTATAACAAGTAGCGCACAGAAAGCTGTTATAACCTCCATCAAACTCTGCGCAAAAATAAAATAGCTAACCACAGACATCACAATACCAAACAGTATAAACAACGGGCTTGCTATACGTATAAACGACTCGCCAAATTCCTCATTTGACGCATCTCCCAGTATGCCTACAGGTATATTCACCCCTGCTTCATAAGCGACTATAGGGTGGGATAAATCCTGACCTGTACACACTTGATGGGAAAGTCTTCCGTCCTCCAGTAAGAACATACCGTTAAGGTCAGAGCTGTTAGCTAGCAGTGCGGTATTGTCAACCAGCCTGCGATACTTTACAAGCATACCCAAACTGTGCAAGAACAATATGAAAGATGTCACTGAGAAGTAAAAAAATCCGTCGCCGTACTCTAAAAAGTCGGGATTCATGACAAGTGCCATTCCGTGAAAAATCGTCGCCAGTATAGCAAGTGCGGCCGGGGTGTTGTTATTTGCTTTTAGCGAAAACAGTTTTATAAGTCCATCGCCTAAAACGGTGACAGACGGCAAAAGTGTAAGTATAAACACCGCTATATTCGCCAGTATAAAGTTTAGCATGTTTTCTTCAGGCCAGAGAGGACGTATAAGCGGTAGCTTGAAATTGTTCGAAAGCGAGAGGTAAAGCGCTATAAAGCACCCGATACCTGTAATGCAAAAGCGAATTTTTTCAAAGTTGTGGCGCTTAATAAGCTCATCATTTGAATGTATTGTGTCAGACGCTGCCACACGCTCTTTTTTAACAGTAGTGGGTGGAACATATTTCCCCGATGACCGCCGTGCAAACTCCTCCACTTTGTTTCTGCGTGCCTCATCACTACTCACCGTATCCATAACAGTGGTAGCAGACGATTCGACAGCGGAGGTTTTTTCCTCAGTCGTTACGGTGGCTACACCGTCACCGTCCGTCTCATCAAGGTCATCGAGATTCCAGAAGTCCATATTGCTCTTCTTGGGCTTTGGCGGTTCAGGTGCTTTTGTCGGTTTAGTCGCCTTCTGCTTTTTGGACGCTTCTACAGGTGGTGGTGCGGTTGTCGGCTCGGGTTGGCGGTCAAACACTCGTGTCGCAAACTCGTCACTCACAGGAGGTGTTTTCACGGGCTGGGGTGACGGTTTTGGTGTTTCCGCTTTTGGTGGGGTTGTTTCCGATTGTTCTCTACCTGTGAACTCGTTTATCTGAAAGCCTTTTTTCTCTTCCTTTTTCTCGGTGGGTTCAGGAGTCTCCCCCACTCCGGAGGCAGCTCTTCGTTTTCTGCTCACCTCGCTAAGTATATCATCGACACTATAGTTACGGTCTTTCGGCACTGTTACTACCTCCTCGTTGTTTTGCAATTTCGCACAGTACTACCCCTGCCGCCACCGAAGCGTTTAGCGATTCTATATCGCCCGGCATGGGTATTGTAGAAATAAAGTCACACTCTTTAAGTAAAAGTCTCGAGATACCTGTCCCCTCTCCCCCTACTACCAGACACACTTTGCCCGAATAGTTGAGGTCGTAGTAAGCAGTACCGCCACGCTCGCAGGCGTACAGCCAAAAACCGTCTTCCTTTAGCTTTTTGGCGGTGGCTACGAGGTTGCCCACCCTTGCGACAGGCATGGTGGTTGCTGTACCTGCGGAGGTCTTTATAACAGTTGCGGTCACTCCTACAGAGCGTCGCCCCGTGATAATAACGCCCTTTGCGCCACAAGCTGAGGCGGTACGGATAATAGCTCCCAGATTGTGTGGGTCCATTATCTCGTCGCACATCACCACAAACTCGGTGCCGCTCTCCAGCAGTTCCTCAAGTGTGATGTACTCCTTTTCAGCGCACCGCACAGCAACACCCTGATGGTTACCACCGTTTGTCAGCGTGTCCAGAAACTCTTTAACAGTTTCCTTTACGATGTATCCTCGCTCTTTGGCAATCGCCACTATCTTTGTGATGGATCCACTTCGTCCTTCACCTTTTTGTATATAGATAAACTCAACACTTCGCTCACTTTTTAATAGCTCCAAGCAGGCATTACGTCCGTAAACAATGTTGTTACTCTCAGTCGATAAGTTGTTGATACTATCACCCCCATAATATCTATAATTGTAACACAAAAAAAACCAAAAAAAAAGCAAAAAACAGAAAGTTTTGCATATTTCTTTGTAAAACTAGCTCAAATTGTGACCGGGGAGTGAGTTGCCTGTAAGTCTATCACAAAAATATCACTTCTAAGGTTATACAGTACACTCCAGATGGCAACTTCTATAACGTCACGCCGCTCATATACAGCGCAAACACTATGCCCAAACTTGCAAGCATACCGCAAAACACCCCCAAAAAGTAGTAAAGTGCGTTTAATGTCCTATCGGTCTTTTGCTGTTTTTGCGGTGCGAGGCCTGTAACATAGTCGCTACCCAGGCGGTGCAGGTCAAATGTTGTCAGTCCGCTTGCCTGTGGGCGTAGGAATAGAAGAGCCCTCTCAAAGTGGCTGTTTTTAGGGTCGGCTATCTCTATAATCTCTCTGTTTACACCTTTTATCATTTTGTGACCATTCCTTTATGCAATTTTTAAGGCAGTGACGAAGAGCACAAAACCACGTTTGAAATGTTATTTTCAAACTAAAGCCTCGGTTTTTGTTTCGTCGGCTTTATAATGGGCCGGAATGGTGTGAAATATACCGATTTTTTGCATTTCAGATCATGTTGAAAACTCCGTTGAAAGTGTTGAAAACGTTTTTTCGTCCCCTTTCAAACTTTAAAAAAGCACTTAATCTTTGCTATGTCAGCGATATGGTTAACAGCAACTTATTTTTATTATAAAATTTTATTGTTGCATGTTGTTTTTTTATACCTATTCGCTAAAGATAGAAAAACAAAAACGGCAGTCCTTCGAAACGTCGAATAGACTGCCGTTTAAAAATCAAGACCACTTTGTAGCAAAGCAGTGTACATCCATACAAATATCCGCATGTTTACAGGCTTTTTACTGCTTTGCAACATTCAACAGATTATCCACAAACTTTCAAGTCTCGCTACTCAATCTCCTCTAACAGCATTACCGTTATCGGGTTAGTAAACGTTATATCTTCACTGTAGTAGGGGGACAGCCACACCATGTCTTCGTAGTAGCCGACAAGCGGGATACTTTCATAATAGTAGTTCTCGTCAGTGTCATCCATAACAGACGACCAACTCATAATGTCATACCTTTCGCCATCTGCATTATAGAAGTCATTCAGCCACACTTGGGGCATTATGCCGTTTACGTCGGTTTTAATCCTAAACTCAAGCAGATAACCGTCGCTGTGCTTTTCAGCAGAGGTGAGCTCCACACCTTCGGGGAGAAACTCCGCTTCAAGTGTTTCGAGATTAACCTCGACAGTTTCAAACTCTTTATCAAGCAAAATTACGTCTGTTATATGCAGTGTCAACGTCTTACTACGCTCAAAGAAGTCGCTCTCCACGTAGTAGTCGGTTATATAAGGACTGTCCACCGAACCGCTAGATATCAAGCCATTTGCAGATGCGTCTATACGTTTCCCGTCTTCGTTTTCAAGGTAGAACTTTATCCGCTGTACCATGTGAGTGTTGCTTTCCGCTTCTTCCATAATTAGGCGCATATGCGTGGGGTAAATCTCAAGCTTTGTAAAGGTCACAGTCTGGTCTTCCAGTTCGGCGACTGCGTTTATCTCGTAGTGCTTGCCCTGCTCGGTGAAGTAGGGGTCAAATGTCAGGTGGAAAGTTGCTTCCGCATCATAGTCGATATAGTCAGGTTCGTCAAAGAGAAAGCTGTCTGAACTGTCAGATGGCGGGACAGGTTCGTCATTTATAGTATAGGGGCTGTCATCTATAAACTTTAGCTTTAGCTGTATCTCGCTCGGCATCTCTGCATCACCCGATAGGTTTGCGATCACCAGATGTAAATCTTCCTCTGTGTCCCTCTGCATTATACTTGCAGACAGATGCTCGCCGCCTATGGTGTAGACATTGCTGTCCGCAGATACCGGGCGGTCGTCCTCGGTTTCTAAGCTGTAGAAGATGTTTATCTGCTTTTGATCGACGATAATGTACTCCACAGTTGCGGTTATACCGTCCACCGTTTGGCTTTGCTCTATCGGTTGCACATAGCGATTGTCCACAGCGGCGGCTAGCGACGGTGAGAAACTGACCGCTTTTGCAAGTTCTCGAAGCCCGGGTATCTGCCCTGCGGCATATGCCACCACCGGCATATAGTTCACCGCAAACACAAACAGGCAGAAAGTTAGAACCAACGACAAGCTACTGCGTTTACAAACGGTTTTAACTACGTGCTTTCGTCTCGCCTTTTTTACTACGCCTTCAAGCTTTATCGGCGTATCATCCAGTGAAGTCAATATGCTGTTAAATTCGTCTTGTCTATTCATAACTCTCCTCCTCCAGTTCCAGTCTTAGCAGTGATAGTGCCCTTCGTTGTTTTGTCGCCACAGTCCCCTGCGGTAGAGACAGTATCTCGGCTGTTTCTTTAAGTGTATACCCTGTAAAATAGCGCAGTATCACAATTTTGCGCAGTTCTTCGGGAAGGGTCAGTAGCGCTTCTTTAAGCGGTAGATTGTCATACATCTCAGCGGCTTCATCCCCTACCTCCTCCACCAACACACGCTTTCTACGCCTTAGCTCCCTATTGCACTCATTTATAACTATCCTGGTTATCCATGTTTCAAAGTAATGCTCTTCACGGAGGTCTTTAAGGTACTTTATCGCCTTGTATATGCCTTCGTCCAGTGCTTCAAGTGCGTCCGCCTCGTTGCCTAAGTATAGATAAGCGGTATTGTAAAGCCGCTTTTTTATATGTTCGGTGCGTTCTGCGAATTCAGTTTTTTTCACGCTGTTCCCCCTCTCTGTAAAGAATGTATGGTACGTCGTCCATTTTTTATCTGTAGCGTTTTTGGCTTCTATATATTAGAGTAATAAAGTGGGCTGTTTTATTTAATGGTTGAAAATTTTTTCAATGGCGAACAGATAGGTTAGGTTAATGTTGCGGTAGAGAGGCGTAGTGTTTTTGTCCGCCTGCCGCCGGTCACGTGCAAAACAGGCACAGTCCGCCGGTAGCCATGTCGGCTCGCAAGCCGACTAAG
>CAYJIK010000082.1:0-8560 GCA_964370205.1 uncultured Oscillospiraceae bacterium | reverse complement strand
AATCGAAACCGAAGGCGATATGCTTATTAACAGCTTTAAAAACATGCCCAGCGCAACATCACGCATACGTAGAAACCACTCGCTAAACAATTTGACCTTTATACTTGTCGACCCGAATGTACCGCACGACGGCACAAAAGCTGTCAGCGTTGTTTATCAGTCGGGTGCATTCAACAGTGAGGGAACAATATCTTTTAAAGAAGGAACCCCTGCGGCAAGTTCGCCGGATATGTTCACAGCGGAAGTCACCTTCCCAAAACTAGTTTACAGTGGAAAAGGTAACACCCTTAGTTTTCTAGTGACTTATCAGCACACCGACAATTCAGGGACAGTCACCCACTATACCGAAAACATCTCCTACACCTTCAACAACGTAGAAGAATACGTCCCCTCCACCCCAGACGATGACGACGACTGGGACGATGACGACGAAGACGAAATAGAGCCGGAACCGCTCACGCCTTACATAATCGTCGAAAACTACCAGTATGGTGGCACTTCTGTAACAGCAGGTAATAATTTTTCGCTAAAGCTCACGCTGAAAAACACAAGCGAAACACACACTCTCCAGAACATTAAAATGAACGTTGCGCCCACAGGTGTTTTCTCTATGACTACCTCGTCAAACACTATTTATATCGAGGAGTTGTTTGCAGATTCTTCAATGGATATAGAAGTCGTACTCTATGCAGGACTTTCAAGTCTTGACCCTGACAGCAAGGACGCAAACGGCGTAAGTATCGGCTTTGAATTCCAATATCTTGTGGACAAGGTGCGTAATAGCGGATCGTCCAGCGAGAGCATAACCATTCCTGTGTTCTTCCCCGACCGCTTTGAAGTGTCCGAGCCACAGATTTCAGGCTGGATTATGGAGGGTGAGGAGTTTTCCATCTACCTACCTGTAGTAAACAAGGGCCGTGGCGACATATACAACCTACAAGCAGAACTTGAAGGTTTCACCAGCGAAATGGGACAGACAATGTATATAGGCAACGTGGGCGCAGGTACTGAAAGTGTTATCGAATACTACGTACGAGCCGACCAAGCAGGTGATGTGAAGGGTACAATTAAGCTCACCTACGAGGACGCCAACATGAACCTTAAAGAGGTAGAAGTGCCAATTTCCGCAATGGTCGAAGCAATGTGGATGCCCGAGCCGGAGGAACCATGGGACCCCGGCACCGACATACCTGTCATAGTAGAGCCCGAGCCGGAACCGGACAACACGGCACGCAATAACGTTATAGGCTTCTGTGCGATAGTGATTGCAGGTATGAGCGCATACCTCACTGTCAAGAAGGCTAAGCTGAAGAGGAGCGAGTTTGACGATGAGGTTCTCTGATCTACTGACAATATGTTTTAGAAACCTGACCAGACGAAAAGTGAGAACCCTGCTAACCGTTGTCGGCGTCGTGGTGGGTACTTGCTCTATCGTGGTCATGATATCAATAGGTATCGGCATGAGCGCCGCACTGGACGCGCAGCTTGCGCAGATGGGCGACCTAACGCTGATTGACATTTACAACTGGGGTAGCGAAGACGTCACACTCACTGATGAAGTCATGGAAGAGATAATAGCCATGGATCACGTCGTAGTTGCCACCCCCTTCTACGATCCCTATGAACTAGACATTCAGATATACGCAGGCAACCAAAACCGTTACAGTTCATGGCCGAATATCATCGGCATCTACCCTGAGGCGCTGTCGCTACTTGGCTATCAGTTTATAGAGGGCGACCCTATGACAGCACTGTCCGAGCCGTTTTCGGTGGTTATGGGGCAGTACGCCGCCTACAACTTTCGTGACACAAAAAAACGCCCCGGTTATGACAGGGTAGACCCATATCCCGACGCAACAGGTGAAATCCCTGAGCCGCTGTTTGACATTTTCGAAGAGCCGATTAATGTCGTCACAGGCACACGCCACGAAACAGCGGACGAGCTTGAGTTCGAGTTTGAGGTGACAGGTCACCTTGTCGAGGACTGGAGCAAGGGGTATCAGACCTCTAGGGGTATGTTTATGAGCATAGATGACCTCAAGGAGATACAAGCGGAGTACAACAAAGAAAACCGCATAACCCCCTCCGACGAGGAAACAGGCTACACCGAAGCGAAGGTTAAGGTGTCGGACATCGAGTATGTCGAAGAGGTACAGACCGCCATTGACGACATGGGCTTTGAGACCTACTCAATGGAAACCATCAGAAAACCGCTTGAAGAATCAGCGCAACAGCAACAGCTTGTGCTTGGTAGTCTGGGCGCTATTTCGCTGTTTGTAGCGGCTATCGGTATTACAAACACGATGGTCATGTCCATTTACGAGCGTACACGTGAGATAGGCGTTATGAAGGTTGTGGGATGTTATGTCGCCGATATACGCACCATATTCCTGGTGGAAGCCGGTATTATCGGACTTCTCGGCGGTATAGTCGGCGTGGGGCTGTCCTACTTCATCTCGTTTTTGATGAACACCTTTGGCTTTAGCATGTCGTTTGACAATCCATTCGGCATGAGCGGCGGCACAGGCACAGACGTCTCCATTATACCTCTGTGGCTTGTGGGTGCAGCGCTTGTGTTCGCAACACTTATAGGGCTGATTTCCGGATACTATCCTGCGAACCGTGCTGTTAAGATTTCGGCATTGTCCGCTATTAAGCAAGATTAGACAAAACTGTTCCCCCTCTGTTAACGGTAAAGCTACCGCTGACAGAGGGGGTTGTTTTTCGTATGACGCTTCCCGCAAATGTCCATCGCCACCTTTCACTCTCCCCTCCCCTAAAAAACCCTCTACTTTTCCCCACCGCCTTGACATACAATCTGCTATACATTATACTGATATTACACCTTTTAAAACGGACAAATGGTAAGGTGATTGTTATTACCCGCCATGGTTTGGTGGGTGTATTTTTTTGCGTAAATTAAGAAAGGACTGTTACTATGTCATTTGATAGACTGATTAAGCGTATAGACTTGTTAAAAAGCCCTGTGGTGGTAGGGTTAGACCCCACGCTCGACTATATCCCCGACAATATCAAAAGTGATATGTTTGCAAAGCACGGCAACACCATGAAAGCGGCGGCGGAAGCGTTGCTACGCTTTAACGTCGAGATTATCGACGCTATACACGACGTTGTCCCTGCCGTTAAACCGCAGGTTGCCTATTACGAGGCATTCGGTTGGGAAGGTATGCGAGTGCTTTCACAGACAATCGAGTACGCTAAACAGAAGGGGTTGTTTGTCGTGACCGATGCTAAGCGGAACGATATCGGCTCTACCATGTCGGCATACTCGACAGCTCACCTAGGCAATACAACTGTAAACAGCAACACTTTCACCGCCTTTGACGGAGATGCACTCACCGTAAACGGCTACTTGGGTAGCGACGGTATAAAACCCTGTCTACAGCAGTGTGCAGACTTTGATAAGGGCATTTTCGTTCTTGTAAAAACGTCCAACCCTTCATCGGGTGAACTTCAGGACAAACTTGTGGACGGTAGACCTATCTACGAGCATATGGGTTTGCTTTGCGAAAGCTTGGGAGCGGAGTGTGGCTTTGGTGAGTACGGCTACTCTCCTGTCGGAGCGGTTGTGGGAGCTACTTACCCCGAGCAACTGACAGCACTTAGAAAGCTCCTTCCGCACACTTTCTTCCTTGTCCCCGGGTATGGCGCACAGGGTGGCACTGCTAAGGACGTTGCACAGGCGTTTGACAGTAACGGCAGAGGCGCTATAATCAACTCGTCCCGTGGTATAATCACTGCATGGAAAAAGAGCGATAAATTCCATGCAGAAGCTGCCCGCGAAGCGGCAATCGCCATGACAAAAGACTTGTTCTCTGCGATATAAAGGCTAACGGCATTCTTTAGCTCATTAGAACTGTCCTAAGCACACGCAACATGAATAAATATTCAAAATGAATATTTTGCTCGTCACAATTTAAACAATTCACACCACTGAATAAACGCCGTAAATGGTAGCTTTTTTAACGGTTTTCAACACTTTCAACCGAGTTTTCCACATACGCATCTGGAAATGTCCGTTGAATTAGTTGATAACTACGCTCACAAACTGCAATATAGGTGTGTTTTTGAGAAATATGGCAATTGATGTAAATTATGAATTATATATTCAGAACATTCAGAGTTGAAAGTTTATTGAATAGAATAGTGTTTTCAGTAAAAACAGACATTTCTTATTCATAGTAGGCATCTTAACTGATTGTACGCTTTATTTTTGTAGCTTTATTGCAGATAAAAGTGCCTACTATTCCTTGCTATAAACTGTAAAACATGATAAAATAGTAGAAGATTTTTTATAAGAGAGGAATGAAAAACATGGGCATTAAAGACTTTAACAGTTTGATTAAAAGCCTGTCCAGCAATGCGACCAAGAAGGTTGTAGTTGCGGCGGCACATGACCACCATGCACTTGAGGCGGTACTGAATGCGACAGCGGACGGCATTGTAAACTACCTTTTAGTTGGTAGGTCGCAGGACATTATTGCGATAGGCAAAGAGCTGGGCACAGACATCAACCCTGCAAACATCATCCATGCTGACACCGACGAGGACTCAGCTTTCCGTGCAGTCGAGCAGATACGCCTGGGTAACGGCGACTTTCTTATGAAAGGTGCTATCGGCACAGGCACACTGCTATCCGCTGTACTCAACCGTGAAACAGGTATACGTACAGATAAGCTGATGAACCATTTTTCACTACTTGAAATACCTGCATACCACAAACTGCTTGCTCTAACCGACGCAGGCATGATAATACAGCCTGACCTCGGCACAAAGAAAGACATGATAATGAACTCCGTGGACTTCCTACAGCGCCTCGGTTGCGAACAGCCAAAGGTAGCTGTTATGACAGCCGTCGAGAATGTTACAGATAAAATGCCGGAGACAGAAGATGCCGCCGCTCTTAAAAAGATGGGGGCAGAAGGCGCATTTGGCGACTGTATCGTAGAAGGCCCCATCTCGTTTGACCTTGCTATCAGCACCGAGTCGGCGGAAATCAAGGGATACAAAAGCCCTGTAACAGGCTCGCCTGACCTTATGCTGGTACCGAACATAGCTTCCGGCAACCTGCTTGCTAAGGGGCTTTTATACATGGCAAACGCTCGCATGGCGGGTTGTATACTCGGAGCAAAAGTTCCGATAGTGCTGACCTCAAGAGGTGCGACGGCAGACGAAAAACTGCTGTCCATCGTAATATGTGCGGCTAGCTGTAAATAAAGGTATCATATAGCATTTACATAGGGATACTGCTTTATGTGGTTATGTTACCAACATTTAGAGGTGTGGGGTCATGGCTTGCCATGACCGCTTCTAAATAGATCCGAATACTGAAATTGTTATCAAAGCACAGTTATCTTTTCACTTAATATAGAAAGGAATGGTTACAATGAAACAACTGATGACCGGTAACGAAGCTATCGCTCGTGGCGCATTTGAAGCGGGCGTTGTGTTTTGTTCGGCATACCCGGGAACTCCCAGCACCGAGATACTGGAGAACATCTCCACCTACAAAGAGATCTACTCCGAATGGGCGCCAAATGAGAAAGTAGCGCTTGAGGCTGTAATCGGTGCGGCTATCGCAGGCGGACGTGCTATGGCCTCCATGAAGCACGTGGGCGTTAACGTAGCGGCAGACCCACTGTTCACAGTGGCGTACACAGGTATAAACGGTGGTATGGTACTCGTAACAGCAGACGAGCCGGGACAGCACTCCTCTCAAAACGAGCAGGACAACCGCAACATCGCTCCCTTTGCTAAGATTCCAATGCTAGAGCCTGCCTCCAGTCAGGAATGTAAGGACATGATAAAGATTGCTTTTGAAGTGAGCGAGCAGTTTGACACACCTGTGCTTGTCCGCATGACAACACGTGTATGTCATTCAAAAGGCATCGTTGAATGTCTTCCACGCACAGAAGTGCCGATTAAGGACTATGTAAAAGATGTAGCAAAGTACATGACCGTCCCTGCTAATTCACGTCTTATGCGTGTTAAAGTTGAAAAGCGCACAAACGACCTGACCGAGTACTCAGAGAAATCCCCACTAAACTTCGCTACATACGCTGACACTAAAATCGGTGTAATTTCAAGCGGACTATGTCATTACTACGCTAAAGAGGTTTTTGGTGATGATGTTTCCTACTTAAAGCTCGGCTTTACCTATCCCTACCCCACAAAGCTTATAAAAGAGTTCTGTGAAAAGGTAGATAAGATTTACATAATTGAGGAGAATGACCCTATCATCGAGAATGTCGTGAAGATACTCGGTTTTTCGCCAATAGGCAAGGACGTTCTTCCTCCCTACGGCGAGATGACCCCCGACGTTATCCGTAAAGCTATCTACGGCGAAACATTGCCTGTTGCGCCATGTGATGAGAGCGACGTCTACCCACGTCCTCCGATACTCTGCGCAGGTTGCCCACACAGAGGTATATTCTTTGAGCTGGGTAAGCTTAAGGACGTTATGATAGCGGGCGACATCGGCTGTTACACCCTCGGCTTTGCACCGCCTTACAACGCCATGGACTTTAATATGTGTATGGGCGCAAGTATATCGGCAGGTCACGGAGCGCAGAAGGTGTTTGACATGAAGGAAGGTTGCAATACACGAGTTATCTCGGTTATAGGCGACTCCACCTTTTTCCACACAGGTGTAAACTCGCTACTTGACGTAGTTTACAACCAGTCCAAGACCATCACAGTCATAATGGACAACCGCATTACAGGTATGACAGGTCACCAGGAAAACCCCGGCACAGGCTTTACCGCTATGGGTACAGACTCACCGATAACCGAGATAGAGCCACTTGTCACCGCTTGTGGTATAAAGAATATGCGTGTTGTAAACCCAAATGACATCACCGCTACTCGTGAAGCGATCAAGTGGGCGATGTCACTGGACGAGCCGTCCGTTATCATCACACGTTGGCCTTGTGTGCTGAAGAAGTTCTCTGAAAGAGATAAGGCGGACTTCCCCGGTGCGTTTACAGCAAAGTTCTCGGTGGATAGTGCAAAGTGCGTCGGATGTAAAATGTGCTTAAAGTGCGGATGCCCTGCACTGTCACTTGATTCTGAAACCAAGAAGGCAACTATCGACAAGGCACAGTGTGTCGGCTGTTCGGTATGTGCGCAGATATGCCCTGTAAAAGCTATTTCAGAGGGGGTTAAGTAATGAGCAAGAGTATACTTTTAGTCGGCGTGGGTGGTCAGGGTACTATCCTTGCCAGTAAGCTACTTACCACAGGCCTTATGGAGGCAGGTTACGATGTTAAGATGAGTGAGATACACGGAATGAGCCAGCGTGGCGGTTCAGTGTCCTCTCAGGTGCGTTACGGTGAGAAGGTCTACTCTCCTGTCATAGAGCTTGGTGGAGCGGATCTGCTACTGTCCTTTGAAACAATGGAAGCACTGCGTTGGGTGTCCTACCTAAAGCCTGACGGCAGTATAATCGTGAACAACCACAGATTACCGTCCATGCCGATGCTGTCTTCAGGTACTGCATACCCTGAAGGTATCGTGGACACGCTTAAAGCACGTGCTAACACCACTGTCATAAACGCCGCCCACGAAGCAGAACTACTGGGTAACGGTAGAGTTATGAACGTGTTGCTACTCGGTGCGGCTGTTGGGCAGATAGGTCTTTCCGACATAGACTGGGCAACTGTTATCAAGAATAACGTCCGTCCTCAGTTTGTGGACATAAACATAAAGGCTCTCGAAAGAGGCAAAGAACTGGCGAAGTAGTCGGCATAAAGGGTGGTCGAAGTCCCAAGGGGCTTTGACTACCCTTTTGCGTTAATGTATTAACTCAGTTACATAAGAGAGCGCTGAACACCCATGCTCTCCTTCACATTTTCAAACTCACATACTAACTTAGAAAGGAAGCGAACATCATGACAAAACAGCAAGCAATACAGTCCATAGAACTATCAAAGGAGCGTATACTCGACCTTAACGACAAAATTTGGGACTATGCAGAGACTGCCTTCGCCGAGTTTAAGTCGGTGGATCTGTTTGTCCACCATCTAAAAGAGGAAGGCTTCGAAGTAGAAGTTGGCGTGGGCGATGTCCCTACCGCTTTTACAGGCACTTACGGTAGCGGCAAGCCTGTTATAGGTCTGCTGGCTGAGTATGACGCACTTTCAGGACTAAGCCAGCAGGGTGGTTGTCCTACCAAAACACCAATTGTCGACGGCGAACCTGGTCATGGTTGCGGCCATAACAGCCTCGGTGCGGCGGCATACGGTGCGGCACTTGCAGTTAAGAACTACCTTGAAGCTACAGGCAAGTCAGGTACAGTTATATTGTATGGTTGCCCGGGCGAGGAAGGCGGCTCCGGCAAGGCGTTTATGGCTCGTGAGGGCGTGTTTGATAACTGCGATGTCGCTATAACATGGCACCCCGGTTCTACTACAGCGGTTCATACAGGCTCGTCAAACGCAAACTATCAGGTGTCTTATAAATTCAACGGCATCTCCGCACATGCCGCCTCTGCTCACAATGGACGTTCTGCACTTGACGCTTTGGAGCTTATGAACATAGG
>CAYJIK010000081.1:1409-8632 GCA_964370205.1 uncultured Oscillospiraceae bacterium | reverse complement strand
GCAGCTCATTCGTAATGAGCAGGTCGTCCGTTCGAATCGGATCACAAGCTCCAACTCCCCAAAAAACACACAGGAGAATTTTCTCCTGTGTGTTCGCTTTTTCCTAAAAATGTGCCAAACAGCACATGTACACGAGTGGTATTCTCCATATAATTAAGAGTGTTGACCAACAGCCTCACCGCATGAGTGTGAAGGCGTTGGTAAAACGATTACATCGAAAAAGGAGAATGTGATATGAAAAAACTCGGAAAATGTTTTTTGAAACTACTTGCTTTGTTACTCGTGGTTCAGCTACTGCCAATGATGGCTTTCCAAGTGGCGGCGGAGACATTCGACACCGAGATCACAGTGATGGGCAGACTCGTAACCCCCGACAACGCCCTAGACATACTGGGCGATGCGGACGGTGCAGCCGCCACTGTCCGCTATGACTATGCAACTAACACGCTGACGCTGGACGGTGCAAATTTGGTAAGACCGACAGATGCGAGTTACCATGATCTGATTAAAATCATTTCATACGAAAAGACTACCATCAAACTTGTGGGTGATAGCACCCTAAAATATGGTAACGGAATTATAGTTAGCTACGTCATAGACGACTGGTTTTTCGGAGATCTACATATAACCGGGAGCGGCACGCTGACATATGAGGGTGGAACCGAATATCAGGTGGCAATTAGCAGCGGTAAAGGCAACCTCACTATGGACAGCGTTACTATTACTGCCAACAGTATTTGTAACGCAAACCCTACCGGTTTAGGTTTAATTAATTCCAGTGGTGATGTAACCCTTTCCGGCACGACAAAGATTGTTGCGGAGTCGGTCAATCTCCCATTTGGAGTAGGTAGCCACCTTGACCCCGGATTTCTCACTGTAAAGGACGGAGCAGAACTGTCCCTCAAGCGAAACGGTGCAAACTGGGTACTAGATATTGATGGTACACTGGATTTGATTGATGGTAAGATAACTTTAGAAAAGAACGAAGCCTTCGGTTATGGGCGAGCCCCCCTTTACGCTGACTATCTATTCATTACCAAAGGTGAGCTTACCGTGTTCACCAGCCCGGGCATCATAGATGCCATGAATAAAAAACCACTGTTTACCGAGGGGGCAGACTACACCATAAAAGCAGGCAGTAGCGCAGATACGGCAACCGTTGTAGCGGAGAACACCGACTATCATAAAAAAACCTACGTGAATATAGTGTCAACCTACACAGGTGTTGCCCCACGCTATTCGCTTAGCATTACACCACATGATTACACTTTCCCTAAACGGCAAACGGGCTTCACCACCCCACCACCTGCCCAGACATTTACTGTAACAAACACAGGCACGGCTCCTTTGAACGATCTTTCAATCACAATGAACACCTATGATCATGAAAGTTTTAACCTTATTGCAAATGACAGCAGAACCACACTGGGCGCCGGGCTTTCTGTCACCTACACGGTGCAACCAAAACCGGGGATTAGGATAATAGAGGGTGATGACGGAGGCGATAACTTTTTCACCGACGTATGGGTACACACCGACCGTGCCTCAGCGGCCGGGCGTGTGGACATTAACCTGACATACGATACGCCCACCTACAATCTTGTCGTTCATAACGACGGTGACGATGTATCAGATAGCACCTCTAGACCTGAAATCGGCTCAACTGTAACCGCTACAGCGGACGAAGCAATAAATGTAGGCACCCCTGAATACCTCATTTTTAAAGAGTGGCGAGGGCTGGACGGCGTAAAGTTCCTAAACGGCACTAACAAGTATTCGAGGACAGTAGAGTTTGAGATGCCCGAGCGTGAGGTCACCATGAGTGCAGTTTATGGTGTGCATATGGATAAGGTAGTTATCAGCCCTAAGTCGGCGATGGTAAACGCCGGCGATGAACTTGCCTTTTACGTGTTCGTAGACGGTGCAACCGATCGTAATACTGAAATGGAGTGGTCGGTAATAGGTAAAGGCGACCAAGGCACAAAGCTTTATGACGGTATGGATGGAGAGCATATGGTGCTTTCTGTGGGAGATAGAGAGGATAAGAACTTTACCGTGCGTGTGGAGGATTTGACCACAGGGACGGTGTATGACATTGCCTACGTTTATATCAGCAGCACCCCTGTAGTTTGGCATGATGTGCGAGTAAACGGCGGCTTGCCAAAAAATGAAAGCTACCCCGATAGTACCACCCTTAATATCGCAGCAAATGAACCTTCCCGAGGCATGGCTTTCGACGTTTGGAATGTAGCACAGGGTGACTACGCCGATTTCCAAGGAGATGAATATGACTCTGTGTCACAGCTGTACATTGATAGAGACACCGTAGTAACAGCCACCTACAAAGACGACATTTACCCCCTCGGCGACGCAACGCTTGACAATGTAGTAGACCTAGCCGATCTGCTACTCATATCAAGCATAGATAACTATAACAAACTGACAACCGAATGGAACGTAGACCGCTTCGCCGATGTGAACAAAGACGGCAAGGTAAACTTCGCCGACCTAGCAATGGCGAGAAATAGTAAGAATTTTAATAAATAGCAGCATAAACACACAAAAGCGGTCGCTATCGGGCGGCCGCTTTTGCGTGTAAGACAGAGCAGCGTGACGCCCGTTCGAATCACACCCCAAAACCACCATGCATCTATTTTGACCGCTCTCTCCAAAAAAACGTACCGCAAAAGGAAAATTCTCTTGCGGTTTTTGCGTTTATGGCGTATCAAACCTTTTGTCAAATGATATCGACAAAGGGATTGTTTTATACTTTCAAGACTCATAGTTATCCATAATGCATTATTTCCCATTTATGACTACAATACCCGAACAACGTAAAAATAACATGAACCGATAAAACCTTCCACTCAAAAAACAAAAAAGTTCTTTTGGCGCCAGCTTGTGAGGATACAAGAAGTTGCTGTCTCAACATGCTGTTGGACGAGCTTGGGTGACGATACTATCACCACATCACGCAAGCTGATAGCGGAAATCTTCTTGCAGCATTGTATTATCCGAAAATGTGCCGCTTGGCACATGTGCACTTTGTTTTAGATTGCTATAATAGTATAGGATGACAAACCTAATAAAGGAGATGGCGCGCAGGACGAGATGCAGATGGCGTGACGGAATTAGAAAAAATGAGCAGGACTAAAACAAAAGCTATCGTTACAGTTATAGGCTTTATTCTCCTATTGCTTTTAGCGGAATTCCTCTGTTTACTGCACATATACTCGCCTGTCTACAGCTCCTTTATCAACGCCGTCGGGTTTGTGCTGTCGATAGGCATATATGTCGGGCTCTTTATCGTGTGGACGATAAGCATCTATCAGCGAATTATGCAAAACCATGTGCGAACCTACCTTGTAATAATGGGGCTTAGCCTGATACTGTGGGTTAGCATAAGGGCGGTCAAATGGCGGGCGCTCGAAATGGCGATCTTTGGCGATAGGTTTGCTTGGTATTTGTACTACATACCGATGATACTAATCCCACTTATGGGTTTTTTTACTGCCCTGTGTGTCGGAGAGAGCGAAGGATATCGCCCCGACAAAAGGTGGAATTTACTCTATATACCGGCTGTATTCTTTATACTGCTCGTCCTTACAAATGATGTGCACAAGCTTGTCTTTGTAGGTTTGGACACCTCACAGCGAATGTACGGGCAGGAGTACAACTACGGCATAGGTTATTCTCTTGTAATGGCATTTGTCTACGGCTTGATAGCGATATCCTTTTTTATAATAACAAAAAAATTCACAGCATCTGCACTTATAAGGAAACTCTCTCTCGCACCGCTTTTTACCCTAGCGATTTTACTGCTGTACAACTTGATATTTACGTTTTTTAGGACGACAGGGCGAGAATTTAACTTTATCGATATGACGATATTCAGCTGTTCGATGACCATAGCATTTATCGAAACTTGCATACACACGGGCATGATACACTCGAACAGCCGGCACAAGGACTTTTTCGAGATGTCCAGCGCTTCGCTTCAGATATTAGGCGCAGACGGCGAGGTTATCTACACCTCGGAGAGTGCGGTGCCGATTACACGGGAGGATTTCAAGAAACTGCAAACTGACAAAACCACCGAGCATAATGGAGGCGTTTTGCTTCATATGTCTCCCATAAACGGCGGTTATGTAGCATGGAGTAGCGATGTTTCGCTTATAAAGAGCATGATAACAGAGCTTGAAGCGATAAATAAAAGGCTCTTCAAAGAGGTCGACCTACTGCTACTCGAAAACGAACAAAAAGAAGAAGCGGCACGGCTAAAAGAACGCAGAGAACTGCAAGATGTCATGCTTATGACGGTACTGCCCTACAGCGAGAGGGTTAAGGCGGAAATTATGTCGAGTGGGGATGATGCTACGCTCGAAGAGATGAAACGCCTGCTTTTTGAAACGAGCATGGTCTCCACATACCTAAAACGCAAGGTGAACCTAGTTTTGACGGCGCATACCGAAAGCTATATATCGTCGGACGAAATGCGAAGAGCTTTTGTAGAGTCCTTTTTGCTGCTCGAATTTTTCGGAAGAAGCTGTGGTATACATATTGCCGATGACTATCAGTTGAATCTTGACACCACACTGCTTTGTTATGACCTCTATCAAGCGGTAATCGAAAAGGTTGATTACAATTTTGAGTCGATATTTTTAAGCTATAACGAGCGAGAAGCAGGCCTTGTATTTTCGATTGAAATATCGGGGAATGCCAAAATACAACCTAGCGACTTTGAATGCTTTACGGAGAAAATGACGCCGCTTGAGGCAATGCTAAACTTTGCATCCGAGGAAGATGGTGACTATTTGTCCATCATGATACCAAAATAAGCTAAAAGGAGATGCGCTGTGACCTTCTTATCACAAAATACAGTGTGCATGGAGTTTGTCGTGGCAATTGTCACGATTAGTTTTGTTACCTTGGTAATAGGCTTTTTTTCAAATAATATGGGTGGGAAAAATAAGGTTACCACAATCGCTATCTTACTTTTGCTTTTTGTAACTTTGGTGGATTTAGGCGCACTAATGGAACTGCTTAGACTTTCGCAGAAGAGGTTTGACATAAAGCTGTTTGCTATCTCTAAGTTTGTGGACGGACTGCCGTATGTTTTGCATATAGCACTTGCGGCACTGTCGATTGGCTATGCAATCTATATATGCCACAGAGAGTATACAGCCATAAGAAACAGCATTACGGGCTTTTCCATAAAAGAAGCCCTCGAAAAATTGCCGAGCGGCATTGCTTTTACCTCGGAAAACTCGAAGCTTTGCCTGTCGAACAACATAATGCACGAGCTGTGCAAAGAACTCACAGGCAAGAATTTGATTAACGGTGCGGAATTTTGGGGAAAAATTCTCGATATGCGCATGGGTGACCATTGCATAATAGAGGGTGATGCCCCGGCATTTATACTGTCCGACGGCAGTGTGTGGCAATTTACAAGAAGGTCGTTTCAGAGAGTGGACGGTAAATATTTTGAACTAAAGGCCACTGACATCACCTCGCTTCAAAATATCCGAAAAAGCACACAACAGGCAAACGCCGTACTGTCAGGTCAACAACAAAGGCTTGAAAGCTTAACCGATATAATTGAGAAAAACGCACGAGAACAGGTGGCTGTTGATATGCGTGTACGTTTTCACGACGACTTTGGAAATCTGCTTGCCATGACAAAAAAGACGCTCAAAGCTTCCCCAAGTCTTGAAGACACAAAGGCCATCGCATTGCATTTTGGGAAGCTGACCGATATAATAGAGCGGCTTGCGTCAAGTGAAGGACACAACCTATCAATAGAGCAAATACTGCTTTTTAGTGAAAAACTAGGCTGCAAGGTAAAGATAGAGGGCGAAATACCTCAAGATGATGAAGTGGGGCAGATAATACTGCTAAGCATAAACGAAGCGCTGAAAAACGCCTATCGCCACGCAAATGCCGAAGAGTTGACTGTCAAAATCACGCAAACAGGGCAGATGGTAACGGCAGTCATGCACAACACGCTAAACTTTCCAATAGACAAAATCACCGAGGGCGGCGGCCTTAAAGGATTACGTCAAAGGGTGGAAAAGTCGGGCGGTAAGTTTAGTCTATCGACAGAAGATGGTGTGGCGATAGTCATTCAATTAGTAATTAGTGACTGCTAATGACTGGAAAGGGGATTTAGTAAAAGTACAGAGTAATTATAAATTACTAACTACTAATTACTAATCAATACAAATGTACAATGTAATGATAAGCGATGACCAAAAGAGCTCGCAGGCACTTATGAAATATGCTATTTTGGCGGGACAGGACAGATACACTTTAGTAAAAGCGGTAAACGATGCGGATGATGTAATAAATGAGCTGAGAAATATACATATTGACTTATTACTGCTTGACATATACACAAAGGGCAGAGAAAACGGCATTGACACCGCAAGAGCGGTTCGGCGGCTATACCCTAAAATAAAGATAATTATACTCACCTACGCACTTCAAGAAAAGCATATAAAACAGGCGGAGGAGATTGGCTGCGAGGGATTTTGGTATAAGGACCATTCCGACTTTGACCTGCTTGATGTTATGGACAATGTTATGGCGGGGGAACGTCACTATCCGCTCGAACACCCCGTTGTGGTGATCGGCACTGCTAAAAGTACCGACTTTACCGCCAAAGAGCTACAGATACTCAAAGCGAAGATAGACGGCTACTCTACCGATGAGATATGCGCCAGACTAAACATCAAGCTTCCCACTCTAAAGACTCATATGGCAAATATACGAAACAAAACAGGTTACACAAGCCTTGTGAAGCTGATAGCTGATATTGTGGCGAAAAAGTTCATCATAGCTGACGAAAGCATAGGATGACAAACATTTACACCATTTAATAGAAAATCTCACCGCTATCTTTTGGGTAGTGTGTGGGATTTTTGCTATTTTTGTAAAACTCATACTTTTGGACGATGTTTAAAACTCTCCTTTTTGTTACACTGGAAAATAATACGTGTAACAGTTTAGAACTGTGACATTCAGATATTTGCCTTAGGGCTGTATCATATATGAAAGCGATGTAATGTCGTTTTGACGTCGCCACCTCTGTTTGTGGGAGAACGGCGGTGGTGGCGTAAAGTTTCACTGATGCTGTAACAGTTATAACATAACATCAAGAAGGAGTTTTAGCATGAAAAAACGTATATTGTCTGTGGTGCTTTCGCTCACCCTACTGCTCCGGA
>CAYJIK010000081.1:0-1309 GCA_964370205.1 uncultured Oscillospiraceae bacterium | reverse complement strand
ACCCCCTGCGGTGGAGGTCACAACTTCCTCTGCGGTCACCACGCCCCCTGCGGTGGAGGTCACAACCCCCTCTGCGGTCACCACACCCCCTGCGGTGGAGGGCACAACCCCCTCTGCGGTCACCACACCCCCTGCGGTAGAGGTCACAACCCCATCGGCAGTTACTACCCCCCCTGCGGTTGAGACAATCACCCCCACACCTATATTACTCACCGATGCACAGATATTAGCGCAGGTGCAGAGTACAGGAGCAGGGACAAAGAGTGATCCGCAATACATCACAAACCACGCCGAGCTTCGTGTAGCACTTGAGTCGGACGGTAATGCTGTATACCGCATCATAGAGGACATCGACGAAGTGGTGGAAACGAACTATGACATCGACTTACGTGGCAACAAAACACTCATTGTTGACGCCAATGTGCGCTTCATGCCAAACCTACCCAGAAGTGAAAACCCCACATCGTTTATCAAAATCAGTAGTTCGTCCGCCTCTTTGACCTTGGAAGGTTCGGGAGAGCTGTCGGTCGGAGGCATATCGCCCGGTGGGGACAATGTGTTTAGGGGCTTTTATGTACTCGGAGGTAAGTTGACTGTCAACAGCGGTAGTTACATACTCAGTGATGGCAGAGAATATTCGGCGAGATACTATGCCAATTTGATCCGAGTCACAGGCGATGGCAAATTAGAGATAAACGGAGGAACGTTCGATGCGGAGTTTGCAGGAGCGTTTTCTCTGGAAAAGAATGCCCTCGTGAGTGTAGGCAACATTGATTTGTACACCGATGTCTTGATTAACGGCGGTACGTTTTTAATTGAAGGGTATATGTCGGGCTTTGCAAGCGATGTAAATGGTCGAAGCATTCACATGCGAAAAGCAGAAATTCATTTATCGGATAGTCTCATATCCGATATCACAAACAATTTAACCTTCGTCCTCGCTAACGGCACGACAGAGGAAAATCCCTCCCCAACAATCACAGAATACATCAACACCGCACCCATGGAGCTACCTGAGGGCAGTACGTCGGCGATAAGCCCCATGAGAGTGGGCACGGCGCAGGAGCTGATTGATGCCTTTGAGACACTCGAGGAGCGTGATGTTTACATCAGGTTGAGTGCTAATATCAAAACGTCTGAAACCATTGAAATATTAAAGGGCAAGAATGTCTATCTTGACCTAAACGGCTTTACCATCACCGAGAGTGAAAATTATGGATTGTCTTTTGAGATCACCGACGACACCTCGCTGACCGTCAAAGACGGAAGCCTTGCAAAGACCGGTGCGATTGTGATAAACATAGAACAA
>CAYJIK010000080.1:6140-8742 GCA_964370205.1 uncultured Oscillospiraceae bacterium | reverse complement strand
AAAGACAGAAGTTGAGAGCGAGAACAGCAGTATCGGCAACGTGTCCGCAGGTGGACTTGAAGATGTATTCACAGCTGAAGATGTCGCTTATGACGGTAGCAGCAGCAAGGAGATCACGGTGACACTTCAGGTGTCCGACCTGTCTGTGCTGATGGCGGACGAGGCCACAACAGACGAGGAAAAGGCGCAGATGGAAGAAGACAAGGTAGCCGCCTCCGAGCTAGTGACTGCAAGCGAAGAAGTGGCGCTCTACCTAGATGCTTCACTGCTTAAGACGATAGCCACTACCACAAGCACAGAAACGACTACAAACTCGGCTATAGTGTCTGAAATACCTGACGGTGGAGCGATCAACATCACACTTGAGCTACCGTCCTACCTTGCAGGTCAGGCGCCGTACACCATTGTACATGTCCATCACAGTGTAAATGAAGATGGTGATGACGGCGAACCTGTGATAGAGGTCAGCAGGATAGTAACCATTTACGACGAGCTGACAAACACTATCACTTTCCCGATGAGCAAGTTTTCCACCATAGCGCTACTCTCCACCCCTCCTGTAATAGAGAACAGTGGCATGAGCAGTACCAAATTCTACACAGACGAGATGAACTTCTGGAACGAGGTAAAGCTTGAGATCAGTGAAGCGGAAATTGGCGAGGTTATAGAGGCGGACGCAAAGTACTATACACGTATGCCGTGGACTGTTATGGAGATGCTACTTGATAAGGACGTAACGCTAGCCCTTGAGTGGGACAGCGGTGACGATATTGTCATAACACAGGACACAGCGAAGGTGAGAGAGCCTAACCGAATCTACTGGCCGATGAGCTATCTGGAGGAGTTATATCCTCTACCGAGCGAGGGCGAGTAGGACGAAAACGGTAAAGTAGTGTCACAAGCGGACTGTCAATAAAAGAAATACACTAAAAAAGTAGGGGTCGATGCTCTCGTCGACCCGAAACGTAGGTTTACACCAAGGTTTCGGGCTGACAGGGCATCAACCCCTACTATTATTTGCGCTGACAATCGCCTTTGTTAGAAAGCCTCAATGCTTTGGAAACTAACTAGAACTTTCTCGCTCCGGGCTGTTCCTTTTTGACGGGGAAGGAGCGAGGCTTACATATAATTTCTGTTATCTGTGTTTCGAATATGCGCATGGCGTGGGCGGGTAGTATAGCTATGGCAGTGTCTGCGCCTCTGCCGTGTCCGCCGATCGCTACCACTTCTTCACCGTACGGTATCGCTCCGCAGTCCAGCGCCATTGTAGCGCACTCCACACCAACCTTTACGCCGGCTCCGAACATTCTAAGCGTGTACGCTATGACCTCGGTGGGGTAGATACCGCCGAAACCACGGCTAAGCGCTCTCTCCACACCTGATAGTACGTGGGTGGTGGTTACAAGCTCTACGCCCATCTCTTTTAGCTCTGTGCGCACTTCGGGGCTCATGTCGTCCACACCGTTTTCCTTCATGCCCATAACATGTGTAACGGCGACAATTTTGACATCCTTCGGTAGTACAGCGTGAAACTCCTTCGCTGTAAAGCCGTTATTTGTGGCGAGTACCACGTACTTTATGCCACGCTCTGCGACATACTTGGCTACAAGTTCGGTTACCTGCTTTGTGTTGTCTACTCCGTGCTTTTCAAAATACATGTTGTTACCTAGCCTTTCGTTTTTTGTGTAGTATTTATATAAACCGACATTACTGTCAGCGGATATACTGAGATGTTTTCCGTCGTGTTTATACATTGTCAATCTATCGTGTGAAGACATAGTATGTTGTATAAAAGCGTTTTTATTTAATGGTTGGTAAAACGTACAGAAAGGTGTGATATCATGGGGAGGTTAAACTGCTGTGGGAAGAAGTGTAAAAGATCGAGGGTGGCGAACAGTTTGCCGAATAGGGAAGTTGAGCGACTTTGGCTTTCGCTGGCAGGGCGCATTCGGGCGGTGATTGTGGGGGTTTGCGGTGATGTGTCGGGAACTCAGGCGGAGATTTCACGACTTTACAGGGGAGCGTCAGAGCTGGGGGATGTGCTAAACTGTCCACCGCTTGCGGAAAACTTGAAGCTGTACCTGCTGGCACTGTGCGACATGGTTTATGCACATTCGCATTACAGTCTTCCGCTCGCTACAGACACGGCTAAACATGCCGAGCAATCTGCGATGAGCCTTGCCGAACATCTGGGTGGTTTGACAGGGCAGTACAGCTGGGACATGTGGTGTAGCGTCCTGCTGTGCTTTACACGCCAGGTGAGTGACATGGTAGTTGTCTACATAAATGCGGACTATGAGCTGTATTCGGTGATGTCCGATGAGATCGACGCACAGGCAGTGAGGATTGCTGAGATGATGTTCGGCGCCCGAGAGCGGTAAAGTGGCGGACTGCCTGCGGCAGTCGCCGTTCCGTATACGGCAGGTCGGAGGACAGAGGTGAAGGATGTGGGGGCAACGCAGTTGGGGCGAAGCCCCGGCGGCGCTTGCGCCGCCGACCCCAACCCCCCAACCGCGCCAAACACCAACCAAAGAAAGGTGAAATAAACCCCCCCAAAAAAGGCCAGGCCCCCCACAAAAATATAAAACCAAACAAACAAACA
>CAYJIK010000080.1:0-6130 GCA_964370205.1 uncultured Oscillospiraceae bacterium | reverse complement strand
GCTACGCCCGGGGGGCGGTTGCGCCGCCTACCGACGCGACGCTGGGGCGAAACGCCCTTGCTTCGCTTCGGTCATTGAGCCGCAGCTCAATGGGGCTTCGCCCCAACGTTCTTGCTCACGCAACCAAACGTCCCAACCGAAAACGAAACCGATACGGCGCACAACCCTCAAGCGTAGAATTCTCAAGGCGAGGACACTATCCAACCACCATAATCCTACTTCCTCACCATCGGAGGCAACACCCTAAGCCCCGACTGCGCACCTTTTTTCCCCTCTACCAGCACCAGTCGTGGTGGTTTGTCTATATAGCTATGTACAGCTTGCATACGCTTAGGCTCAATACCTACCGCTGTCATCGCCGCAAACAGCTCTACAAGCCTGTCAGGGGGGAAGGTGACACACAGTCTACCACCGTAGGAGAGCAGATAGTCGGCGGCAGTGAGAACATCTGTGATGTCCGCTGAAATGTCATGCCGTGCTATGCCTCTGGCGCTGTCCGCCACCTTGCCTGTTCCCACTTTAAAGTAGGGCGGATTGCAGGTCACAAGGGTAAACGACTGCCGTGGTAGGTGACGCTCTATCTCACGCAGGTCAGCTTGTAGGACAGTTACCGTGTCGCCAATGGCGTTTATCTCCACCGAATGCCTAAATAGTTCCGCCGCTTCATCGTCAATCTCAACACCGACTACACGTTTGGGCGAAACGTTAGCGCCCACAAACCACAACAAAGGAATAATACCACAGCCTGAGCACAAATCACAGGCTGTGGTATTTCTTGTAGGTTTCGCAAACTCTGACAGTAGTACAGAGTCGCCTGTAAAGCGGTGATTAACATTTATGGCAATCTGTATATCGGGGGAGAGGTTATGCATCTCCCTCACTAGACTGTTTTCACCCATCCAAATGGATCTTCTACGTTTCCACACTGTATTCCTGTCAGCGTGTCGTATACTCTTTGGGAGATAGGGCCTATGTTGCCGTCACCCAGCACAAGCTTTTTATCATTATAGCCAAGTGAGCCGATAGGGGAGATGACTGCAGCAGTACCTGTACCGAAGCCCTCTGTAAGCGTACCTGCTTCGTAAGCCTTCAGTAGCTCCTCAGCGGATAGCGGACGTTCCGACACCTTTATGCCCCATGACTTTATCAGCTTAATAACAGAATCTCTGGTAATACCGGGTAGTATGCTACCGCTTAGGTCGGGGGTTATAACTTCGCCGTCAATCACGAACATTACGTTCATTGCACCGACTTCTTCAACGAATGTACGTTCTACACCGTCAAGGAACAGCACCTGAGCGTAGCCTTCCTTCTTAGCGACTGTCTGCGCCATAACGGAAGCCGCATAGTTACCACCAACCTTTAGAGCACCTGTACCGCCTTTAACGGCACGTACATAGGACTCTTCGATTTTGATAGCGATAGGAGTGAGTCCGCCGGGGTAGTAGGAGGCGACAGGGGAGAGGATGATGATAAACATAAACTCTTCTGCAGGGCGAACGCCCAGCGCGCCTTCTGTTGCAATGACGAACGGTCTGATATACAGCGACATACCGTCACCCTCGGGGGTCCAGTCTCTGTCGAGGTCTACAAGGGCGTTTACTGCCTCTAGGAACATGTCAACAGGGACAGGCTCCATGCAGATGCCCTCACAGGAGCGTGCCATGCGTAGACCGTTATCTTCAGGGCGGAATAGCTTTATGCTACCGTCCTTCGCCTTGTACGCCTTCATGCCTTCGAAGCACTCAAGTCCGTAGTGCAGGCACATTGCCGCAGGGTCGATGGTGATGTCGCCGTGTGGAACTATGCGAGCGTCATGCCAACCCTTTTCGGCGTTGTAGTTCATTAAAAACATATGGTCGGTGAAGTACTGCCCGAAGCCAAGCTTGTTATAGTCAGGTCTTTGCTTGGGAGTGGTCACCTTTTTAATAGAAATGTTCATGTAAAACAGTCCTTTCTTGTAGCTTTATTTGCGAATAAAGCAGTGAATAGCTAATAGCTAATAGTGAAGGTGTCACACGTGACGATATTACTTTACTACGGCGAAGATAGAGTGAATTATAGCGATAAAATCATCATTTTTTATCACCACTTTTCACCGCCTCATCCGCAGATAAGGCTTCTATTTCGCGCTCTCTGAGTAGTTAAACACTTCACACTCGCCTGTTAGCGCACGAAGTGCTCCCAGTGCAAGAGCACCCATTTCGTCCTCACCGGGGTATATCATTATGTCAGCCAGCTTGCCGACACGCTTGCGGATGGAGTCGGTAAGTAGCTTAGAGTAAGCAAGACCACCTGTTAAGATAACAGCGTCCGCTTCACCCTCAAGAACACACAGCATTGCGCCTATCTCCTTGGATATCTGATACGCCATAGCGTCAAAGATAAGGCCTGCGTTTTCGTCCCCTGCTGTAATCATGTTCTCTACTTCTATGCCGTTTGACGTGCCGAGGTAGGACACAAGACCGCCGTTTTTCGTAGCAAGTCTACGTATTTCACCCTCGGACAGTTCACCGCCGAAGCAAAGGTCAACCACAGAGCAGAGTGGAAGTCCGCCCGAACGCTCGGGGGACATTGGGCCTTCGCCGTTTATAGCGTCGTTAACGTCTACTACGTAACCGTTTAGATGTGCGCCCACCGAAACACCGCCACCCATATGGGCGACAACAAAACGGCACTCTTCATACGGCTTGCCAAGGTCAGAAGCGGCTCTAAGTGAGATAGCCTTCTGGTTTAGCGCGTGGAATATGCTCTTGCGTTCTATTCCCTTGTAGCCGGACACACGTGCAACGTCCCACATCTCGTCCACCACCACAGGGTCGACCACATAGGAAGGCTTTCCGCACTTGTCGCCAAGCTCTCTTGCTAAAAGTCCCCCCAGTCCGCTGGGATGGGTAAGCGCCGGTGGGTATCTCCCCATAAGGTCTGCCACCATATCGTCACACACCTTGTAAACACCACCTGCCAGAGGACGTATAATACCACCTCTGCCGACAAATGCGTCTATCTCGGAAAGTTCCACGCCGTGTTCCTCCAGTGCCGCAATTACCTTAGACATGCGAAACTCACGCTGAGCGGCGATATCGGAAAGTGCGTCAAGCTCTGCCTTGTCGTGGCGCAGTACCGTTGTAAAACGTTCCTGCTCACCGTTATACAGAGATATTTTAGACGAAGTAGAACCCGGATTTATTGCTAAAATCGTTGCCATAGTGTATCCCCCCAAAAAGTTATTTAACACTGTTAGAAGTGTACTCCAAACCAAAATTTACGTTTGCGTTACACTCCTAAGTGAAAACGAAATAAATACAGAAGCGCACAAAACTATAGCGCCACCGACTTTTCTCCACATCTAAGAAGGAAGAAAAGTCAGTTTGCGATACTTTTAGGGCAAAGCCGTCTATTTAACGAACTTTGCACCCTCTGCCATAGCTTCCTTGTTCATGGGTATCAGGTTTTCCTTTGCAGGGCCGAGCTTTTCACGCAGAGCGTTCAGCAGGTTTTCCTCTGTTACTATCTTAGCGTAAGCATTGTAAGCGCCGAGCATAACCATGTTAGCAACCCTTGCGTTACCAAGCTTTGCAGCGATATCACTCGCAGGGACAGCTATGACGGTTATGTCTGTACGCTCCGACTTAACGTCAATCAGCGAGGAGTTATATATAAGCACGCCGCCGGGGACAACCTGAGGTTCGAATGTATCAAACGATGGGCGGTTCATTACGAGGAGTGCGTCCGGCTCGTCCACGATAGCGGAGCCGATAGCTTCCTCTGAAATAACAACGGAGCAGTTAGCTTTACCGCCACGCATTTCAGGGCCGTAGGACGGCATCCATGTGACGTTCTTGCCCTCGTTCATGCCCGACCATGCCAGTAGCTGTCCCGCTAATAGCACGCCTTGTCCGCCAAAACCGGCAACAATAATCTGAGATGTCATGATTATTCTACCTCCTTTTTAATTCCAAGCGGATAGTAGGGGATCATATTGTCCTTCAGCCATTCCATAGAGGCCGCAGGTGTTTTAGCCCAGTTTGTGGGGCAGGTGGACAGTAGCTCAACAAGTGAGTAGCCCTTGCCTTCCATCTGGTACTGTATAGCTTTTTTGATAAGCTCTTTGGATTTTCTGATGTTTGGTACGTCATGGAGTGAGCCTCTTGCGATGAACACAGGGCCGTCCATTGTAGCTAGCATCTCGGACACTTTAAGTGGGTGACCTGCCATTTTGAGGTCACGGCCGCTCTGGCTGGTGGTGGACTTCTGTCCCTCCAGTGTTGTGGGCGCCATCTGGCCGCCTGTCATGCCGTAGATTGCGTTGTTTATGAAGATAGTGGTGATGTTTTCGCCTCTTGCGGCTACGTGGATACTCTCCGCTGTACCGATGGAAGCGAGGTCTCCGTCGCCCTGATATGCTACGACTACCTTGTCGGGGTGAACACGCTTAACGCCTGTAGCAACGGCAGGAGCACGTCCGTGCAGGGAGATAAGTATGTCGGTGTTCACGTAGTTGTACATGGGTGTGGAGCAACCGACAGGGGCTACTGTTATACTGTTATCCAAAACGCCGAGCTCCTCAAGCACTTCGCCCAGTATGCGGTGCGCAACACCGTGTGTACATCCGGGGCAGTAGTGGGTGGAGACGTCGTTTAGATATTTTGTTTTTTCAAATACTATCGCCATCTAAAATCCCTCCTTAATTTTAAGAAGTTCAGCCAGTACATCACGTGGCTTAGGTATGATACCGCCCAGACGTGAATAGAAGTGTACAGGCTTCGAGCCGTTTATAGCTATCTTAACATCGTCCAGCATCTGCCCTGCGCTCATCTCAACGCATAGCACTGCCTTCGCATTCTTTGCGGCGTCAAACAGTTCCTTTTCAGGGAAAGGCCACAGTGTTATCGGGCGAACCATGCCCACTTTCAGACCCTGCTCTCTAGCCATCTTCATAGCGGAGCGCACTATTCTGGAGCTTGTACCGTATGCAACGCAGATTATGTCAGCGTCCTCAACGTCTGCAAGCTCAACCATAACTTCGTTTTCCTTGATGATAGCGTACTTCTTCTGCAGTCTGATGTTGTGCGCTTCAAGGTCGTTTGAGTCTAGGTACAGCGAGTTTATGACGTTCTTCTCAGCACCGGGTTTTCTCAGACCTGCAGCCCACTCTTTAGAAGGTAGACCTTCAGCAGGTTTTCTCTCGTTTATTATAGCAGGCTCCATCATCTGACCGATAGCGCCGTCGCCAAGTACAGCTACAGGGTTGCGGTACTGGTCGGCTTTGTCAAATGCGAGCTGGGTTAGGTCAGCTGCTTCCTGAACGGAGGCAGGAGCGTATACTATCATGGAGTAGTCGCCTGTACCGCCGCCTCTGGTCATCTGGTAGTAGTCACCCTGTGAAGGCTGAATAGAACCAAGACCGGGGCCGCCTCTTGCGATGTTAACGATAACACATGGTAGTTCAGCACCGCAGATGTGGCAGATGCCTTCCTGCTTTAGCGCTATGCCGAGACCTGACGAGCTTGTCATAACTCTTGCGCCTGCGCCTGCCGCACCGTATACCATGTTTATAGCGGACACTTCACTCTCAGCCTGTACAAACACACCGCCGGCTTCAGGCATTCTGTAGGACATATACTCGGGTATTTCGTTCTGGGGGGTTATCGGGTAGCCAAAGAAGTAGTTACATCCTGCCATTATGGCGGCTTCGGCTATAGCCTCGTTCCCCTTCATCAGTTGTTTTTTCAAAGCGATTCCTCCTTACTTTTCAATGGTGAATACACAGTCAGGGCATATGATTGCACACATTGCGCAACCTATGCACGCACTTTCGTCTGTGCAGGTGACGGGGAAGTAACCCTTCTGGTTGATGTGCTCTTTGCTCAGCACCAGTATCTTTTTCGGACATGCTGTGACGCACAGTCCACAGCCTTTACATGTGTCGCTCAGGATAATCGGTCTTGCCATTTACAGCTCTCCTATCCGCCGTTACTAAAACAGCAAAGTTTTTGGGTGTACACATCACAAAATCACACAGAGAGTATTAAATACTACCGTGGGTGTGACATTTGCTTATAATATAAATTATATATTATTGCTATTTTAAAGTCAATAAATAAGAATGTACAAATAGTAACAATAA
>CAYJIK010000079.1:5035-9468 GCA_964370205.1 uncultured Oscillospiraceae bacterium | reverse complement strand
TTGTTCACCGTGCAAACGGGGTTTAGCCCCTTGGACACTGCATGGTTTCGCAGATGTGCCACGATATGTGTACCTATGCCTTGGCCCCAACGCTCCTTGTCCACGACAACGCCGATGTAGACATTTTTGCTTGCGTCAGCTCTGCGACACTCGCCCAACCCCACGACATTGTCGCCGTCCGAGTATATGTACACGCCGTTATGGGCTATCCACCTTTCAAAGTAACCACGTACCCACGGTTGCGCTTCACCTGTGTTCACATTGTCAAACTCTACGAGCATGTCGAGGTCGTCGAGGGTGGCAAGACGTGCGGTTATGTTTGGGTGTTCTATGATTTTTTTATGCTCGGTGAGCTCGTAGACACGCTGGGAGATGTCGGTGTCGCAGGCGAACTCCATGGCGGTCAGTAGATAATCGGGGTTCACGCTCTCAACCCACGCCTGCTTTATCTCCATCTTTTCCAGTATATGAGCAAACACCTCAATACCGGTCACGTTCTTGTCCCTGTCAATGTAGAACTCGCACAGATGCCCCTCGCCATCAAGCGAGAAAAACGCTACCGCTTCGCCGTCCTTGTGGACAGAGTGGCTTGTCTTTGGGCGCTCGTAGGCGTGGTAGTCGTCCCGTGGGGAGAGGAACAGTTTTGAGTAGCCCGGAAAGAGCGTGGAAGTTTTCGCTCTGTCAAATTCTTCTATTATAAACATGTTGACCGCCTTTCTAAAAAACGGCTTCGCTATGACAATAGTCTGCGAAGCCGTTTCATCAGGTCAAAAAAACTTTTTGACCTGATGAAACCCGCACGGCGGGGTTATCTAAATGGGGGACAAACCCTGACGGTTTGCACCCAAACCCCCATTCCCTCCGAAAAAGGCCAATAATCTCTTTTTGGGTTTTGATAGTCTAAAACGGCCACGCAACGACAATTGTCAGCGAAGCCGTTTTGTTATTTCGGGTGAGGGTCTTAACTCGACCGCTATGGGTTGGGTTGCGTTTTGGGGGTGTTACTTAACGATAGCAAGCGTATCCATGAGATACCCCAAACGTATCACTACTAAGCAGGTTACTCAAATAATCAACTTTATACTATTACTTAACGATAGCTAAAGTATCTCTTGCTATAAGCAGTTCTTCGTTTGTGGGGACTGTCCAGACTGCTACCTTGGAGGCGGCAGTGGAGAAAGCGGCTTCGTTGCGGTTTGCTTTGATGTTTAGGTCGCTGTCTATCACTATGCCGAAGAACTCCATGTCTTTGCAGGCTTGTTCACGGACGTACTCATCGTTTTCGCCGATGCCGCCTGTGAATACTACAGCGTCAAGGCCGCCCATTGCAGCTGCGAATGCGCCGATGTACTTCTTGATTTGGTAGACTTGGATGTCTATGGCGAGTTTTGCTCTGTCGTTGCCTTTTTCTACGGCGGAGTGCAGGTCACGCTGGTCGCTGGACACGCCGGACACGCCGAGTAGACCGGACTGCTTGTTTAGGATTGTGGTGATTTCGTCCACTGTCTTGCCTTCCTTCTCTGCCATTATGCTGAGCAGGGAGGGGTCGATTGTACCGCTACGTGTACCCATGATAAGACCTTCGAGGGGGGTTAGACCCATGGTGGTGTCTACGCTCTTGCCCTTGTTTACAGCTGTGATGGAGGAACCGTTACCGAGGTGACATGTTACCATCTTCAGCTCGGAGATGTCCTTGCCCAGTAGGTGCGCCATACGAGCGCTTACAAAGCGGTGGCTTGTGCCGTGGAAGCCGTATCTTCTCAGGCGGTAGTTCTCATAGAAGGAGTAGGGGATGGGGTACATGTAGGCGTGTGGGTCCATTGTCTGGTGGAAAGCTGTGTCAAACACTGCAACCATTGGCACGTCTGCGCCGAAGATGGAACGGCAAGCCTTCATAGCGGACAGACCGGGTGGGTTGTGTAGAGGTGCTAGGTCTGCCAGTTCGTCAATAGTCGCCATAACTTCGTCAGTTATCAGCATGGACTTAGAGAACTTCTCGCCACCGTGAACGGCTCTGTGGCCTACAGCGGAAATCTCGGACACCGAGTCAATGACCTTTGTGTCCCCTGTTGTCAGCACCTTGACTATCTCGGAGAATGCTTCGGTGTGTGTGGGGAAGTTTGCTTCGTATTCGGTCTTGCTGCCGTCCGCTGTCTTGTGGCTTATAAGACCGCCGATGCCTATTCTTTCGCAGTTGCCCTTAGCAACTACTTCCTCGTTTGTCATGTCGATAAGCTGATACTTCATCGAGGAGCTGCCTGCATTGATAACAAGAATTTTCATGTGATATCCATTCCTTTCTTTTTGGGTGTAGCGTCGGCGGTGGTCTTGACTGTGACTGCCAGCGTGAAAACCGCATTGCTACTAGTTTGAGCGCCGTTTTAGCTGTTTTGTGACACTCAAACGTTAATTTGAGTTTTGTGGTTGCACCTCTCTGCTTAAAACATGCATATTTGGCCGGGTAGGTGTGTTGATGTTTTAAGGCGGGAGGGCGATAAGTGTAATTCTTTGTTGATTATCTCTGCTTTATATATTATAATATTATTTGAAAAAGTGCAAGGATAAAATGCATTTTATGGGGAATTCATGCGTGTATTTTATAATTTGTAATTTGTAATGCATAATATGTAAATTGGCAGATAGTAAACTATGATCTGAAATACAGCATTTGGGGAATTGTAGTGGAGCGTGGAGTAGGTTTTGGTTTGTGTGACTTCGTTTTGGGGCCCCCGGCATCTATCACAACCACACTATTATTCACACAACCTAAGGGGCAAAATGGTCATACGGTTACTCTAAAAAGTCTACAACGGCGGACGTTCGGCGGTTATCCGCCCTTATCTCGCCCCTAACTCCCATTCCTAACTAAAAGAAAGGGTGATACACATGCTTACCGCAGCTGTAATAGCTGAATACAACCCTTTTCACAGCGGCCATGCCTACCATATCGCTGAAACACGGCGTGTGGGGGCTACGCATATTGTTGCGATAATGAGCGGTAATTATACACAGCGTGGGTCGCCTGCCATTGCGGAGAAGCATGTGCGTGCACGGGCGGCTATTGCAGGAGGGGCAGACCTTGTTTTGGAACTACCGCTACCATATGCGATGTCCCACGCACAGCGGTTTTCTCGTGGGGCGGTGTATATTGCGGACTCTCTCGGATGTGTGGATGTGCTGTCCTTTGGTAGTGAGAGCGGTTACACGTCGCTTATTGGTGAGGCGGCAAGGGTTGTGGACTCGCCGCTTATCACCGAGCGCCTGCGTGAGCTTCTGTCCACCGGTATGACCTTTGCTAAGGCACGTCAGACGGCTGTCACCGAGCAGTTTGGGCATGAGGTGGGGGACAGGCTGGGATTGCCTAATGATATACTGGGCGTGGAGTACTGTCGTGCCATAATCGAGCTTGAAAGTGGTATAGCCCCCCTTGCTATACCGAGGAAAGTCCCACATGATGGCGATGTGACGAGTGATGGCATAGCTTCCGCTTCGTATATACGCAGGCTGATACTGTCAGGGGGACTTGCTTCGGCAAAGCCGTTTTTGCCACCTGAGGTGTATGACATATACAGGGCGGCGGAGGGGGACACCTTCCCACTGTCCGAGCAGACGTTCGACACACTCACGCTACCGATACTTAGGAAGCTGACGGCGGACAGTCTGGCGACGTTGCCTGCGCTGTCCGAGGGGATACACAACCGCTTGTACTCGGCGATAAGAGAGAGCGTGACTGCCCCTGAGGTTAGAGAACTCACAAAGTCAAAGCGCTACCCTGCGGCACGTATACGACGGCTGGTGCTGTCTGCCATACTTGGCATGACCGAGAAGATGGGTCGGGAGCTACCACCGTATATAAGGGTGCTTGGATGGAACGCTAATGGTAGAGAGATACTGGCGAAGGCGAAAAACACGGCTACTCTGCATCTGTCCGATCAGCTTGCTTTTCTGGCTAGACAGGGTGACCATTGCGCTACTGTAGCGGAACTGGAGAGTGCGTCCACTGACCTGTACACGCTTGCGCTACCCTCCCCGAAACCGTGCGGTTTTGATTATGTCTCGAATAGTATTCGGATACAGCCCTAATATTCCCCTGTAGGGTAAGGGCTCTGCTCTTACCGCAATTTGTCCATGTTTAACGGCGACTGTGGAGATAAGGACGACGGGCGGATAATATCCGCCCCTACGGAGGTGGCGGTACAGTTTTGTTTGTCCACTGCCTTGCGCCCAAGATGTCCTTCGGCGAGTGTCGCCTTGACGGCCGCCCCACGGACAGTGGGGACAACAGGCTGTGGAGATAAGGACGACGGGCGGATAATATCCGCCCCTACGGAGGTGGTGGTACAGTTTTGCTTGTCCACTGTCTTGCGACCAAGATGTCCCTTCGGCGAGTGTCGCCTTGACGGCCGCCCCACGGACAGTGGGGACAACAGGCT
>CAYJIK010000079.1:0-4935 GCA_964370205.1 uncultured Oscillospiraceae bacterium | reverse complement strand
CCTTCGGCGAGTGTCGCCTTGACGGCCGCCCCACGGACAGTGGGGACAACAGGCTGTGGAGATAAGGACGACGGGCGGATAATATCCGCCCCTACGGAGGTGGTGGTACAGTTTTGCTTGTCCGCTGTCTTGCGACCAAGATGTCCCCCCACTGAACGTATCATGCACTGCACGTTTTCGCCCCCACAGCGAGTGTCGCCTTGACGACCGCCCCAACGTAGCGTAAACAGCAACGTCAGGCAGCGGCCGCCAATTCGCCACTCCCCCCCGCCCCCCCACCCCCAACAAACTTACACAAAGAAAGGAAACAACAATATGAACATGGTAATAAACGCCTACGGAAAAGTAAACCTTACCCTCGCAGTCGAGGGAAGACGTGACGACGGCTATCACAACCTCTCCGGGGTAATGCAGACGATATCGCTGTACAACACAGTCACGCTTAACCTTATCGCCGAGGGGATTAAAATAACCTGCGACACCGACGGAGTACCGCTTGACGAGCGCAACACCGCCTACAGAGCGGCAAAGCTATATATGGACGAAGTAGGGTACACAGGCGGTGTACACATAGACATAGAAAAAGGCATACCTCACCTTGCAGGCTTAGGCAGTGCCTCGGCAGACGCCGCCGCAGTGCTCACAGGGCTTGACAGTATGCTGGACATAGGCATGGACAGCGAAAAGCTAAGAGCCATCGGCCTAAAGGTCGGGGCGGACGTGCCGTTTTGTATGCTGACACAGGGGACAGCACTTGTAGAGGGCATAGGTGACATAATCACACCGCTTACAGCCCTACCAAACTGCCATATAGTGGTGGTGAAGCCAAACTTTGACCTGTCCACCCCCGACGTGTTCAAGCACTACGACAGCTTAACCACACCGCAAAACCCACCTGTAAAGCAGTTTGTGGAGGCGGTGAACGGACGTGACCTACAGCAAATAGCCTCGCTTATGGGGAATGCACTCGAGCAAAGTGTAGAGCAGACACATCCGGGTGAAATAGAAGCACTCAAGGCAGAACTGAAGTCGATGGGCGCACTCGGTGCTGTTATGAGCGGTACAGGCTCTTCCGTCATCGGTATTTTTGACGTGGGACACACCGCAAAAGCAGTGGCGGAACACTTTAAAGCTAAGGGACTGTTCTCTGCCCTCGCCACACCTGTGGACGATCCCCTGTCGGATAATCAACATTATCCTTATTAGGGGAATAATGGATGGCAGATAAGTCGAGCGGACATAAATCCGCACTAGTGCACCGTTATTGCCGGTTAGTGGAAATAAGAAGGGCGGAACGCATGAATGGCTGACAGTGGAACGGTCAAGACCGTTCCCTACGGGGGATATTTTACCCTCGTGCTATCCCCCATATCCATGTGCGAGGTATCACCCCCACCGAACATGGCGTAAACAGTTGCCTTACCGCCCCCACCTCGGCGGCGGAGCGTAACCGTTCGGGGTCCACCCCACCACCATGGTAACCGCCATCTCCGAACGGCATATCTCCACTCGCCTAAGAAGCGCCACCATCAACCCCTACCATATTCTTACCCCCCAAAAACCTCCCCCCACACCTTTACAACGGCATGGGTTTTGTGTTATAATCATAAGAAGTTTTGGGGTGGTTTTGCTACCTCGTCGCTTAGAATAGGTGGTGCTTAGGTTGTCGGCATCACGAGAAAGGAATGGTCAATATATGGACATAGCGGAGAAGACGAAAATACTGCTAAAGCTTGATAAAGACTGGCTTGCGAAACAATCTAAAAGTGAAATATCTCCCATAGGGGCCATTATTCGCGATATTAAGGAGAAAGCCCCCGAGATAGTGGCGGTTGCGCAGGATGAAAACAGCTGTACTTTTGAGCTGTCCGGCAAACCTGTTAAAGCGGAGGAGCTTCATGCAAAAATCAGCGGCATAGTAAACGAAGCGCTCGGTGTCAGTCATAAAGACACGGCGTATGACGTTCAAATACTGGGCGATGGACTGGTAGGAGCATGGCAAGTTTGGATAGAGTTCGAGGACAGTTGGGTGCTGGAGCGCAGGGGGGACGACGTTCTGCCTGTAGATAACTTTGCAGGTAAGCTCACTGCAGAACTTGAGGGGTTGGGCGGCACTGTGCAAAAAGGCAGTTGCACGCTGACCAGATGCCTACTCACCGTAGACGGCGTAGCGCAGGAGGCTGTGCAGGCAAAGACCACTCTTGTACTCGAGATGATGGGGGCGCAGAACTCTATCGTCCGCAACACTGTAGAGCCGAAGCCGCTCGAAACTAAAAAGAGCGAGGAGCAAAAAACGGATGCTGACACTGTGGGCGAATCGTCAGACGGTGACGGTGGCACACCTAAACTGCTCACGCTGATAGATAACCTAATAGGCGTGGACAGCTTTAAAGAGCTTGCCCACGAGGTCGCCGCCATAGCACCGCAGATACTGAAACATAAGACACTGGACTCGTTTTTGCGTCGCACCTACCTGTTCTCGATAGGGGACGGTTGCGGTCTGACGACACAGCTTTTCCACTTTGCCGCACTGCTGGACGAGCTGGGGCTTACGTCCATAGGGGACAAGGTTTTAGAGTGCCCTGCCGAGATGAAACTGAACGAAATGCTTGAGCGCACTGCTGGCTATCTGTCCGGTAACAGGATAATCAGCTTTGACATCAGCCAGTGGATGGACAAGACAAAACAGCCCGAGTTTAGGACATTTTTAAAACATCTGAGCACCATGAACGGCAAGCAGATATTCGTGTTCAGAATACCGTTTGTGGACGAGCACACTCGCCGTAAGATGCTCACCGATATATCGGACATGCTCACAATACGTGACGTGACCACAAATCCGTACACCATGGAACACCTCGTGGAGTTCTCCACACGCCTTCTGGACATGAAGGGCTTCACCCTAGAGGAGGAGAGCCGTGAAAAGCTCGAGGAGCGACTGGTTGAGGAAAAGAGCGACGGCCATTTCTACGGCTTTAGCACTGCCCGCAAGATAGTGGACGAAATTCTCTATCAAAAGCACGTTGCGGACTCCGCAAGTGACGGCGAGGAGGACACCATAGTCCGTGGCGACGATATACCGAGGTCGTCAATGGCGCTGATGGGCGTGCGTTCTGCTATGGAACAGCTGAACGAGCTTATCGGTATGGATAAGATTAAAGAGCGCATAGACGAAATACTTGCCCAGATAGAAGCCACAAAGGCGGCGGTGGGTGACATGGAGCCACCTGCACTGCATATGTGCTTTGTCGGCAACCCCGGTACAGGTAAAACCACAGTTGCACGCATACTCGGTCAGTTGATGAAGGAGAGAGGCCTACTTTCTAAGGGGCAGTTCTTTGAGTATGGCGGACGTGACTTCTGCGGACAGTACATAGGCGAAACCGCTCCTAAGACAGCCGCAATGTGCCGTGACGCTTACGGCTCGGTGCTGTTTATAGACGAAGCGTACTCACTCTACCGTGGCGGCGGAGACACAAAGGACTACGGACGTGAAGCGCTGGACACACTAATAGCGCAGATGGAAAACCACCGTCACGACTTTATGGTGATAATGGCAGGGTACACAGACGACATGCGCACCCTGATGGAGGGTAATGCAGGTCTGGCAAGCCGTATACCGTACACAATCGAGTTTAACAACTACAACCGTGACGAGCTGTTTAAGATATTCATGCTGATGGCAGGGCGTTCCTTCTCGTATGAGCCGGAGCTTGAGATAGTGGTTAAGAGCTACTTTGACAGTTTGAGCGACAACACGATAATGTCCAAGGACTTTGCGAATGCACGCTTTGTGCGTAACCTGTTTGAGCGGACATGGGGTAAGGCGTCCATCCGCACACGCATGACGGGCGAGAGCTTTGTACTGCGAGCGGTGGACTTCGACAAGGCGTCCGCCGAGCGTGAGTTCCAAGACCTACAGGAGAAGAAGAGAAAGCGCATAGGGTTTTAGTAGGAGTCGATGCCCACATCGACCTGAAATCCCACAAACGTCATAAGAACATAAACGATATAACACATAAACCAAAAAATAAAAAAGAATAAGGAGAACAACAATGGACGAACAGATCAAGATCCAAGAGGCGCAGAAGATACTGGACGGTTTTTGCCGCACAATGGACAACAGAGAGTGGCGCTATGACAGAGACGACGAGGAAATGAGCGTCGAGACCAGCGTAAGAGGCGATGACCTGCCGATTAAACTGCGTGTCGTGTCCGATCCCGGCTTGTCACTTCTAAAGCTATACTCCAGACTGGACTTTGACATCCCCTCCGAGAAGATTGTCGAGGCGGCTATAGCTGTCTGCCTGATAAACGACCGTCTTGCTTGCGGAAACTTCGACCTTGATGTAAACAGCGGAACAATTTTCTATCGTATGAGCCTACCGTTCAGCGAGAGCCTTGTTTCGGAGGAAGTTTATAAGTTTATGATAGACTTCTCTGTCTATATCGTGGACGAGTTTAACGACAAACTGCTGATGCTTTCAAAAGGCATGCTGGACGCACAGGGCATCCTAGACTTTATGAACGCCGGCAACGAGGAAGAAGAGTAAGCACTGCTGTAAACTCTATAGATAATGAAAAACCACCGACTTCAGGGGAAATCCCTGTGAGCGGTGGTTTTTTGGTGTGGTATTATTTTTTGGATATTGGAGATTTCTTTGGCAGGGCATTTTCGTCACAGCCCACATTACCCCCTGTGTAACCAACCCACGAGGGCAGAGGCCATGTCGGTGCGCACACCGACTAATAAATTCCAGATCAGCCTTTTGGGCTGACCTGGAATTTCTTTCTGCCCTTTGGGCAGATGGCCTCTGCCCTCGTGGGTTGGTTACACTACTGCGTGGCGGAAGAGAAAGGTAACTGCCGAGAAGAGGGTTTGTGACGAAACCTTGTAGGGGCGGTCCTATGTGACCGCCCGAAACCGTGGTTTTT
>CAYJIK010000078.1:6195-9483 GCA_964370205.1 uncultured Oscillospiraceae bacterium | reverse complement strand
CTACTTACGTTTGCGTACAAAGTAAACAACCGCCGCTATCACCGCAACCACTGCACCTAATAACACAGCGCCTGCAATGATAAAATCCTTCGGGTCGCCTGTGACAAACACAGCTGTAGGCCCATCTCCACCGCCGATAGCAGCAACAGAAGCAGACTGCTCACCTGCGCACCCCGATAGCGTCCACGTCACTGCGGCTAAAGCCGAAAGAAGTTTTCTCATGCGCTTACTCTCCCTCTTCAATCTTATCTCGTCGCAGTACAGAACCTTCCGTGAAGGTGCGGTCAAACGGCAGAGGAAGTTCTACAGTCATCTGTGGATGTATAGCTCGCTCCAATTTTTCACCATTAGACACTATCTCGGTCACTGTAAACTCCAGAGGCTCTCCGGAAAGCGGCTCGGTAATTTTCAATACTTCACCCACTCCGAAATTGTTCTTCACAGTGCAGACGACGCTCCCTGACTGTGACGAATCAACCACCGCCACAATATCACTTGTGCGTACATATCCACCGGAATCGAGGTGTTGACCCTCGGATGGCTTGCCAAAGTAGAAGCCTGTTGAATAATTTCTGTGAGACACAGCACGCACTTCATCAAGTATCCACTGTGGCAGAGGAACATCAGCTCCATGCTCTCGAAAGTGTTTGATAGCGTGGTAGTATGCGCCAGTTACGATAGCACCGTAATAAGCTGACTTTGCACGCCCCTCTATCTTAAAACTCTCTATGCCGACTTCAGCGAGTTTAGAGATATGTTCTATCATACATAGGTCTTTTGCGTTTAATATGTAGCTGTAACCGTCCTCTTCGTAGACAGGATAGTACTCATTCGGGCGTTTTTGCTCGACAAGGTGGTATGCCCAGCGACATGGCTGTGCACACTCGCCACGGTTAGGGTCTCTCCCTATTATATAGTCGGAGATGACGCATCGTCCCGATACAGACATACACATTGCACCGTGTACAAACGCCTCAAGCACAAGCTCGGGTGGCGTATTTTTACGTATGGCAGCTATTTCGTCAAAGGACAGCTCACGTGCCAGCACCACTCGGGAAGCTCCCATATGGTACAATTCCGTAGCTGTGAGGTGATTTACCACACCATTTTGCGTGGACACGTGCAGTTCCATCTGCGGTGCAAGGCGTTTTATCATCGCCATTACTCCAATGTCAGCAACTATAACAGCGTCCACCCCGGCGTCTACCGCAAGCGACACCAACCTAGGCAGGTGTTCTATATCCTCGTGGCGAGGCAATATATTAAGCGTCAGATATACCTTGACATTGTTCTCATGTGCAAACTTAACCGCCTCATGTAGTTCGCTCTCGGTAAAGTTCAGCGGAGACGCTCTCATGCCAAACTCTTTTGCGCCAAGGTAAACAGCGTCCGCCCCAAACTTCACGGCGGAAACAAGCCTTTCAAAGTCTCCGGCAGGAGACAGTAATTCTATATTTTTCATGGTATGACCTTTCATAATTGCATTTTTCAAAACTAATCGTCTGTAGCCACTACACTCTCAGCAACATCAACGTTGTAGTCGTGTTCATTAAGCGTTGTAGCATAGTAGAATTTGCCGTTAACATCAGTAACAAAGTAGAAGTACGGCGTATCCGACGGACTGACTGCTGCATTTATTGCCGCAAGACCCGGTGAGCATATCGGCCCGACAGGTAAGCCGTTTGTCACATACGTGTTGTAAGCGTCATACATATCCTGCCTGGACAGTGACTGATACGGTTTAATGTCGTCTTCTACATAGAATATTGTGACATCTGATTGAAGTTTCGGGAATATGCCGGGGTCGTTCAGTCTGTTGTGGAAGACAGACGAAACATTACCCATCTGCTCTGTATTTGAAGACTCCTCTTGTATGATAGAAGCCAGTATCACTATCTCGTCCAGTGTGTACCCTGCACCTGATATATCGGCGTAGACATCGGGGAACACTCTGTTTTGGAAGTTCACCAGAAACTTTCTTATGACCGACTCGGGATTTTCGCCCACGTAAAAGTCATAGCTATCGGGGAACAGGTAACCTTCATAACTTCTGAAACGCAGCTCGTTCTCCGGGATCATCTCCTCAAACTCGTAACCAAACTCTCCTTGTTCCAATCGCTCTAAGAATGCGTCTGCGTCGCACACACGTTCGTCCTCAAGATGTTCTGCTATTTCAGCGACAGTCATACCCTCGTAGAACACCACTGTGACAATCTCCTGTTCCACAGTCCTACCGCCGTCCTTAAGGTCGGCGATGATATCAAAGTAGGTCATTTTAGAATCAAAGACGTAGTCACCCACGACAGCTTCTGTATCGCTCATACTTATTGACCCTAGAATGTAAAACACCAGCGAATAATCAATAACTCCTTTGTCCTGTAAAGTAGCGGAAATATCATATAGGTCATCACTATTACCCACAGATACAGAATATTTCTCATCCACATCGCTTATACCCAGCACATCAGCGGCACAGTCTAAAGCAAAGAAAGCCAGTGCAATGCCAAGCACAATAAGTATTAGTATGGACAGTAATGTCCGTAAAACTCCCGGGCCTCTTTTGGATTTTAATTCACCTTGGTTCATGATAACAATCGTCCTTTCCTCAAGCTGTAAGTTTTGGGAGCTTTTGAGTGCGTCAACACCCTCCGGAAAAACACACAAAACTTACAGTTCGAGCTGTTTTTTTACTATACTGTCTTGCTTTTGGCTTTATAGTATTTGGTGCATATACAGTGTCCATTATATCAGCATTCAAATGCACTCTGCAAGAAAAAACCTTTATAAAACTACACGTGAAACCTTGTAACACCACACCCCATAAACGCATAGTATATATCAAATACATTAAGTGAGGTGCAAACATGTTCTACGGTAATAACTCTTGTATCTGGATAATACTCATAATCATCGTTCTATGCTGCTGCTGTGGCGGTGGGAACAACTTCTTTGGCGGTTGCGGAAATAACTGCGGCTGTGAAAGATGCTAGTCTCGGTTAGTCCATAACTCGGCATACCTATGCGGCTCCTAACGGAGCCGCATTTTTATTGTCAAAATAAGATTTTGACAATAAAAATCCTGCACGGCAGGGTTATCCATATGGGGGATAAACCTTGCGGTTTGCCCCCAAACCCCCATTCCCTCAGGTATACTGAAGGTCACTTCACATCATTTCAATGGTTGTAAACTGTCAAAATAAGATTTTGACAATAAAAATCCTGCACGGCAGGGCTATCCATATGGGGGATAAACCTTGCGGTTTGCCCCCAAACCCCCATTCCCTCAGG
>CAYJIK010000078.1:0-6095 GCA_964370205.1 uncultured Oscillospiraceae bacterium | reverse complement strand
AATAAAAATCCTGCACGGCAGGGCTATCCATATGGGGGATAAACCTTGCGGTTTGTCCTCTAACCTCAGATTCCCCCGAAAGTTCAAAATGGTTAGACTCTCAATGACACAAATGGATGTTTTGAAGTTCTGTTTTACTTTTTTGGAGAACCACTTTGTTGCTCGCTACGTTTTGGTACAGCTCTTACATTTTTTGTGCTTCGTTGATGCTGTATGCGTATTATTGCACTTTCGGTGACTATATAATCAAGCTTTATATCGTAACGACCTCGTGGGAGGACATCTCTGATAAATCTATTGTAGGTAATCCCTATCTTTGTACCGCCGAACGATGATAAAAACCTGTCATAGTATCCGCCTCCATAACCTATGCGGTAGCCATTTAGGTCACAAGATAGCGCAGGCACTATGCAGACAGCACCTTTTACCCCGGAAGCAAACAGCGGCATGTCTTCAGTTGGCTCGAGGAGGCTGTACCTAGCCTCAACCAGCTCATCAAGTGAGTTTATATAATGAAAGCTCATGTTGCGGCTGTCAGGTATACACCTCGGCACCGCTACTTTTCTGCCTTTGTCCAGCATACCGTTTATGAGCGCTTTTGTGTCAAGCTCGTCAGGGGTGGACACATAGGTCAGCACGGTGGTGCAGTGACGCACTTCCGCTAGTGTACGTAAATTTCTAAGCAGTCGCCTATCCATGTCCTCACGTTCTTTTTTGGGTATGCTCTTCCGCTCGGCTTTAAAGGCACTTCTGAGCTTCTCTTTTTCAGCTTTAATATTCGGTTTAAACGCCATTGTTATGACCGTGAATTAACGTTCACAAAACCGATTACAAACATGGTATGGTCTCGTGTGTACGTTCCCTTTCTTTTATTATATCTCAGCTTTCGCTGTTTTGGTTATGCTGTTTGTCAGCTTTTTGACAGGCAAGCTAAAACAGATATGCCACCGCTTTTGCAATAGCGTTACCGATATCCTCGACACTCATTAACGCACCGCCTTTGTCGTCTATCGACGAACCACTTTCTACGCATTGCACAATATGCCAGCCTAATTTCTTCGCCGCATAGTGCGCCGCCTCACGGCATAGCAGTAGATAGTCATAGTCGCTCTCGTGGATATCTCGCTTGCTCTCGTCTTTTTTATATCGGTCTGTCACCAAATTCCACGCAAGTTGTGGGGGCATGTCCAGATAGATCACCGCATCAGGCATAGGTAGTCCGAACTTTTTAAACTCGAGGTCGTATATCCAGTCTATAAATGTCTGCCACTCACCTTTTGGTAGTCGTGACATCTGGTGGATAATGTTGGACATGGTGTAGCGGTCGAGCACAATATGTGTGCCGTCCAGAAAGCTTTGCTTCCACGTGGTTTGATACGTTATATACCTATCGGTGGCGTAAAAGGAGGAAGCGGCGTAACTGTTTACACTCCAAAGGTCGCCTATTTCACCGCCGAGATACATCCTAACCGGCATGGAGGAGGGGCTTTCGTAGTTGGGGAACTTGTGGTACGCCGCCATCTGTTTCTTTGACAGCTCTGCCACAAGTCGCATCGCCTGCGTAGTTTTTCCACTACCGTCTATGCCCTCTATTACTATAAGCTTTCCACTCATAATGCACCTTAACCCTCTAAATATTTCTTTTTCACTTCAGCCATCTTATTACAGGTCATCGCACCTTCGGGACATGTCCCGAACACGCACTCGGGGGCGCAGTTTTTAAATAGTAGGGGCGCCTCGGTTTTACATATGCGAAGTATCGCCTCTGTCATCTCCCTTATCTCCCACTGCGCTCTGTTACAGAGACGTAGCGAAAACAGGTTGTAGAGACTGCGGACATTCATGGTCATGATTATCTTGGTGTCACAAGCGCCGGGGAGGACAAAGCGTGCGTCTTCGCCTGCAAGCTTGTCCGCTTTTGCAGTAGCTTCCTTCTCGCTCATACCCTCGGACATAAACGTCGCTTTATGCTCTGTGCGGAGTATGTCATAGAGGTGGTTGTAGCTCTCTCTGATGCTCTCCATGGTTTTATCGAAAATCTTCTTTGCGGCAGCGCTTTTTGCGATTTCGGGTGGAGTAATTATCTCGAAGTTGTCCTTTTTTACATAGCGCTGGCTCTGTATACTAAACGACGCTATCCTGTGCCGTGTTATCTGCGCCATCAGTGTTCTGGACACGCCCTCGATGCCAAACGTGAAGGACACATGCTCAAGTGGACTTTCATGGCCCATGTCCACAAGCTTTTTTATAAACTTCCCTGAGTTTTCCTCCGTGATACCGTCGGTAAGGCTATCCATGTCACCGCCCCAGTAGCAAAGTTTAGCTGCCGCCGCTATGGTGGATTGTGGGTTTGGAGTGCTTGATAAAAGTATTACTTTCAGCATGGTTTTTCGTCCTTTCTTTTTACGTTTTATGGAGGTTCTGTATTTTTTCACTTCCGCTGTAATCTACGTCAAAATGACGCAGATTACAGCGTTACGTGCTAAACGTTAGTCGTCGTCGCAGTCCAGTTTCGGCGGAAAGAACTCGTCGGTGGGAAACTTTACCTTATCAAACAGCTCACAGGGGTCTGCGTGACCTGTGGAGCACTCCTTACAAGGTAGGCAGAAGTCGTATGCAGGTATCATCAGCTGAACGTAGCGCTCAAGCTGTACAATGGAGAACAGTCCCAGTGTTATAAACACCTGCTTATGTGCGCATACGTTGTCAAAAGAACCTGTAAAGTAGCACAGCACCGACTCAGGTGGGGTGAGCGTTACCGATGTGTTCTGCTCGGGGCACTCCACTACGTTTGTAGCGAGAACAAGCGGATCAACCACTTGAAGTGTCGCTATCGGGGCGTTGTCCCCGCCTGACGGCGGATTGTCGCTTGAAAAAGTGCGCACCGTGCCTTCACTACCGTACAGTATCACCTTTTTGCAGTATGTGCTCAGTCCGTCGACTGTGTGGGGTTTTGCCATCGGGTTTGAGTACGCCGAAAACGATACTCGGAAAAAATAGGTTATGTCCACCGAGTAGTAGCCCTTGTCAAACGGTATGGGCTCCACCTCTAAAAACGCCTTTATGACTTCAACTTTTTTTGCTTTTACAGTGGCAGCATTATCAATAATACACTGGTCTTCGGCTGTAAAATAAACCTGAAGGCCATCTATACATTCTTTGTCACCGCAAGAGTCATAAATGCGTCTTGTGTCCACACAGACTGCCTCTCTAAAGCCACCCGCAATCGCTAGGCTCTCAGCGTCGTTTCTAAGTGACATATTGCTCCTCCTAATCATTAAAATGCGAGTATACTTTACGAGTGTAATATACTCAATACATTTTATGTTGCGATTAGAAGTTTGTGCATGGTTTCAGAGGATGAGACAAAATAAATGTCGGTCAGGAACTGCTTTTCTCAATAATATCTATGAAATCGGCTTTAGCGGTGCGTAGTTTGCCATTATCCGCTTTGTTCCCACTTTCTCAAATGCCACTTCGAGTAGGCTGTCTCCACCCATCGGAGATATCGCCAATATAGTACCTTCGCCAAACACCCTGTGTGACACTCGCTCGCCCACGGAGAATTTTGTTTCTTGTTTAGGCTTTGGAAGTGTTGCGGTGCTTCCTATAGGCTTTCTTGCGGCAGGCGCAGGTGTGTTTGCCTTTGGTGGTGAAATCGGCTGTGCGCTTTCGACTTTAATGAGTTCTGTTGGTATCTCGCCTAAAAAGCGTGATTGCTTAAAGTACTGTGTCTGGCCGAACAGCATACGGCGCTTAGCGGTGAAGATATGGAGCTTTTCCTTGGCTCGTGTTATGCCAACATAAGCAAGCCGACGTTCCTCCTCCAGGTCGGTGAGGTTAGCTGTCGAACGGCTGGAAGGGAACAGTCCCTCCTCCATCGCAACTATGTAGACATTCTTAAACTCAAGCCCCTTTGCAGCGTGGAGTGTCATCAGTACTGCCGTGTCAGCATTCTCGTCGTAGTTATCAAGGTCGGTGTAAAGCGCTATTTCTTCTAGGAAGCCGGACAGTGTAGCGTCCTCCGTCTCCTGCTCGTAGCGCATTATGTTTGAATGTAATTCGCCGATGTTCTCGGTTCTGGTGGCGGCTGTAGGGGGGTCTAGCAGTAGATAGTCGAGGTAGCCGCTGCGTGACATTGTCTGTTCAAAAAGTTCACCGAGGGAAACACTCCTGAGACTGTTCGTCATGTCGGTGATAAACTCGGCAAAATCTTTAAGTGGCTTCTTTTTAGCGGATAACTGTGGGTATTCGTCAGCATGGAGCATGATGTCGATTACAGTCTTACCCTCACTTGCGGACAGTCCTGTCACCACCGCCATTGTACCCTCCGCCACCCCACGCTTTGGTTGGCTTATTATGCGCATAAGGCGCAGTAGGTCGTTATGGTTGTTTATAAGTTGGAGGTATGCAAGGGCGTCCTTGACCTCCTTGCGGTCGAAAAATCGTGTACCGCCGATAACACGGTACGGTATACCACGCTGTGACAGTGCCTGCTCCACGGCGTTTGACATAGCATTCATGCGGTATAGTACTGCGTGATCACTATGCTTACCACCCTCCGCTACATCACTAAGTATCATCTCGGCTAGTGCGGCGGCTTCGCCACGTTCGTCGTTTGAGATGTAGTGTAGGATGGGGGCGCCGTCAGCACCTTCTGTCCAGAGTTCCTTGCCTTTTCTACCTGTGTTCTTCTTTATAACTTCGTTTGCACCTTGTAGTATAACCTTTGTGCTTCGGTAATTCTGCTCAAGTCTTATAACTGTTGCGGTTGGATAGCGTTCTTCAAAGTTTAAGATGTTTTCGATGGTCGCTCCCCTGAAGCGGTAGATGCTCTGGTCGTCGTCGCCTACTACACAGACATTCTTATGCTCACTGCATAGAAGCTCTACGAGGCGATATTGGGACATGTTAGTGTCCTGATACTCGTCCACGGACACGTATTTGAACCTGTTACGGTAACGCTCTAAAAGGTCAGGGTGAGCCTGTAGCAATTTTACAGTTAGTATGATAATATCGTCAAAATCTATGGCGTTTGCACTCTTTAGTTTTTGTTCGTACTCTGCGTAGATGGTGGCGTATCTGATGGCTTGGACATTATTCCCTGCGTCGTTTTTCATGTCGTCGGGGGTGTCAAACCTGTCCTTGGCACTGCTTATGGCGGCAAGCACACTGCGAGCCGGGAACATCTTATCGTCCCAGCCCAGTGACTTTAATATGTCACGCACCACACGCTGTTGGTCGTCGCCGTCGTAGATGGTGAAGTCTTTGCTGTAGCCGAGTCGCTCGATGTTTATTCGCAGTATGCGTGCGCATATCGAGTGGAATGTGGCGGCGTTGACGTCTGCCGCTATTTCCTCGCCAAGCGCCCTTGAAAGTCGCTCTTTAAGCTCACCTGCCGCCTTATTGGTAAACGTTATTGCCAATACATTATATGGCCGCGGCGCACCGCTTGACAAGAGGCGCGTCAGCCTGTCCTCGTCCTTTACCTTATCGTCTAAGTAGTCACGCAGAAACTGCAGGTCGTCCTCGCCGATGTGGACAGGCGGTGTCGAGGCATGATATGCGTTACCGAAACGAAGCAGGTAAGCAATTCTGTTAACAACTACGGTGGTCTTACCACTGCCTGCGCCCGCCAATATCAAAAGAGGCCCCTCCACTCGGAATACAGCTTTACGCTGTTCTTCATTCAAATGTGAGTAGAGCTTTTGCAGTATACGCTGTTTTAAATCTATATAATTTTTCATTAAATCTCCTTATTTTCAGATTTCTTGCGGAGAATATTACTCTTTTTAACCATGTGCCTTTGGCTTTAGTTTTTTATAAGCCACTTTCGACACATTACAACTTTCACTATTATACAATATACGAATATATAAAGCAAGAAAATGTGCTATCAAGTGTGATGAAAGTGAAACATTTGAAGCAACCATCTACATTCCTAAAAATACGCAACAAACCGTTTGTTTTATGGCACGTTGTCAATAATAAGCAGTGGAACATCTTGCTGCTTATCAACAACAGTAGGATTACCCGCACTGTGGACTTAAATTCTAAAATTTAAGCACTGTTTGTAAATACATTGAGAGGTTAGT
>CAYJIK010000077.1:3701-9664 GCA_964370205.1 uncultured Oscillospiraceae bacterium | reverse complement strand
AAAAAGCGAGGGTACAGCCGCCGGCCGGAAACGCTGTACCGAGTGCTCCAGAGGTTAGGGCTGATGCCGAAAAAAGAGAAGAAAAAGAAACGAGCGTCCAAACCGTATGAGCAGAGCACGTACTCTTCGGCAGACTTTCTGGCAAAAGCGGTGAAATGGTTTGGTCGCCGTGGCATAACCATCGAATGCGTGCAAACGGACAATGGATTTGAGTTCACAAACCGTTTTTCTTCTTCAAAAAAGCATCTGAAAACATTATTCAAAGTTACATTGGAACGGCTAAATATAGGGCATAAGTTCATCAGACCATACACTCCTCGCCATAACGGAAAGGTAGAGCGCAGCCACCGTGAGGATCAGAAACTGCTCTACGCTTCCCACTCCTTCTACTCCCTCGCTGACTTCGCTTCCCAACTCTCCCGTCACAATCGCCGCACCAACAACAGACCCATGCGACCTCTCGCCTGGCTTTCTCCGCTTGAGTTCTTGGATTTGGCTTAGTGTTCAATATGTTTGACAAACTTACATATATGGTTCGAGAGTGAGTAAAAGCTGTTTGCTGATTTGGGAGGGGGGTGATATTTGTTTTTTCTACGCCCTACCACCGACAGACGATAGCGTAAATAAGAACGTAGGGCAGTGGCCATGTCGGCTTGCGAGCCGACAAAGAAAGAATGTTCAGCCTTTGTGGCTGAACATTCTTTCTTTCCGCCCCTTGGGCGGATGGCCACTGCCCTACGTTCTTATTTACGCTATCTCCCGTTCGGAACGCAAAGTTACCGAGAAGAAAGTATTAACGTAGAACACAGTCCTTTGACAGTAGGAGGTAAATGTAAATTTGAGGAAACCTACGCAAGCACTTCACGGATACACTTTGCGACGTACATGATATCCTCGCTTGTGACATCGTTGTTTGTTGCAAAACGTACTGTATCGCTGCTTATCATGTTGCCGGACTTTATACCTTTCTCAAGCAGTTTCGGCGCAAGGCTTTCCACCACTTCTTTCGGGTAGTCGAAGGTGATGAAAGCCATGTTTATGTCGGTGGTTTCGTAGGTGGGGCGAAGGCCGGGGATTTTTGACAGCTCCGAGACTAAGAGTTTTGCGTTATCGTGGTCTTCGGAGAGGCGTTTTATCATCTGTGTCAGCGCTATGATGCCTGCCGCCGCCAGTACACCTGCTTGGCGCATACCACCGCCGAGGACTTTTCGGATGCGTCTTGCGCTGTCGATAAATTCCTTTGTGCCTGCCAGTACAGAGCCTACAGGTGCGCAGAGTCCCTTGGATAGACATGCCATTAGGCTGTCGCATCTTGCTGTCAGCTCTTTCACGTCCACACCCAGTGACAGTGCGGCGTTAAACACACGTGCGCCATCCATGTGGACAGGTATACCGTGTTCTTTTGCTACGTTATACACAGCGTCCATGTCCGCAAGGGGGACGACCTTACCTGTCGTTAGTGCATTTTCAAGGCAGATAAGCCCTGTGCGTGGGAAGTGGAGGTTAGTGTGGTCACGGATTGCGGCCTTTACAGCGTCCGCTTTCATTATGTTGTCGTCACTGTCCAGCGGATAGAGGGACAGTCCCGACAGGAGTGCCGCACCGCCCTGCTCGTACACCATGACGTGGGAGCGTCTGCCGAGGATTATCTCGTCGCCACGTCTGGTGTGTACCATGAGGGCTATCTGGTTGCCCATTGTGCCTGTGGGGACGAATAGGGCGGCTTCTTTGCCGAGCATGTCCGCCGCCAGTTTTTCCAGCTCTATGACAGTGGGGTCGTCGCCGTAAACGTCGTCACCGACTACCGCTTCTGCCATGGCTTTTCTCATCTCGGGGGTGGGCTGGGTTACTGTGTCGCTTCGGAGGTCTATGTACTTTTTCATGTGGAGCGTCCTTTCTTTTTTGGTTTTTTGGGGTGGGGGGGCGGGAGCGGCGCAGATTGGCGGTCGGTGGGGTGTGGTTTTGGTTTGCACAGAGTTGTAGGCCGACTGCGAAGCTGCGACGCAGGTAGGTTGTTGTTTACACACACGTTTGATGAGTGGCAAGGGGTGAAAATTGAGAACGGAGAATTAAGGGGAAGAACGGGAACGAACACCCATCTGTAGGGCAAGGGCTCTGCTCTTGCCGTGGTTTGGACATATCTAATAGCGGCAAGAGTAGAACCCTTGCCCTACGTTCTAATATCCCTTAATAGTATCCACAACATTCAGCAGTGGTTCATTATTAGTATACCTTCTGAGGTTCTCTAAAAACAGCTCATTCACATTTGATATCACGGACGGGTAGCTGATTGTCCCTGAAACGTGTGGGGTTATCACGGTGTTTTTCGCAGACCACAGCGGATGATCTGTCGGCAATGGCTCAGGGTAGACGACATCAAGGTAAGCGCCACCCAGTTTTCCGCTGTTCAGCGCCTCTATCAGCGCTTCTTGGTCTATCGTCACGCCCCTGCCCACATTCAGGACAATCGCTGTATGCTTCATAAGCGCTATGCGCCCCTTTGAGAGCAGTCCCTCTGTCTCAGGCGTAGACGGCAAGCAGAGCGCCACTAAATCGGCGTCAGGGAGGACACTGTCCAGTTCTGCTGTGGGATACACTGCGGCAAACCCTTTTGGCGGCGACTTATCCGCACTGCGCCGCACACCGATAACGGTCGTTCCAAACGCTGTGCAAATGTTGGCAAAGGAGCGTCCGATATCGCCCATGCCGATTATGACGACTTTTTTGCCGTACAGTGAACGGTTTTGTACTGTCCTATTCCAACCCTGTTCCTGTTGATTCTTATAAAAATGCGGTACATTTCTAAGACACATCAGCGCACCGCACAGCATACTCTCCGCAATACCCTCGCCGAATGCGCCGGCTGAGTTTGTCAGGGTGACTTCACTTGGGAAGCTACCGTCACAGTATCGCTCCACCCCGGCAAAGCTGGCATGAAGCCACTCTAGGTCGGTGAGGTGCGGTAGGTAGGACGACTTTGGCATCCCGAAAATAACATCAGCGTCTTTGTAGAAGTCAAGGTCAGCGTCGGGACTGCCTACCTTAAGCGTATGCCCCATCTCGGCGGCACTGTCGATAAGCGCTTTCATGTTTGTTTCATCAATTCCGTCAAATGTCGCTGTGATTTTTAAATTCTTCATTGTTATGCCCCCTTGTTTTATAATAATGGTGAGGAGTTTGTGCTTGACCTCTCAGGTCATGTTTTGGGTTGCTCTTCCCACAAGATAGGCGATTTTCTCCCTATCCCACCCAATTCCTAATTATAAAAAGGGGTATCGACGGTAAACATTACCAAGCCGACACCCCCATGTAAGGTCTGCGTTTTACGCTTCTTTATTCACAGACGAAAGAGCGTCTTTGCGTGATAGGTTTATTCTACCTTGGCTGTCAATCTCCATAACCTTGACCAGCACTGTATCACCCACAGCTACAACGTCCTCCACCTTCTCAACACGGCGGTTTTCCAGCTTGGAAATGTGGACAAGTCCCTCTTTGCCGGGGGCTATCTCCACAAACGCTCCGAAAGCCATTAGTCTTGTGACACGTCCCTTGTAAATCGCTCCCACGTCGGGGTCGTTTACAATGGTGTTTATCACCTGAATTGCCCTGTTACAGTTCTCTAAACTAATAGCGGACACGAACACACGTCCGTCATCCTCTATATCTATCTTTACTCCGCACTCTGCTGTGATCTTCTGGATTACCTTACCACCCGAACCGATAACCTCACGGATTTTCTCCGGGTTAATGGTGATGGACAGCATCTTAGGCGCATACTTTGAAAGCTCTTCTCTCGGCGCAGGCAGTGCCTTTAGCATTACTTCGTCCAAGATGTAAAAACGTGCCTTCTCGGTCTTCTCAAGTGCCTCAGAAATCATCTCAAGTGTAAGGCCGTCTATCTTGATATCCACCTGTATAGCGGTAATACCCTTATGAGTACCGCCCACCTTGAAGTCCATGTCGCCGAAGAAGTCTTCAACGCCCTGAATGTCTACCATAGTCATCCAACGGTCACCCTCGGTGACAAGTCCGCAGGAGATACCTGCTACAGGCGCAGTTAGTGGTACACCTGCGTCCATAAGCGCCAGTGTAGAGCCGCATATAGCACCCTGTGACGTAGAACCGTTCGAGCTTAGTACCTCCGACACCAGTCGAATGGTGTACGGGAACACATCCACAGACGGTAACACTGCCATCAGTGCCTTCTCCGCTAGTGCTCCGTGACCCTGCTCACGTCTGCCCGGTCCTCTTGAGGGGCGTGTTTCACCCACCGAGTAGGACGGGAAGTTGTAGTGGTGCATATAGCGCTTTTCTGTTTCGTCATCAAGGCCGTCCAGTATCTGCGCTTCGCCCATTGTACCCAGTGTAGCAATGGTCAGCACCTGTGTCTGTCCTCTTGTGAACAGTCCGCTACCGTGTACACGAGGAAGCAGACCTACTTCAGACGCAAGCGGACGTATTTCGTCCAGCCCTCTGCCGTCAACACGCTTGCCGTCGTCCAGTAGCCAACGTCTTACGATATACTTCTGTAGCTTGTACACGCACTCGCCAATCTGTCCTGCAAACTCGTGCTCGGAGTACTTTTCCTTTATCGCAGTAACTATCGGCTGTAGACGCTCTTCACGAATGTTCTTGTCGTCTGTGTCCATAGCGTGGCGGATGTCTTCGATATATTCTTCCTTTATAGCGTCATACAGTTCGGCGTTCACCACTACCGACTGGAAGTCATGCTTTGGCTTGCCTATTTCAGCCTGTACACCCTCGATAAACTCTATCATAGCGTCTATCTCTTTGGATGCCATCTCTATAGCCTTCATCATAGTTGCGTTGTCCACTTCGGACGACTCGCACTCTATCATGCATATCTTGCCCTTGATACCTGCGACTGTAAGCGCCATTTCGCTCTTCTTACGCTCTTCCGCATTTGGGTTTAGGACAATTTCGCCATCCACAAGCCCTACAAGCATACCGCTTATCGGTCCATTCCACGGTATACGTGAAATAGAAAGCGCAAACGATGTGCCTATCATGCCTGCTATCTCGGGGGAGTAGTCCTCGTCGTAGGACAGCACTGTCATAACCACCATCACGTCGTTACGTAGGTCGGAGGGGAATAGGGGGCGTATAGGGCGGTCAACCACACGGCTTGTGAGTACTGCTTTTTCTGTGGGGCGGCCTTCACGACGGAGGAAAGAACCGGGTATTTTACCTGCTGCGTACAGCTTATCCTCAAAGTCTACAGACAGTGGGAAGAAGTCGATGCCGTCCCTCGGGTTTTGTGACATGGTGACGTTAACCATCACAACTGTTTCGCCGTAACGAACCAGCACAGAGCCGTCAGCCAGTCCTGCGAGTTTTCCTGTTTCAAAGGATATGGGTCTGCCTGCTAATGTGGTTTCAAACACCTTAGCGGTTGGTAAATTTGACATATAGATTATTCCTTTCTCTCTTGGCATTTGGGGGAGCAAAACTTTGTTTTACCGAGTGATTAGCACTTGCCTTCACTTCAGCGTCCCCACTGTTTGAAATGTCCTTTTCAAACTGCCCTTCTAAAATGTTAGGTGGTTTTTAGCAATAAGCAAAACACCTTTGCGGTAATGCAGGGGTATTTTGCTTACCGCTAAAACTCACCTTCTCCTATTATTTACAGCTGTAACAGGCGTATAAGCCGACAGCACAGCAAACGCCACTTATGATGCAGTGGGTTGCCGTGGGGACTATACGGTGATACAGCGGAAAATACTATACAAAAACCGTCAGGGTTTATCCCCCATTCGGATAACTCCGCCGAAGCGGACTGCGGTTTTTTGTCAAAAGTTATTTTGACAAGCTGCCGAAGCAAGACACCCCATCTACACGGACTAAAGAAAGCCCTATAAAAATTCGGAGGGAATGGGGGTTTGGGGGCAAACCGTCAGGGTTTATCCCCCATTCGGATAACTCCGCCGAAGCGGACTGCGGTT
>CAYJIK010000077.1:0-3601 GCA_964370205.1 uncultured Oscillospiraceae bacterium | reverse complement strand
TTTTGTCAAAAGTTATTTTGACAAAAAACCGCAGGCAGGTGAACCTGCCTGCGGCAGTACAGTCGGGGCGTAGTCGCCTCTTACTTTCTGATGCCCAGCTTTGCGATTATAGCACGGTAGCGCTCAATGTCAGTCTTGATGAGGTAGTTTAGCAGATTCTTTCTGCGTCCTACCATCTTTAGAAGTCCACGTCTGGAGTGGTGATCCTTCTTGTTTTCCTTTAGGTGGAGGGTTAGGTCGTTTATACGTCTTGTCAGTATAGCGATCTGTACCTCAGGTGAGCCTGTGTCCTTCTCGTGTAGGCGGTTGTCGCCGATTACGGCGGCTTTTTGTTCTTTTAGTAGCATAATCTTCTCCTTTAATTTTCTGCAAAGACTCAGCATAAGGCCGTTGATTTTCATCATAGAAGTTCCACTCAGGGCGGACGCCTTAAACCGTGTCTTAGCTATTCGGCTAATTATATCACTTATTGTTTTGGTTGTAAAGATGTTTGTGAAAAAAGTTGGGTGGGGTGGAGATTGGGCGTTGGACGGAGTGTTTGAGGCTTGTCGGTTGGGGGGTGTTTTTTGTTTGGGGTGGGGGGGCGGGTGGTGGCGGAGATTGGCCGTTTGCGAGATGGCGGGGATGGTGTGGGGGTTTGTGTGAGGCAAACGGTCGCAGCTCCGCCAGCCTGAACAGCGGTTGGAGGACGGGCGGCAACTTTCCGTGGTGCTGTCGGGAACGTTTGTTTGGTTCTCTGCCAACACAAGTCATAAGTGTAGTGGGAAAGGTCTTGGACAATGCCCACACCACCTTCCTTCGGTGGAGAAACATAAAAAGCCCACACCGCATACCGTACACCGCACACTCCATTTTCATATCAAGGAAATGTAAAATATCGTCACCTCAAACACCCTTACCCCAAAATACAGCCACATTTAAAAATTACTTCTACCTCTTCACCTTACGAAACGCCTCTATAAACTCGGCACAGTAGTTCGTCACACACTCAAGCATTTCACGTCCCCATTTTTCGGTAGCGGTGGAGGGATGGTCATCACCATACCACCCGGCGGAGGTTGTCGCCTCGGCAGGTCGGGACGCATTAAGAATACCCCCCTTAAAACTGACAGTGCTCATATAAACGTTCTTGATTTCGTCGGACAACTCACCCGGGGTGAAGTCCTCCACTAAATCCATAAACACAGCTTCCTTGTCGATGTGGAGTATTGCACTCGTCTCCTCTGCACCACCATGACCACCCTTCCATTCAGGGTTAAGCTGACCTGCAAGTGTCCACCAGTTTATCATGACGCCAACACCGCCTCTTTTGTACGTTTCAAGGCAGATGCGGTCTATAACACCGTTGTTACCTCCATGGCCATTTAAAAAGATGAACTTTCTTGCGCCAAATGCGTAAAGACTGTCAACAATAGCGGTTAGGACAAGATAAAGCCCTTCGTAGCCTATAGATATACTACCCGGAAAAGCCGTATGTGAATCGCTCACACCGTACGGGACAGTTTCCGCTATGAGAATATCCGAGAGCGTGTCCAACTGCTTAGCTATATAGTTCGGCACCATGTGGTCAGTGCCCAGACAAAGGTGTGTACCGTGATTTTCCATCGCCCCCACAGGAATAAGTACCATATCGTTCTTCTCAAAATACTCCGCCACCTTACCGTGCGGTACTCGTGATAGTAGCATAATCGTCATTCCTTTCTATTTTTAGCTTTATGTATACTTTAACACAAATTGTCATGACGGTAAAGCATCTTAACTGTCGTAAACAAAAATTCTCTTTTCAAATCACTTGAAATAACACCATAAAACTACCTTCGTCAAGATAGTGAAAACCAACTATATTTAACTATTTAAACAAAACCCGTTGACAAGCAAGCGGAAAAGAGTTATGCTATATTAGTTGATGCTAACCACCAAGATTAGTATTGTCATTGAAAGGGCTTTGTTAGCTTGCCATGAATACAATGTTTGACCATCTTGATTTGCCGTTTTCGGTGCAAAATTAAAAAACCGCTCTTCGAGTGGGAAAGGTTTATCATGCAGTGCTAGTTTTAACAGAGCAGTACCTACATAATTTTAGGAGGTAATGAAAATGAGCAGCCCAAAAGACGCAATGAAAAACAGAAAACCCGTGTGCGAAATGAAAGAGGAAATTTTAGCTTTTTGCGGGACACAGCCAAACATGGAAGTTGCGATAAATGGTGAGAATGGCTTTGCAAGTATTGAAAAAGCTAACTACAAGTATATAGAAGGCAAGCACATTCTGCTTTTGACAAAGTCCTCGACGCTACTTAAGAGCGTTAACGACGGCGATAAAATCGCCGGTTTGATTATCGATAAAGATGCAGAAGGCATGAAAACTGCAAAGAGAATTTACGGTAAGTACATCTGCAAGTTGCTGGACGCATCTGACGATGTGTTGAAAAAGGCGACAGAACAGGACAAGATGTATAACAAAATGCTGAGACAGGGTGGTAAGTTCTTTGAACTGCAACTTGTGGAAGCTACTGCTTTCTTCAGCGGTAACGAAGTATACACACTGGATAGCGACTGGAACCCAAGCTACTCCAACCACACACTGTCAGGTGAGCCTAGATTTGAGCACAGCCGCCTACTGCTGATGACCTATACAGACAGAGAGGTTATATTCAACGTATTTATCGAGGACGGTGTTTATTACACACTGACAAGCGCTGACTCCAATAAGGTGGCATACATAAAGAACGGCGGAGTTTGCAAGATCTTTGACGGCAGAGACAACCACTTTGAAACCAAGATACAGATACTCCCCGACGAAAAGGTAGAAGAGATAAACGGCAAGCTGAAAGCGACAAACAACACATACTTCAAAAACACAGAGAACCTTCTTGCGCTTTCCTTTACAAAGTAAATATAACAAGTATAAGTATTAGAAGGGTGACCACACGTGGTCGCCCTTTTTTGTGGTGGTATAACAAAACCACCTCCGCCCCCAATCCTACTCCTTTCACACGCTCGCTCTGAGAAGTTCATCGCTATCCTTACCCTGTTACTAATCAGCAACTCCATGCTTGTAAGTTTGTCAAACATATTGAACACTAAGCCAAATCCAAGAACGCAAGAGGAGCAAGCCAGCCGAGAGGTCGCATGGGTCTGTTGTTGGTGCGGCGATTATATACAGCAAGTTGAGCTTCGAAATCTGATAGGGAGTAAAAGGAGTGAGAGCTGTAGAAATTCCTTATGTCTTCCCTGTGGCTGCGCTCTACTTTGCCGTTATGTCTTGAGGTGTAAGGTCTGATGAGCTTGTGCCTTACGCCCATTTCTCTCAGCGTTTTTTTAAATAGCGTCTCAAGGTCTTTTTTACTCTGCGAAAAACGATTTGTGAACTCAAACCCATTGTCCGTTTGCACACATTCGATGGTTATGCCACGGCGTGCAAACCACTTCACCGCTTTTATCAAAAAGTCCGCAGACGAGTAAGTGTTCTGCTCATACGGTTTGGACACCCTCTTCTTTTTCTTCTCTTTTTTCGGCATCAACCCAAGTCTCTGGAGCACTCTATAAAGCGTTTCCGGTCGGCGGCTGTACCCTCGCTTTTTGAGTCGTGTCCACAGGTCGA
>CAYJIK010000076.1:0-9688 GCA_964370205.1 uncultured Oscillospiraceae bacterium | reverse complement strand
CCTCGGTGAAAACAAGCTCTACCCCGAGTGGATATCCAAAAAGGACGGCGCATCTTCCATAGCAAGACTGCTGTTCGAGGAAGCAACCGACATAAACTTCTACGTCGGCAGAGCCATAAACCCCGCTCACCAAAACCCAAACCTGCCTATAAGTTTCAGCATTAAAATGCGCCTTATAGACGAACTTGCAGATCACCTTAAAAGGATAGGCAAAAAGATAAAAGTCAGCTATTTTTAAAATTATAAAGCATTTATAATGCTAAGGAGTACAAATCGAAATGAAAAAATTCGATACCAATGTGCAGTATGTAAAGTATAAAGTTTTAAGAGAAGTTGCAAGAAACGCTTGGGAGGGCACGCTACTCCAAAATATCCATGACATACCTAAGAAGATAGTCGCCGGTAAATACCCCACCATGCGCTGTTGTGTGTACAAGGAGAGGGCGGTTTTAGGGGAGCTTGTCAAGATAGCCATGGGTGGTGACAGCTCTAACCCGAACGTCATAGAGGTAATAGACATAGCGTGTGACGAATGCCCTGTGTCAGGGTACACTGTCACGTCAACCTGTAGGGGGTGCCTTGCCCACAGATGTTTTGATGCTTGTAAATTTGATGCTATCACCTTTGACGAAGACCATGTAGCGCACATAGACGAGAGCAAGTGCAAGGACTGCGGTGCTTGCGCCAAGGTGTGTCCCTTCCACGCCATAATTAGCAGAAAAAGGCCGTGCGAGAGTGCTTGCAAGGTAAAGGCGATACAGAAGGGGCCGGAGAACAGCGCTGAAATTGTCAATGCCAAGTGTATAGCCTGCGGAGCTTGTATGTACCAGTGTCCGTTTGGTTCTCTCTCGGATAAATCGTTTATACTAGACACCATCGACATCTTAAAAGGCAACAGTGACTACAAGGTCTACGCAGTGGTAGCGCCCTCTATCTCCAGCCAGTTCCGACACGCAAGCCTCGGGCAGGTGGTGAGCGGCATAAAGGAGCTTGGTTTCCACACCATAATCGAAGCAGCACTGGGCGCAGACATAGTAGCTATAGAAGAGTCACAGGAACTTGCAGAAAAAGGCTTCCTGACCAGTTCCTGCTGTCCGGCGTTTGTCATGTATATCAAACAAAACTACCCCGACTTCGCCCACCACATTTCGCACAACCTATCCCCTATGGCAAGAATATCGAAGTACATCAAAGAAACCGACCCTACAGGTAAAGTCATATTCATAGGCCCTTGTACAGCCAAAAAAATCGAATTCAAGCGTGACGGCGTTGACGAGTACGTGGACAGCGTCATAACATTCGAGGAGCTTCAGGCATTGTTTGACAGCCGTGACATGAAGCTTGAAGAATTGCCTGTCGATGTGTTGGACAACGCCTCCTATTTTGGACGTATCTTCGCAAGAAGCGGCGGACTGTCCGACGCAGTGTCCCAAGCCATCAAAGAGCAGGGGATAGACTTCGACCTCAAAGCAGAAAAGTGTGACGGTATTGAAGCGTGTAAAGTGGCGATAGTAAAAGCGACCAAAAATTTGAGCGACGTAAACTTCATAGAAGGCATGGCGTGCATTGGTGGATGCATAGGCGGCGCAGGCTGTCTAACCCACGGCCCAAAAGATAAGACCGAGGTGGACAAATACGGCAAACTTGCCTTTGAAAAGTCAATCCTCGAAGCGGTGGAACTGCTAAACCTAACCACGGCAGCCCCGGTGAAAAAAAGCTAACCCTAGCAAAGCGCTGACATTTAGCCGCAAACCTAACTTTTAGTGCGGAAACAGGTGCACAACACTATATACTCACAAGACATGACCCCACTGTAACAGCGGCTATTTTTGAACATTTTGTCACAATGGCTTTTGTATATTGACAATTGCTTAACAAATATACTATAATGAACTTGCAAAGCATTTAATATCAGTATGCATCATATTTAAAATTTTAGGAGGTTATAACATGGGCAGATTTACCATCCCAAGAGACACATATTTTGGTAGAGGCACTCTGGACGAGCTTAAAAACCTAGAGGGCAAGCGTGCTATTGTTGTTGTCGGTGGCGGTTCTATGAAGAGATTTGGCTTTTTAGATCGCACTGTTGACAATCTAAAAGCGGCCGGCATGGAAGTTGAACTTTTTGAGAATGTCGAGCCGGACCCTTCTGTTGAAACAGTTATGAAGGGTGCTGAGGCGATGACCAAGTTCCAACCCGACTGGATCGTATCCATCGGTGGTGGTAGTCCTATCGACGCTGCAAAGGCTATGTGGGCGTTTTATGAGTATCCCGAAACCACCTTTGAGCAACTGACCGTACCGTTTTCATTCCCTAAGCTGAGAACAAAGGCACGCTTTGTTGCTATTCCGTCCACTTCCGGTACAGCTACCGAAGTGACAGCCTTTTCCGTCATAACCGACTACGCAAAGGGTGTTAAATACCCACTTGCTGACTACAATATCACTCCTGACATCGCTATTGTAGACCCTGACATAGCTGAGACTATGCCTGCCAGCCTAACTGCACACACAGGTATGGACGCACTGACCCACGCTATTGAAGCATATGTGTCCACCGCCGCCAACGATTTCACTGATGGTCTTGCTATCAAAGCTATCCAAATGGTAGTTGCAAACCTGAAGAAGTCCTTCGATGGATGTAAGGACGCAAAGGAAAAAATGCACTATGCACAGTGCCTTGCAGGTATGGCGTTCTCCAATGCGATACTCGGCATTGTTCACTCGATGGCACATAAGACAGGCGCAGTATTCTCCACAGGCCATATCCCTCACGGCTGTGCAAATGCTATCTACCTTCCTTTCTCCATCCACTACAACAAGAAGGACGCGCGTGCAATGACTCGTTACATCGAAATCGCAAACGCTATCGGCATAACAGGCAGCGACGAAGCGGATACAGTAAACAAGCTGTGCAAGATGATCGACGACATGAACACCGAAATGAAAATCCCTCACACACTAAAAGAGTTCGGTATAGTTGAAGCGGAATTCTTAGAAAAACTACCAACATTTGCCGCACTTGCAGTAGGCGATGCGTGTACAGGTACAAACCCACGCTCGATTACAAATGCGCAGATGGAAGAACTTTTCAAATGCTGCTACTACGGCACAGAAGTAAATATATAACCCCATATCAATCACAAATAAGGTAAATAGAAGGCGGCGCCAATACAGTTGGTGCCGCCTTCTTCTATTAGATTGATTTTGTGTGGGTTAGGTCGCGCCTCGGTTGGACTTGTCAAACGCGCTCAAGTGTATGTGAGGCGGATTCGTTATTACATCAAAGCATATTACATGAAAAATTCACACTGCTATACTATCCACCCACATATAACCCGAGCACGTTTTTGGCACACTGCACCAACCATAATACGAGCTGTTATCGTTCGTCCCATGGGTTTGTAATAACAAGACAATAATAAAACTGCCCTGTAACCGTTTAGGTCAAAGGGCAGTAATTTTTGGTTTGCACGAACATTAATTTTGCGTTAGGCATAATTGTGGTATTGTCTTAGAAGTTTGCAATTCCGATTGGTAAGCCTAGGTCTTCAACCCAAAATGCGTAAGACCTATGCACTTCCACTACGCCTGTGGAGGTGTTCACACGGAACAGCAAATCATGAGAATTAGCTAACACAGACTCCGCTTCGCCGATACTCTCACCAACCGCCGCTCCCATGATGGAAAGCAGCTGCTCTTCAATGACATCGAGTTCATCATTAGAAACCGGGGGAGCCGAGCTCGAACCGCCTCTAAATTCAACGGAAATCCGTCCGCCGCCCGTGTTGGGAACTGTCACTCCTGCCATCGAACCGGCGCCATAAGGGTCATCAGAGGTGTCCCACCGAACTACGAAATACGAACCGGCGGGTATGTCAAATTTCGGGTCAGCGGCTACAACTGTTGAAGCTCTTACTAAGTTTGTCGCTACCTGTAGGTCGTTGGATTCCCTTGCACGCTCAACATATCGTAGATATTGTGGTGCAAGTACTGAAGCAAGTACGGCTATAACTGCAACAACAATGATAAGTTCTACCAAGGTAAATCCTCTATTGTTTTTCATTTTTCTTTTCTCCTTTGCACTGCTTGTCGAGACAATCACTACTTTACTATTAATTCTAATGTACAATAAGGTGTTCTTAAAGTCAAGTGATTTTAACTACTCATGTTGGAATTTTATCGAGAATCATTCTATGTTAAAAACACGAAGAAATTATATGTTTCTCTAACAAACAAGCGCCTAACCCGAAAATGTGGTTAAGCACTTGTGGTTTTGGGGTGAGTGTCCAAAATAGATGCAATATTTATTAAAATAAATGCCTATAGGCGATACCTCAACTTCTTCACTATTAACTATTACTTATTACTTAAAAAACCTTGCAGTTTATACTGCAAGGTTTTTGGTACCCCTGATTGGAATCGAACCAACGCTCCCGCCTCCGGAGGGCGGTGCTCTATCCACTGAGCTACAGAGGCATGTTATGTTGTGGGGGACTGCGCTTCTCACACAGTATACCATATTTGTTTGGCTATTGCAATGTTTCATGAGCTTTTAGTGTAGGTAAAAAGGTTTTGGGTTTGCTTTGGTGAGAAACTGACATGCCCCATGCCTCCAGTATTGGCAAGGCGATTGAAGAAGCATTAGGGCAAATCGGTGGTTTTAAAGTTGGCTTGGTTACCACTATTAAAACGAATTAAGTAGGCGTTTTAAAGAGATGATACGCTACTCGGTGTCGTAGATTTTGTGGAGTGAAATTCAGTTCTCTGCAAGGAAAAGTGTTGTAGGCGTACTGTCCGTACTCCAAAACACTTTGACGCAGCAGGGGCAGAATTTCGCTTTGCAAAACCGATCACAAACACGTTTAGATAATATAGGTCACCCTACCTTCATTCACAACCAAACCCACACAAAACTTTCGAGAGCTTTGTGTGGTAGGTCGATGCTTAAACGAGAACGCCCCCTCCCACGTTCCCCGCCACTTTTAAAGCCATACAAATCCACACTTTAAATCCGATAAATCCCCACTCCACCTTGACAACAAACAAGCTGTACAGTATACTTTTCATACTGAAAGAAAAGACATTAAGACAAATAAACAACAGGAAGTGATAGCGATGCTACTAAGCAAATTACTCGGTGAAAGACTTAGAGAAAAGCCTGCCGAGGCTTTTATGGACAGCCATATATTTTTGATAAGAGGTGCATATGTGCGCCAGGTGTCAAACGGTATATTCAGCCTTATGCCCCCTGCCAAAATCGTGGCGAAGAAGATAGAGAACATCATCCGTGAGGAGATGGACAGGGTGGACGGTCAAGAGGTTATGTTCCCTGTCGTGCTACCTGCCGAGCTTTGGCAGGAGTCGGGGAGATATGAAGATGTCGGCAGCGAGCTTATGCGCATGAAGGACAGAGCAGGCAGAGGCATGGTCATAGCTATGACCCACGAGGAAGCCGCTGTCCACATGGCACGCAGTGAAGCGAAAAGCTACCTCAAATATCCCTTCATGATATACCAGATACAGACAAAGTTCCGTGACGAGCCCCGTGCACGTGCAGGGCTTATCCGTGTGCGAGAATTCACCATGAAGGACGGTTACTCCTACCACACAAACCATGCTGACCTTGAGGAGTACTACGCCCGTGTACTGGACGCATACCTTCGCCTCTATAAGCGCATGGGACTGGAGAGTGTCATGGTGATAAACTCCGACCCCGGCATGATGGGCGGTAAAAAAGCGGACGAGTTTATGTACATCTCAGAGCACGGCGAGGACAACATCATCCACTGTCCGTCCTGTGACTACAAGGCGAACATGGAAGTTGCACTCGGAGTTCCCCCTGTGAGAGCAGAGAAGTCCGAAGCAACCATAAACAAAGTCCACACCCCCGGCGACAGCACCATTGATAAAGTGGCTAAGACACTGGGTGTTTCCCCTGCGGACACCATCAAGGCGGCTATGTTCACACGCACCGAGGATAAGAAAACCATCATCGCTTTCCTGCGTGGTGACCTTCAGGTGAACGAAGCCAAACTGCGTCTGTTCACAGGCGGTGAGTTTATACCGCTCGCCGAGGATGACCGTCTTGCGCTCGGCTACTGCGGCCCTGTAGGACTTGAGGGTGACTTTATCCTCGTCTACGACAAGTCGATACAAGGTATGCATGACATGTCCACAGGTGCAAACGAAACCGATTACCACATCACAGGCGTGTCCCCCGACCGTGACATAAAGGCGATTGCGGACGGTTCTGCCGTCTATGTGGACATCGCTAAGGTTGCAGAGGGTGACACCTGTACTGTCTGCGGTAAACCGCTACAGCATGTCCGTGGTATTGAAGTCGGTAACATCTTCCAGCTTGGGGACAAATACACAAAGTCCATGAACATGACCTACACCGACGAAAACGGCGCACTACAGCACCCGACAATGGGCTGTTACGGCATTGGTGTGGGACGTCTCCTCTCCTGCATAATCGAGGAACACCACGACAAAAACGGCCCTATCTGGCCTGTAAGCGTCGCACCGTGGCATATTCACATCTGCACGCTAAACAATGCACTTGAAGAAGTCAAAACCATTGGCGACGAGCTTTACAGCAAGCTAAGCGGCAAGTATGAAGTGATCATGGACGACAGAGATGTCGCCGCCGGTGTGCAGTTTGCCGACGCAGACCTCCTGGGTTGCCCGATACGCCTTATCGTCAGCAAGCGAAACTGCCAGAATGGCGAAGTGGAGATCGCCCTGCGTGACGGTAGCGTGAAAAAAGCGGTGAAAATCGAGGACGTAGAGAGCGAAGTGGCGGAACTGTTCGAGATGTTGATGAATAAGTTTAGTCTGTAAAAGACACCGATAATATCACAGGGGCGGATATAAATCCGCCCCTGCTTTTGTTGTTATTTTCCGAAAAACTTGCTGTTTCTCGCCATCGCTAGATCGGCAAAGTTGATTTTGCCGTCGCGGTTTAGGTCGAGAGGGCTGGTTGCTCCGTTTGTTAGCGTGGAGTTGTAAAGGCTTGATGTTGTGATTTTGTTTAGGTCGGTAACATCGACTTCATAGTCGTAGTTTGTGTCGCCTGTTACTTCGTCCGCTGTGAGAGTGGGGTTGCTGCTACTCTCTTGCACCCACATGTACGCTCTGCCTGTGAAATCGGTGAGCGTTTGGTTGTAAACCCCTGCCCCTGCGTTTAGGGCGGTTAGGAGGTTGGTATGAGGGATGTCGTTGGGGTTGATAGTTTCGTCTGTTAGGGTGATTGCTGCGTTAAAATTATCAAATGAGCCGATGTTGGTGGCGGTGCCACCATTGCTTCCCACACCATTTGTTACCCCTTTGCCAGTTTGCCAGTAGCAGTTGGTGACGATGCTGTCGGAAGTGTTGTTACTCACCACACCGCCGGCATCTTCCCCACTAACAGCGCCTGTATTGTAGCTGTTGGTGACGGTACTACTAGAGTTTTGTCCCACCACGCCGCCGGCATTACTGTCAGCTGTTATGTTGCCGCTGTTGTGACTGTTTATAACAGTACCTCCTGAGTTCAGCCCTGCTACACCACCAACTTGGTCAATACCGCTGACAGTTGCAGAACTGCTACAGTTTATAACTACGCCATAGTTTTCCCCCACTATGCCACCGATATACGCTCCAGCAGGAACACCAGTTCCAGCACCGATAATTTTTGTAGTACTAGTGCAACCGAAGATACTACCATTATTAGCACCCACCACACCACCGATAGTATATTTACCCGTGACATTAACCTCGCTATGACAGTTAGTGACAGAGCCGTAATTCCACCCCACCACACCGCCGACATTAGTAATGCCTGTAACACTGCCGCTAACAGTTACATTTTTCACCGTGCCACCTTCGCCGACATAACCAAATAAGCTTTGGTTATCTGCGGTAGGACTATTAATGTACAGCCCTGAAATAAGGTTGTCACCACCGTCAAATGTACCGGCGAAAGGGTTGCTGCTTGTCCCTATCGCTGTCCAAGCGTTGACCGGAGTTCCATCGTTATCATAACCACCGAGGTTGATATCATACATCAGCTTAAAATGTGCGCCTGTAAGGTCAACGCCTTCAAGCCCGTCATTAACCTCCTGCGCCACCCACGCAAGGTGCGCACCGCTTGTGATTTGGTAGGGGGCGGCTTCTGTACCTTCGCCATCTGTGGGTTGGGTCTTTGTCTGACCGTCCCAATCCGCCGCATAAATCGGCATAGCTGTCATCAATGTAAGCCCCACCACCATACAAAGCGTGGCGAGTATCGCTATCAAGCTTTTTGTTCGTTTCATAAGCGCCTCCGAATTATGTATTTGTCTTAACAGGGTTATTCTATCATATTCTGCGCCTCTGCACAATAGTGAATGGCGGTGGGGAATTGCGTTTTCTCGCTCACTGTGCTATAATCTCACCACCATGTAAAAAGACGCTTAATAGATATGCGAAACGAAAGGATGTAGACAGTATGTTGATGACGGTAGATGTCGGGAACACTCATATTGTGCTGGGAGGGTATGACGGTGACAGTCTCACCTTCACCGTTCGAGTGAGCACCGACACGCTCAAAACCGAGGGGGAGTACGCTGTAATTTTCAGCTCGCTATTAAAGCTCCACCATGTAGACATTCCCGAGGTGAGCGGTGTTATTATATCTTCTGTAGTGCCTCCGCTGACAGGGGTGATGAGGAAGGCGTTCGTCACGCTTTTCCCTGCTATCAAACCGCTTGTACTCGGCGAGGGTGTGAAAACAGGACTGCACGCAAAGATCGACACCCCCTCACAGCTCGGCGCAGACCTTATCGCAACCGCTGTAGCCGTCAAGGCGAAGTACGCACTCCCTGCAATGATAATCGACCTCGGCACAGCGACAAAGATGACAGTACTGGACGCTGAGGGGAACTTCTGCGGTGGCTCTATAGCGCCCGGGGTGGGGATATCGCTACGTGCGCTGTCAGGCGGGACTGCACAGCTGCCGTCCATATCGCTTGAGGGTAGCGTAAAACTCTGCGGTACAAACACAGTGGACTGTATGCGCTCGGGGGTGGTACTCGGAGCGGCAGGCATGATAGACGGTATGCTTAGTAGGTACATCGCCGAACTGGGCGAGTTTGCGACAATAGTGGCATGCGGCGGACTGGTGAACGCCATCATCCCCCACTGCCACCACAATATCACCATAGACAACAACCTCCTACTCGATGGTCTACATGTCATATATACCAAAGCTGTGACGGAGGCTGAAGCAGAGGGTTAAGGAAGTAGTGTCCTTTTGGGTAGCGCTATGTAGACGTGTCTGACCTTGTTCTTTGTGTGGAGGTCTGCTTTGTTGGTAGGTGTGATTTCGGATAATATCGGTCACCCTAGGGTGACCGAAGTAGAACCAACCCGATTTTAAAACACCTGATTTGCTCTCATGTGTCTTCAAAAGACTTGCCAATACGACAAGTATTACCTACGTCCTTTTCATCGCCTTAGAACAAATCGTCTGCATTAAAATTGCTACGCACCTGCGGAAATTTAGCTTTGCGTGTTTATCCGATTGACAGTAGAAGCCCAAACGCTACCCAAACTCTTAAAACTTTGTCCGCTGGCGTGCTTGGTTCTACTACTGTCACCCTTGACTCTCGGACTGAGGGGTAGCGTAAATAAGAACGTCGGGGCAGAAGCCGTCCACCCA
>CAYJIK010000075.1:0-9758 GCA_964370205.1 uncultured Oscillospiraceae bacterium | reverse complement strand
CTTACACAGGCGGCTTTAACCTGCACAATGCGTTTTGCACAGGCTTTCTGGCAGGTAAGTCAGCTGTAGAATATATACGTTCTATGCAGTCCTAGCCCCTAACCACTTAAGCAAAAGGAAGTTTAAGTTTGAAAATAAATTTTCAAACCGCAGTTTTGTGTTCTTCGGCACGGCATCATTTTTGTGACATTAAAATTAACGTCACAAAAAACCACACAAAACATGCAGAAAGGTATGGTCATAAAAATGAGCAATATTACTATAGCGATAGACGGCCCCGGAGCGGCAGGTAAAAGCACTGTCGCAAAGACACTTTCAAAAGAGCTCGGCTTTTTGTATTTGGACACAGGCGCACTGTACCGAGCTGTCGGCTACCACTGCTTGCAAAACGGCATAGACGTCAAGGACGAACCGTCTGTAACATCCACCCTCGGCAGTATACCACTGGACGTAAAACACTCCGCTGACGGCATGCGTGTGTATTTAGGTGACACCGATGTATCAGAGGAGATACGTCGCCCCGAGATGTCCATGGCAGCATCGGACGTGTCTGTACACCCCTCGGTGAGAGCATTTTTACTATCGTTCCAGCGTGACATAGCAGAGGAACACAACGTCATAATGGACGGCCGTGACATCGGCACAGTCATCCTCCCAAACGCCACCCTCAAAATATTCCTGACCGCCACCACCGAAGAGCGCACTCGCCGCCGCCATAGCGAGTTTCAAGCCAAGGGCATAGATAGCGACTTTGACGCTCTACTAAGCGAAACAAAGCACCGTGACGAGCAGGACAGCACCCGAGCCGAAGCCCCCCTAAGGTGTGCCGATGACGCAGTAAACCTCGACACCACAGAAATGACTTTCGACGAAGTAATACAAACAATAAAAAACCTGCTCAAGCAAAAAATAGCCGACAGATAAAGTGAATCACGCTTTGGGGTAGTCGACTTCGACCTTTCCGTAGCTTGGCAACGGTTACAGTAGTGCTACATTAACAACAAACTGGAGGTGAACCTGCCGTCTCAGACGGTGGAGTAATATGTTTTGGTTTTATAAACTTTGTCAATTTTTGACCATGATGGGTCTGTTTCTATGGCATGACATCAAATTCGAGGGTGTGGAAAACATCCCTCCAAAAAGTAAGAATTTTATAGTGGTGAGCAACCACCTACATATGTCCGACCCTATTATAATGTCGTGGAAAATACCGCATTTCATTCGATTTATGGGCAAGGAGGAGCTGTTCAAGGGGTGGTTTATGAACACGTTCAGCCACATGCTCGGTGGTTTTCCTGTCCAAAGGGGCACAGGGGACATGTCCGCCCTAAACCACGGTATAGACCTCTACAAACAAGGCTACCCGATAGGTATATTCCCCGAGGGCTCTCGCTCTAAGACAGGCGAGCCGGGCAGAGCAAAATCGGGGACTGCACTGGTCGCCAAGCTTGCCGAGGCAAACATTCTCCCCTGCGGTGTAAGCTACTCAAACGGCAACAAGTTCCGCTCAAAGGTAGTACTGCGCTACGGCAAGCTTATACCGTACGAAGCGCTTGAACTGGAAGGTGACTCACCGAGAGCGCTGAAAAAAGCCACCACAGTTATGTGGTCGGCGGTGCTGGAACTTATAGGTAAGAGCAAAGAAATCAAAGAAGCCAAAGAAGAATAACACCTAATCTCGGATAACTCCCCGAAAGGAACCCCAAATCATGAAAATAGAACTAGCCAAAAACTCCGGCTTTTGCGGTGGTGTGTCCCGTGCAATGGACATCCTTTTAGGCGAACTCGCTAAAGGCGCCCCACTCGCCACCCTAGGCCCTATAGTCCATAACAATAGGGTGGTGGACGACCTACAAAAGCAAGGGGTAATTGTGATAGACACACCCTCCCAAAACCCCGATAATCGCAAAGTAATTATCCGCTCACACGGCGTGGCGCAGTCTGTATACGACGAACTGAACGCACTTGGAACAGAATACGTCGACGCAACCTGCCCCAGTGTCTACCGCATACATGATATTGTCAAAACCCACGGCAAAAATGCGCTGACAATTATCGTTGGCAAAGACACCCACCCCGAGGTGATAGGCATAGCTGGCCACTGTTCAGGGGATTACGTGGTAGTTTCTTCCTGTGAACAAATTACAAATATAGAATTTTCAGGATATTCTTCTGTAATTATGGTGGCTCAAACCACTTTAAAGCTTGAGGAATGGAAAAAATGTTGCGATGAAGCAAAAAAAGTATGTACAACTGTCAAAATATTTGATACAATATGTAATGCGATGGCGATACTGCAAACGAGGGCAATGGAACTTGCAAAGCGTAGCGACCTTATGCTTGTGATAGGTGGGCGACACAGCTCAAATACGAACAAGCTGGTGGAGGTGTGTGGGCGTTATACAAGAACTGTCCTGCTTGAGACTGCGGAGGAGCTTAGCGATATAGACCTGTCTACAGCCCGAAATGTCGGGATAACAGCAGGCGCTTCAACCCCACAGGGTATTATTAAGGAGGTACTGTCTAAAATGAACGAACTACCAAACACAACCGGCGAAGAGCTATCCTTTGAGGAGATGCTAAACGAATCCTTTAAAAGTACATATAATGGGGAGAAGGTTACCGCTGTTGTCACCGCTTTGGCGCCTAACGAGATAGCTGTCGACATCGGTACCAAGCACGCCGGATATGTACCGCTACACGAGCTTACAGATGACCCTAACCTAAAGCCTGAGGACATCACAAAGGTTGGCGACTCCATCGAGCTTATCGTAGTGCGTGTAAACGATGTAGAGGGCACTGTTATGCTCTCTAAAAAGAGAATGGACGCTATAGCAGGCTTTGAAGCCGTTGCTGAAGCAGAAGGCACAGACACAATTTTCGATGCAACCATCACCGAGACCGTTAACAACGGTGTGCTCGCACTGGTTGGCGGCGTTAAAGTGTTTATACCTGCGTCACACAGCACAGTCCCAAGAGGCGAAGACCTTGCGGTTCTACTGCGCAAGAAGGTAAAGATTAAGATACTCGAAGTAAACAGAAGCCGCAGAAGAGCTGTCGGCTCTATCCGTGAGGCACAACGTGCCGCCAGAAAGATAGCGGAAGACGCCTTCTGGTCAAACGCTGAAATCGGCACAGTTATCACAGGTACAGTCAAGTCGCTCACCGACTACGGCGTGTTCGTGGACATCGGCGGTATAGACGGTATGGTACACATCACCGAGCTATCATGGAGCAGACTGCGCCACCCCTCACAGGCGGTAAGCGTTGGAGATGTGCTTGAAGTGTACATCAAGGACCTTGACTTCGAGAAGAGAAAAATATCACTCGGCTACAAAAAGCAAACGGACAACCCTTGGGAAGTCCTTAAGAACACCTACAATGTAGGCGATACGCTAACCTCTCAGATACTCTCCGTCACAACATTCGGTGCGTTTGCGCAGGTAATCCCCGGAGTTGACGGACTTATCCACATCAGCCAAATCTCACACGACAGAGTTGGCAAAGTGTCTGACGTGCTAAACGTGGGCGACGAAGTAACCGTAAAGATTACTGACATCGACTACGAGCGTGGCAGAGTTAGCCTTTCCATCAAGGCACTGCTTGAGCAGGTATCCGAGCAGAACGAAGATACCGAAGCCGCAGAACTACTGGCGAAGTACGGCACAGACAGCGAAGAGCCTACCGAAGCTGAGTAAACATTAAAATAAAAAGGGTGAAAGTTAACTTTCACCCTTTTTCGCACCATGCACTACTGCAATAAAAATGAAACTGAAAAACATTACAAAATATTTCAACCCCCATGCACTAATTACCAATTTTTAAAACACTACATATTCGCTGTCAAATAGTTTGTTGCACAAATCATCTTAAACTGCCTAAGCAAGATTAAAAATGATAAGTATAGCAAAGTTTTGCGGTAATAATAAAACAAACATATTATGTAAACGAAAGGCACGGTAACAAAAATGAAAAAGTCACTTATTCTTCTCGCACTACTTCTGGTAATGGGGATATTCGCAGGCTGTTCCACCACTTCGGGGGACACCACTAACCAGCTACTCGAAAACACTACACTCTCGGACGTCGTAAAAGCGGTGGACGACGCATTTAACGAAAAGCACAGCTTTGAATACGGCTCAGTAATGATGCGTGCAGACATCGACGAAAAGTTCCTTACCGACTTTAGCGACATTAACATGGATGACGTTGATGAGTTCGTGGGTATGACCTCCATGTCCATGACAAACTCAGATAGATTTATTGCTGTTAAAGCTGTCGAAGGCAAAGCTGCTACTATTGAAGAAGCTCTGCTCAAGATGAAGCAAGACCTTATCACACAGTACGAGTTCTACCCTGTAAGCGGCTCGCTAGAGCGTGCAAACAGTGCGGAAGTGTACGTAAAGGGTGACTATGTGTTCTTCATCTGCGTAGGCGTGTTTGAAGAAGGTGAAGAGGATGCACCCGACTTCAGCGATGATGTAGAGCTTGCAAAAACCACAATAAATTCCATGTTCAACAACTAACAACAACTTCTAAAAGGGAGATGGGCGGTGACACCTAAAGGTTTCGCCGCCCTATAATAACATATTATGGTTTTTTCCAGTATACTGTTTTTGTTCTGGTTTATGCCCATAGCGTTTTTACTCTACTTTATAACACCGGAAAAGCATAGGAACCTTCTCTTAATCTTACTCAGCCTTGTGTTCTATTCGTGGGGGGAGGTACGCTACTTTCCGATAATGATAGCCTCTATTGTGGTGGACTTCTTTGCCTCGGGGTATATAGAGAAGCACCGTGGTAACAGGTTTAAGATGCGTGTCGCCCTTATTATATCGGTGGTGTACAACCTCGGTATGCTGGGCTTTTTCAAGTACACCGACTTCTTTATCAGCAATATAAACGCTCTGCTTTCCACCTCGATACCACTCTTGGAAATCACTCTGCCGCTTGGCATCAGTTTTTACACATTCCAGACAATGTCCTACACCATCGACGTGTATATGAATAAAGTACCGGCTGAGAAGAACATCATAAACTTCGGTGCGTTCGTCGTACTGTTCCCTCAGCTTATCGCAGGACCTATTGTCCGTTACACAGACATTAAGCGTGAGCTTACCGAGCGTAAGTTTAATATGGACGATGTAAACGAGGGTGTTAAGCTGTTTATCATGGGGGTGGCGAGTAAGGTTCTTATCGCCAACAATCTCGGGCTGTTGTGGGATGAAGCGCAGCTGCTCGGTTTTGGGGAGTTGTCCATGCCGATGGCGTGGCTGTCCATCCTTGCCTTCCACTTTCAGATTTACTTTGATTTTTCGGGTTATTCGCTTATGGCTATAGGACTTGGGCGGATTATGGGCTTTAGGTTCCCGAAAAACTTTGACTTCCCCTATATTTCCCGTTCAATGACCGAGTTTTGGCGACGTTGGCACATGACCCTCGGCTCGTGGTTTCGGGAGTATCTCTACTTCCCTCTCGGCGGCAACCGCAAAGGCAAGGTGCGAAACTACGTTAACCTGTTTATCGTGTGGGCGTGTACAGGGTTTTGGCACGGTGCAAACTGGAACTTTGTGCTGTGGGGTCTGTTCTTCTTTGTGTTCTTATCACTTGAGAGAATGTTCCTCATGCCGTTTCTTGAAAAACACAAAATATTCTCACACATCTACATTTGGTTCTTCCTCTGTATAAGCTGGGCGATATTCGATATTATTGATATAGCCTCCCTTGGTGTGTTTATCGGTAGGTTGTTCTCGTTTGACTTTGGTAGTGACTGGATTTACTACCTCCGCAACTATGGTGTGACCTTTATCGTTGCAGGCATCACCTGTACACCTGTCCTTAAGCCGCTCTACGAGAAGATAGAGAAGCACGCACTGCTTGCTCCGCTCTTCTTCGGTGTACTGTTCACACTATCGGTAGCGTATCTTGTTGACGCAACCTACAACCCCTTCCTGTACTTTAGGTTTTAAAGTCACAATGTTTCACACCTAAATACAGTGTAAGAAAGGCATGGATTATGAAAGAAAACCTTAAAAAATATCCTGTAACGGTACTGTTTGTGCTATTTATACTAGGTGGTTTTATCATCAACATTGTAACACCGTCACAGGACATGAGCGAGCTTGAAAACCGCTATCTGGCACAGCTGCCGAGTTTTAGCATTTCAAGTCTACTCGACAACTCGTACACCCCCAAACTGGAGGAGTATGTGAACGACCAGTTTTTTATGCGTGATCAGTGGATATCGCTCAAGTCTATTAGCGAAGCGATGCTTTTAAAGATAGAAAACAACGGCATTTCATACGGTGGTGACGGCTATATGTTCGAGAAGTTCACTGAGCTGGACACTGATAGGTATGAACGCAACACAGGAGTAATTGCCGACTTTGTAAGTTCGTATGCGGACAGCCACAACGTCACTGTGATGACTGTCCCCTCCTCCTACGAGGTGTTACCCGATAACATCGTCCCCACCGCTTTCCCCGGCATAGACCAGCTCAGTTACATCTCCGACTTTTACGATACAGTCACCGACAGTGGTGGCAACACAGTAGATGTCCACAGCACACTCACCCCACACAGCACCGACTACATCTACTACAAAACCGACCACCACTGGACAATCTACGGCGCATACCTCACCTACAGTGCCTATATGGACAGCCTATCAATGGGTAGTTCTCTACCCGACAGCGGACTGTTACATGAGCGTGACGGCTTCTATGGGACATATTACAGCAAAGCAAAGCTGTTCGGAGCAGAGTCTGACGTTTTCTCATGGTACGACGTGCCCGTTGACAGTGTCACAGTGGACGGTGAGGAAAAAAACGGGCTTTACGACTTGGAAAAGCTCGACACCCGTGATATGTACGCCATGTTCTTGTGGGGTAATAACGGCGTGACAGTGATTGAAAATGAAAATGCCACCACTGACAAGAGCATACTGGTGCTAAAGGACTCTTACGGTAACAGCTTCACACCGTTCCTCACCGAGAATTTCTCCACTGTCACCGTGGTTGATTTACGTTCACTTGCGACACCTCTAAGTGAATTTATCGCAGAAAACAGCTTTGACGAGATACTCGTGCTATACAGTTTCCAAAATTTGAGCAGTGATGTTAATATAGTCCGCATGGGATATTAGACGTTTTTATGCAAAAGCTATCATTGATATGTATAGCTTTTGCGTTAAGATGCGAGGGATATACGTATGTAGCACGTATATCCCTTTTTAGTGGTGTAAAGTTTAATATCCCAGACAAAATCATGTAATTACCAAAAACAACCTGTAAAGAAAAGGGAAATGCGAGTTATAATAAGAATACGCCGCACACAGCGGTGACAACCGGGCGATTAAATTCCGGAAGCTTTTAGGAGGAATCACCAAATGAAAAAATTTATAAGCACAACGCTTGCATTTGCGTTCATGCTTCTGGCAGCTACAGGCGCATACGCCTCACCGGGCATTGAGCTGACTGCCGACGATGTAGTAACTATCCCCAGCGCAATCATTTTAGAGCCGGACGAGGACGGTCTGGAGCTAACTACCGAAGTGCTTACACCCGGCGAAGAGTATCGTTTCCCTGTTAAGCTTACAGCTACAACAGAGTCGGCTGTAGCACGTGCCACTGTGGATCTGACAGACGAAATACTGGATGACTATTCGCTGAGAATAACCAAGACCGGTAGAGGAACTACAATGAGCAAGTTCTCGCTGACAAAGATATCCGGCATGTACTATATTGTAGCCATAGTTAAGGACGGTTACCCAACATCCACCACCGAGGAAGAGTACACCATGCAGCTTATTGACAAGTCTAACTCCACAACTGTAGACACAGTGGTGCTCACCTTTAGCACAGGTTACAGAGAAGCTGATGACGATTATATCGACAGCCTGTCCGAGGGTGACTATATCATAGTTGACCCTGACAGACCTGTATTCACAGAAGATCAGCTCGAAACCATTGCAAACCTAAACAACTACAGACGAGTAACGTTTACCGACCCTAACGGTGACTGGGAATACGATGTTAACGTTACCGACATGGACAACATCAACATGCTGAACAACGGCGCAGGTATAAAGGAAGTGCTCTCCGCTTACGAAGATAACAACTTTGAGTTCTTCGGCTTCCCCGCAAACCCTTCCTTTACCTCCAACGGTTCTATGAAGATCAACGCATACTACTTTGCTGATGATTATGACGGCAACTTCTTTGTATACCGTTACCAGAACGGCGGACTTTCCCCAATAGAGTCCTCTTATGACGAAGACGATATGTGGCTGACCTTCAACACAAACCAGCTGGGACGTTTCGTTATTACAGACACTCCTATAACAACAACTACAGACCCTGACACAGACACTGACACCGACACAGATACAGATACCGACAAGCCTAACGTAGGCACCGGTGCGGCTCTGTAGCTTTAATGCAAAAAACGGATTGCTAAGGCAATCCGTTTTTCCTTTTAAGATAAACATTATAAATCTGCATTCTTCAGAATGGCTTCCAGCTGTGCTTTTGCCTCATCCCCCACATCACTCAGCGGTGAGCGGACGTGTCCGCCAATGTAACCGCATAGCTCCGCCATATACTTAAGCCCTGCTATACCGTATGTGGCTGTTATGGCGGTATTTATCGGGAACAGCTTCTGATAGAGGTTGTACGACTTTTCTGTCTCGCCCTTATGGAATAACTCCATCACCTCGGTGCACTCGTTGGGGTGAGTGTTCGCAAGCGCCAGTATACCGGCATTTACGCCAAGTGTCAGTGCAGGGAAAAGTGCTGACGCTGTACCGACTATCAGGTTAAAATCATCGGGGACAGTGCGCTTCCATGTAGCCATCTGGGGGACATCGCCCGTCGAGTCCTTCATACCTACAATGTTGGGGTGCTGTGACAGTGTTTTGACCGCCGACACAGGGACATTCACATGCGTAAACTTTGGCACGTTGTATATAAGTACAGGGATATCCGAAGCGTCCGCCACCTCGGTAAAGTACTTGATTATTGCCTTGTCGTTCATAGCGGAGGAATAATAGAACGGCGTAAGCACAAGTGCGGCGTCGTAGCCGATCTCCGCCGCTTTGTTAGTCTGGCGGATAGTTTCACGTATGCTGTCACAGCCTGTGCCTGCCATTAAAAAGCGGTCAGGGGTGGCGACTTCTTTGCCCAGTTTTAAAATCTCTACCTTTTCTTCGTCAGTCAGATAGACAGTTTCACTGTTCGAGCCTAAAATTAAATAGCCGCCCAGTTTATCACCATTCCATTTTTGTAGGTTTTTGCTGAACGCATCAAAGTTCACGTCACCGTTTTTCTTGAACGGAGTAAGCACAGGTGGGAGGATACCGCTTATTTTTTTCATAATAACAATTCCTTTCTGCAAGTTTTATATGTTTTTTTGGCATATCGCTATATGCCAAAAAACTGAGGCCGTGCCGATGAGCACAATAACAGCAAACGATTAAAATCGTTGTTTGAAAATCTTATTTTCAAACTGATACCGCCTTTCGTTTTAGTGTCATTGTTTACAGAATACCACGCACCAAAGAAAATGTCCACCCATGGCGAGATTTTTCATAGATTTCAAAGCTTGTTAAAATCTAAACAAATGTTGCAAACACCCCAAAGAATGGTATAATGGATGTGGTGGTTTTGGCTACCAAATTACTTATGTGAGGTTGCTATGTTTTCAGCAAGTAGAATGTACTTTAAGACATTTATAGCTAATATATTTTTCTTAAACATGAT
>CAYJIK010000074.1:0-9827 GCA_964370205.1 uncultured Oscillospiraceae bacterium | reverse complement strand
CCGATATACTTGAGGTCTGCGATGAAAACACCGCACTTGTGAGCGTCGGGCATGTGAACAGCGAGCTTGGGTGTACATCAGACATTTCCGCACTGGGCGAGGAGTTGAAAAGACTGCACCCAAAAGCACTGCTACACACAGACGCTGTACAGTCGGTGGGGAAACTGCCGTTTACTGTTAGGCGTAAGCATATACATATGTTAAGCGTGAGTGGACACAAGTTTCACGCTCCTAAGGGGATAGGCGCACTGTATATTGCGGAAAATGTAAGGCTGTCCCCTATACTTTTCGGCGGTGGTGACGATATCCGCCCCGGTACACCTGCTACTGAACTTGTCGTAGCGCTTGGTAAGGCGGCGGAGATAGCGGCAGAGGGCTTGTCCGATCGTTACGAGCAGATAAGTGGTTTACGGGATATGCTGTTAAAGCTGTGCAAGCCACTTGACTTTTTAGAGGTACTGTCACCGCCTGACGCTTCACCGTACATCACTATGCTTTCCGCTGTGGGCTACAAGGGACAGGTGGTGCTCAACGCACTTGCGGAAAAGGGTGTGTACCTGTCCACAGGGTCTGCTTGCAACAGAGGCAGTCGAAGTCACGTGCTGGACAGTGCAGGTTTTGCTGAAAGACAGTCGAGTGGCGCATTGCGTGTGTCGCTGTCACGTCACACCACCGAGCAGGACATACACACGCTGGTAGCTGCTCTTCGTGAGGTATCGGGGACGCTATTTAAACGATAGATAACAACAGATTAGAAAGGGATGTGCGATGAGATATTTCGTGCATTGTGGTTAGGAAATGAGAGAAATAGTGCTGTTAAAGCAGGGGGAAATTGCCTTAAAGGGTAACAATCGGAGCATGTTTGAGGACAGGCTTGTGCAGAATGTCCGCAGGAAGCTTCGTGATATCGGTGAGTTTGGTGTGCGTTCTGCGCAGTCCACCATGTACATAAGAGCGGCTGAAGGTCACGACTATGACATGCAGGAGGTATTTGAGGCGGTAGCTGATGTGTTCGGTATTGCGTCGCTTTGCCTTGCGGCAGAGGTTCACAAGAGCTACGAAGGGCTTTGCAGTGGCATAGAGTACCTGGACAGTGAACTGAAAGCGGCTAAAAGCTTTAAAGTGGAAGCAAGACGAGCGGACAAGAAGTTCCCAATGAAATCGCCTGAAATATGCAGAGAACTGGGTGGGGAAATTCTGGAGCGTTATCCGCACTTGATGGTGGACGTACACAACCCCGAGGTCACCGTTATGGCGGAAATTCGTGACTTTGGCGCATACATACACGGCGTGCAGACCAAAGGAGCAGGCGGTATGCCTGTGGGTACGTCGGGACGAGGACTACTACTACTGTCCGGCGGTATCGATTCACCGGTTGCAGGGTATATGATGGCAAAACGTGGACTGTTTATAGCAGGTATCCACTTTGAAAGCCCCCCATACACCAGCCCCATGTCCCTTGAAAAGGTGGAGAACCTGGCAGGCACCCTCACACGCTACGTGAACAGTCTACCGCTATTCGTGGTAAGCGTCACAAAGATATGGGAAGCCATCGCCAAACACTGCCCCGAGGAGTACTACACGCTTATCATCAGACGTTTCATGGTGGAGATAGCCTCCCGAGTAGCGGCAGAGCAAAACTGCGGAGCACTTATCACAGGCGAGTCGCTTGCGCAGGTAGCAAGCCAGACATTAGCGGCGATGACCTGTACCGAAGCGGCGGCGGACATACCTGTGTTGCGCCCTCTTATCGGTATGGATAAGGAAGAGATAGTAGCACTTTCACGCAAGATAGGGACATTTGAACTCTCCACACAGCCGTATGAAGACTGCTGTACAGTGTTCCTACCTGCACATCCACGCACAAACCCCAAACTTGAACAGGTACTTAAAGCGGAAGAACCGCTCCTCCCCATTAGAGAACAGCTGATATCTGACGCTATCGCAGAGATAAAGGTGATAAAGCGCCCCCGTGCGACAGTGTAACCGCTTAAACAAATTGCATACCACTGCATGATGAGGTGCTTATGGTACTTCTGATAGTAGCTAATGTGAGATTTGAATAGTTGGGGACGGCGTCCTTGACGACCTGAGATTTGCGTTTCGGGTTGTCAAGGACGCCCACTATTTTTATTGTGGAAACTGCTTGATGTACAGCTTTTTCAGGCTTTACACTATGTTGTACTGCACAATGTTGTTTGAACTGCTTAGCTCGGCGACGGCTTTAGCTTTGCACAGGTTGTTTGAAACGATAGAGTCCTGCACCGATTGGAGTTTTATGGTGTTCATTGATGCTGTATAGTCGCTACTAAATCCGTTTTGCCTTGTGACATTATTTCCTACTACTGTACATCGTTTGGAGTTTAGTAATGATATGCCACTGGAGCCGTAAAGCCGGCAAATATTGCTGTTGACAGTGTGTCCATGCCCCACTACCGAGATGCAGTCATTACTGGAACTTTTTACAATGTTTCCGGTAGCTACCGAAGTTCCACCTGCTAAATGTATGCCGTTGCTTCCGGCGCCTTCTATGATGTTTTGCGATATTAGCGACAAGAAACCGCCCGAGTATATTCCTGTTCCTCGAACAAATTTAATGTAGTTGTTTGAAATGATGTTATCACTCCCCTCGGCGTAGATTGCATTTAGGCCGGAGGGGAATTTGTTGTTTGTACACACTAAGCCGTTCCCTGACGAGTATACTGCGGTGTTGATCTCTATGCCGTCAAATGTACAACTTTCAATTTCGGTGTTTGTGCCGTCATTCATTATGCCGTTCCAGACGATGTCTTCAAATGCACAGGATTTAATGCGACAGCTGTCCGCCTCTGACGTGATGCTGACGCTGTGGTCTGCGCCTGTGACGGTGATGTCCCTCAGTGTTACGCCTGAACCGCTTACCACTATGTCCACCATGTCCTCCACTAAGAACTCGGCGGTGGTTTTTATGGTGAGGTTCTCAAGTGTTACGTTATTGCCTGCGATTTCAATTACGGGTGCGTAGGCGCTGGGGGACGAGTAGGCACGCTGAAACACTGTGCCTACACAGCCTGTGATGGTTATATCACTTGCTGTGATAGTCAGCGCATCTGTCAGATAATAAATGCCTTCACGCAGTGTGACTGAGTCGCCTGCTTCCAGTGTTTCGAGTATTTCGCCGAGCATCACCTGTGGAGAGGAGGCCGGTAGCAGTAAATCTACTTCGCCGATCATTTCAAAGGGGGATATGCCTACTAAAAAGGGTGTATAACGTCGCCCTGAGCCGTTTCCACGTACATATTCCACCGTTGCAATGCTGTTATTCCCTGCGTCAGCACCCGGAGTGGGGGCTGTGGGATTGCCGAGTAGTGTGGGACTTTCTGCCGACATAAATGTATCGATGTTCGCCAGTGCAGAGGTGAAATCCGCTTCACTCCCCGAATAGCCGCCGCTCACCGCCATGTCAAATGCTGTGCGCTCCCGTATCTCGGTAGCGTCGTCTGTGTCGGTAAGCACTGCACTCATAAAGCGCAGTTTCTTTCGCTGGGGGTAATCCAACTCCGGGGTGGCGATTATATGTCCGCTCCCCGACGACTTCCACACGCTGTTGTCGGTGGTGTACTCCAGCTCATCCTTCCCTTCACGCACACTTAAAATGTCCCCCGACGCCACCCTCTCGCTGAGCTTAAGCTCGTCCAGCTTGTCCATCAGCTCATTAAATCTCCCCAGAGCAAGCTCGGTCTTTGCCACTGCGTCAAACCTTGCCTTTAGCTCTGCACTACTCATACCTGCCGCAATGGGGTTGTCGGGTAGTGACGATATATCCTTCCCGATAAACTCGCTCTCTTTAAACTTGAGGTCTTTAAACATTGTTTTCATCCTTTCTTTGTTTGCAATACGATATTTTACCGCTTGTAACATATGGTACTACAGCGAGGACGGTGCTAATGCTTGATTTTTCGGCAAGTAGTGTTGTTCGGCTGTGAATATGGTGGTTTTATGGCGGTTTTTGTGTGTGGGGCTCGAAGCCGAACACATTGTGTTCGCTGTCAGGCAGAGGGATAAAACGTAAAGTCATGGTGACAACCACCTTTTCCTGCGTGTGCCTACAAGCGCTTAAAAACATTGACTAATCGCATATGCGAGGTTATACTTATTGAGAAAACACATGGCTTGGGAGAGGTTATGACATCTCAAATATTTAAGCCTATGTCATTTGAGGATGGAACAAGACAAACACTGTGACGATACACTGAAATCCCCCACACCACAAAACACCGAAAGGAAAACACATATGAAAGCACTGCTTATTGATGCAAACAGCATTATAAATCGGGCATTTTACGGTATAAGAGAGCTAACTACCTCGGAGGGCGTGTTTACAAATGCTGTCTATGGTTTTATAACAACGCTGTTAAACTTGAAAGCGACCCATAAACCTGACAAAATCTTCTGTGCGTTTGACCTGCCCAGCCCCACGTTTCGGCATGAGCGGTTTACCGACTACAAGGCAGGTCGTTCCGCTATGCCGGACGAGCTACGTGCGCAGTTCCCACTGATTCGTGAACTAATACCGCTGTTTGGGGCACATATTATGCAGTGTGAGGGATATGAAGCGGACGACATACTCGGCACACTGTCCCGACTTGCAGGAGAGCAGGGGGACACCGCAGTTATAGCCACAGGGGACAGGGACAGCTTCCAACTGGTGACAGATAGTGCGGTGGTAAGTTATAGGACGTCCAAAATGGGCGAGGAAGTCATGACCACTACCGCAATTAAAGAAAAATACGGTATAACTCCCCCTCAACTAATAGACGTTAAAGCGCTTATGGGGGACAGCTCAGATAATATCCCCGGCGTTAAAGGTGTGGGTGAAAAGACTGCTCTTGCGCTGATTTCCGAGTTTGGCAGTCTGGACGGTGTATATGAAAATATAGACTCCCCCTCCATTAAAAAGGGTGTGCGTGAAAAGCTCGGGCGTGACCGTGAGCAAGCGTATATGAGTTACGAACTTGCCGAGATATGCACTACTGTCCCCGGTATTGTGTATGACTGTGATGACGCACAAGCGGACAGGGCGGCACTCACAGCCTTTTTGACACGTCTGGAACTACGCTCGCTGTTAAAGCGTGTGGACGAACTGGTGCCTGTGTCCGAGGGCGGTGTAGCTACATCTGCGGAAGAACTACCGGCACATTCAGCGGACTTTTTGAATATTCTCCCCGAGTTTTCATTGGTAGAAGGGGAGGTAGCGGTGAGTGTTTCTGTGAAACAGCGCTTTGCTGACGCTCTGTATATTTATGCAGACGGAAAAGCACACGCTATAACGGACAAAACTATGGTAGACACCGCCGTTCGTGAACTGCTTACTGGCGATATGACTGTTGTGACCACCGATGCGAAAACGTTGTACTACCACGGTATAACACTGGGGGTAGAGCCGAAAAAGCTACTGCTTGACATCTCCATTGCGGCGTATATCCTTAATCCGCTTACCAGTACGTACAATGTAAGTGAGCTGTGTACTGTACATGGCGTGGATTATGAATACGCTGAGAGTATGTCCGCCGACTGTATCTACCTGTCTGCGCTGTGGAGGAAGTTGACAGCGGCGGTGGACAGTATGGAGTGCACTTTTTTGCTGCACGAGATAGAGCTTCCGCTTTCGCTCGTGCTTGCTTCGGTGGAATATGAGGGCTTTCTGCTAGACACAGAGGGGCTAACAGTGTTTGGAGAGCAGATTAAAGGTGAAATAGACCGCTTGACAGCGGCGATATACGACCTCGCCGAGGAGGAGTTTAACATTAACTCCCCGTCACAGCTTGGGGTTATTTTGTTTGACAAGATAGGTCTGCCCACAAGGAAAAAGACGAAGAGCGGTTACTCCACAAATGCAGAGGTGCTGGAGTCGCTCAGTGGAAAACACCCGATTGTTGATTATGTTTTAGAGTATCGCAAGCTGACAAAACTGATGAATACGTATGTCACAGGGTTGCTTAGACTTGTCGGCGAGGACGGTAGAATACACACCCTCTTTAAGCAGACAGAAACGAGGACGGGACGTATAAGCTCCACCGACCCTAATATGCAGAATATTCCGATACGTACCGAGATAGGTAGTAAGCTTCGTGCGTTTTTTGTTGCTGGTAGCGGTAATACGCTAATTGACTGCGATTACTCACAGATAGAACTCCGTGTGCTTGCGCATATAGCTGACGATGAGAATATGCAGTCAGCATTCTCGGAGGGGGAGGACATCCACCGCAAGACAGCGTCACAGGTGTTCTCGATGCCGCCCGAGTTTGTCACCCCTGCAATGCGCTCGTCAGCAAAAGCGGTAAACTTCGGTATTGTGTACGGTATCGGTGCGTTTTCGCTGTCGCAGGACATAGGTGTGTCGGTAGCGGAGGCAGGGCAGTATATTGAAAACTATCTGGACGGCTATAAGAATGTCGCAAAATATATGGAGGATACTGTACAGTTTGCCAAGGATAATGGCTATGTTAAAACCCTGTACGGCAGGCGTAGACCTGTCCCTGAGGTGTCCGCCAAAAACAAGAATCTTGAAGCGGCAGGAAAACGAATTGCCATGAACACCCCCATACAAGGTACAGCGGCTGACATAATAAAGCTTGCTATGGTAAAAGTATATAATAGGCTAAAGAGCGAGGGTATGAAAGCACGGCTTATACTACAGGTTCACGATGAACTTATAGTTGAAGCTCCTATCTCCGAAGCAGAGGCTGTAAAGCGTATAGTCACCGAGGAAATGGAGAACGCTGTAACGCTAAAAGTACCGCTACTGTGCGAGGCAGGTGTGGGTGAAAACTGGCTGGTTGCGCACTAATGTGTTGCAGGCGTGATTGTTTTGCGTTGGTGCGCTGTATACGTAGCGGAGGACACTCGGGCCGTGAGGTAGCGGAACAAACGCAGTCCGGGCGAAGCCCCATCAAGCTGCGGCTTGATGAGTGGATTGGGAACAGGCGTCTTGCGACTGTTCCCAATCCACTCGGCGGCTAAACGCCGCCGGGGCTTCGCCCTCTATCTCATCCACCCACCTCCTTAAACCATATGCTACTTCCCACAAATCTATTGCAAATATCGACAGCATATGTTATAGTAACTGCGATAAAGCCGTGATACCGTAAAATGTTACTCGCTTTAAGAACGTAGGGATATGGCTTGCCGTGTCTGTTTAAACACAAACTCAAAACAAAAAGGAGTGATAACCATGCCTGTTTGGGCGGCAATGTTATTGTTTATAGTAAATGGTGCTTTGGCAGGGACGCTGTGGCACTATGGCAAAGAGGGTGAAAAGCTATCTCTCAAACTGCTTGCGATACCGTTTGGTTTTTTGTGTCTGTTTGCACTGCTCTATATATTCGTCAGCATTATAACTGTTCTTGGGATAATGTTTTAGCCGTTAAATTAAAAAGAAAAGGATATCACTTAAAATGAGATATGTTTCATTGTTACTGGCAGTCGTGTTACTGTTTGCGGGGTGCGATACTTCGCCGTCATCACAGAGCGGAGCGTCAACGGTAGAACCGTCAGCGTCAAGCGGCTCTGACACCATTACGACCTCGGAAAAGACATTCGGCTGGGTGTCAAACTCGGAGGACAACACCGTAAATCCTCATGACGCCGCCGCAAGAGGCAACTACGAACTGGTAGACCTGCTTCAGACATCGCTCTACTACTGGGAAATCTCGGAGGACGGCGAGAGGGTTTACCCTGCACCGTCACTGGCGGCTAGTGAGCCTGTCACCGAGGACAACACCACCTTCACTATAAAAATCCACCCTGATGCTAAGTGGTCGGACGGTGTGCAAATCACAGCGGACGACTTTATATACTCGTGGCAGATGGCGCTTAACCCCACACTGTCATGGTCGGCAACCACGTCACTTGCCACGCAGTATATCAACGTTAATAACGCCCTCGACTACTATAAAGGTACTGTCACTGACTGGGCAGAGGTGGGCATGTCCGCCCCTGACAGCGAAACGTTGGTAATAACCACGAACGGCAAGTACACTGTCGAAGAGGTTATGCGCCACTTCACACAGCGCTCCACAAGCCCTGTGCGTGAGGACATCTATGAAGCGTCCATGAGCGCTGACGGTACTGTCAACAGCTACGGGAGTGACCTGTCCAAGTTCATCGGTTGTGGACAGTTTAAGCTTGAGAGTTGGACGAAGGGGTCTGAGGCTGTGCTGGTGAAGAACGAATATTTCATACACAGCGATAGCGTTCATATAACCGAGATAAACCGCCGTGTCGTGCTTGAAGAGCAGACAACCATGCAGCTCTTTGAAACAGGGGAGAGTGACTTTGTATACCTCAGCGCCGCCTCGCTTGACACCTATGAGCAAGACCCAAGGCTGATGTCCTACAACGGCAAGGCGATAAAGAGCATAGAGTTTAACCGCAGTCACCCCGACAAGCCCTACCTCGCTGACCCCGATTTCCGCAAAGCTATCTACTACGCTATTGACAGAGAGAGTGCCGCACAGCTCACCGACACCACCCCAGCGCACTACTTCCTGTCAACAGAAGGCTATATATTCGCTGACGGTACAGCGTACCGCTCCGCAGAGGGTACAAACGACTGGCTACCGGAAAACTACGGCTACAACCCCGACGAAGCAAAGGCACTGTTTGACAGCATACTGGCGAAGTACAGTCTTGACAGCATAGAGCTACAGCTCATCTACAACGAGGGCATGGCGGGTGTCCGTCCACTGTCCGAGTATCTGCAGAGCGAGCTTCCTAAAATCTTCGGCGAGGATAAGTTTTCGCTAACGCTTCAGGCAGTCCCGAACAGCGTGGACGTCATGAAAACCACCGTGGAAACCCCCGGCGACGACTGGGACCTTGCGTGGTCTGCGTTGGGGCTTGCGGCAGAAACTTTCAAACCCTACGCCAAGTTCGACCGCTACACCTCCACTAACCCCAGCCGTTACACGAACTACCAAAATGCCTTCCTTGATGAAAACTACAGCAAGTTCTCACTGGATGAGTACCGTTTCGACGAAGAAAAACTGCTTCAGCTCACCATAGACGCTGAAAAGTCGATAATACTTGACGACATGACAGTCGTCCCCATAGTGCAGGACAGGTACTTCATGCTATTCTCCGACCGTGTACAGCTCCCCACTGACACCTACGTTTCCTCCGTTGGTTTCGGGTGGAGCTATGCGGAAATCGACACAGCGAAATAGAATATTAACGAACTCTCAAAAGCAAAAAACAACTAAAGCGGCTACTTTGTCTCTCCCCATTTATGGGAACGCACAAAGTAGCCGCTTCCCATTAGCCTCCTCGAAGTCCGCACAGCGCCTCTGTTCAGCCACAGAAACTCCATCAAAAATTCCCCTCCGCCACTTGACAAACAAGGAAAACGGTGGTAAAATAACACTCAGCCGAAACACTCGGCACAGCGTGCGGCTGTGGCGGAACTGGCAGACGCGCATGGTTCAGGTCCATGTGAGAGCAATTTCATGGGGGTTCAAGTCCCTTCAGCCGCACCACCTAAAACAGCTTGAACGTTAGGTTCAGGCTGTTTTTGTTTTGTGATGAAATTTATTTTGACCCATTATAAGGATATATTCCAGTGGATTTAATTGACTTATGACCACCAGGTTTTGAGTAATTACCCCCAAAACATCTCATCACTCCTAGCTCATAACCTAAAGTCAACACTACTAAACAAGTAGCGTGAGAAAACTAAAGCGCTAACAAACTATCCCGTGAAGAAAGCATTATTTGTGTTATAAGAAGCGAGAGCTTAAAACGCAATAAAAACGGAGTGCTTAAAAGAGAGAATAAGGGAAGAATGAGGA
>CAYJIK010000073.1:0-9853 GCA_964370205.1 uncultured Oscillospiraceae bacterium | reverse complement strand
TTCTTGTAAAGGGGATGGCGGATGCTATCCTGAACAGCTACCACTACGGTTTTGTCCATCTTGTCGCTAACGACAACGCCTACACGTGTTTTACGCAGCGATCTTGCGCCTGTTGTGTTTTGGCTCATAATTTACTCCCCCCTACTTCGCATTAGAAAGCTCGTTAGCTCTCATAACAGTCTTAACCCTAGCTATATCACGCTTGACATCTTTCAGTCTCAGCGGATTTTCCAGCTGGTTTATAGCGTGCTGAAAACGTAGGTTAAACAATTCCGATTTAAGGTCGGAAAGCTTTTGGCTTAGTTCCGCTGTGGAAAGTTCTTTTAGTTCAGTTGCCTTCATCTATTCCGCCTCCTCGTCTTTTCTTGTTATAAACTTGCACTTTATCGGTAGCTTGTGCATAGCAAGGCGCATAGCCTCTTTCGCAAGCTCCTCCGACACTCCGCCGATTTCGAACATGATTCTGCCGGGCTTTACAACGGCTACCCAGTACTCGGGTGAACCTTTACCGGAACCCATTCGAGTTTCAGCGGGCTTTTGGGTTACAGGCTTGTCGGGGAATATCTTGATCCAAACCTGTCCGCCACGGCGGATGTATCTGGTCATAGCGATACGGGCTGCTTCTATCTGGTTGGAGGTTATCCAAGCCGGCTCAAGAGCCTGTAGAGCGAAATCGCCGTATGCTATCTTGTTGCCCCTAGTTGCCTTACCTTTAAGACGTCCTCTGTGGACTCTTCTATATTTAACTCTCTTTGGTAGTAGCATTACTTATTGCCTCCTTCTTCACGAGGCTTTCTAACGTCCGCCAATACCTCTCCCACGTAGATCCATACCTTAACACCGATTTTTCCGTACGCTGTATCTGCTTCCGCAAATCCGTAGTCGATGTCGGCTCTTATGGTCTGTAGTGGTATTGTACCCTCGTGATAATGCTCGGTTCTGGCGATATCAGCGCCGCCGAGACGGCCGGAAACCTGTGCCTTTATGCCCTTTGCGCCCAGTCGCATTGCACGACCGATTGCCTGCTTCATGGCACGTCTGAACGATACACGTCCCACCAGCTGAGCTGCGATGTTTTCCGCAACAAGCTGTGCGTTTCTGTCAGGGTTCTTCACCTCGACAACGTTAACGTAAACGTTCACCTTTGTTTCTTTGCCCTTGTTCACCATTTCCTCGCACGCCTTGCGAATTTTTTCAATCTCTGTGCCGCCTCTGCCTATTACAAAGCCGGGACGTGCACAGTGGATATGAATTCTTATGCGTGTTGCATCCCTTTCGATCTCAATCTTGGGAACGCCTGCATCTTTAAGTCTCTTCTTCAGATACTTTCTGATGTTGTAGTCCTCCACAACCAGGTCGCCAAAGGCACTGTCCTTTGCAAACCAACGGGAGTCCCAGTTCTTTATAACGCCCACTCTAAGACCGTGGGGGTTTACCTTTTGACCCATAGTTTACCTCCTCCTTTGGTTATTCCTTTTCGGAAACTTCCATAGTCACATGGCTGGAACGCTTTAGAATTCTAAACGCTCTACCCTGTGCTCTGGGCATTATTCTCTTCATTGTAGGGCCGGGTGTTACAAAACAGCCGGACACATACAACGCCTTCGGATCCATGCCGTGGTTGTTTTCTGCGTTTGCACAAGCGGACTTCAGGAGCTTCAGTACAGGCTCACTCGCCGCCTTAGGGGTGTTTTTAAGCACCGCTATCGCATATCCAACCGGCTTGCCTCTAATTAAATCAAGGATTATAGACACCTTTCTCGGTGAAATTCTAAGTCCTCGCAAATATGCCTTTGCTTGCATTTGTCTTCTCGCCTCCGGTTTAAGATTTCGTTTTACTATCTGCCGGTGTTGGACTTCTTCGATCCGGCGTGGCCTTTGAATGTTCTCGTAGGCGCAAACTCTCCGAGCTTGTGGCCTACCATGTCCTCAGTAACGTATACAGGAACATGTCTCTTGCCGTCATGAACAGCAAAGGTGTGACCTACAAAGTCCGGGAATATTGTGGAGGATCTACTCCATGTCTTTATGATGTTTTTGCTACCATTGTCGTTTTGCTCCTGAACTTTCGCCAGAAGGCGTTCGAACACGTATGGCCCTTTTTTAACGCTTCTTCCCATGAGTTACCCTCCTTACTACTTATCGTTTCTGCGCTTGACAATGAGCTTGTCAGAACGGTTGTGTTTCTTTCTGGTCTTGTATCCGAGTGCCGGCTTGCCCCAAGGGGTTACAGGGCCTGCACGTCCGATCGGGCTTCTGCCCTCACCACCACCGTGTGGGTGGTCAACAGGGTTCATGACAGAACCTCTAACTGTTGGACGGATACCCATGTGACGAGTTCTACCCGCCTTACCGATGGACACGTTCTCATGGTCTAGGTTTGAAACCTGACCGATGGTCGCCATGCACTCGATCGGTATTCTTCTCTGCTCGCCCGAGGGAAGTCTTACAAGCGCATATGCGCCCTCCTTCGCCATCAGCTGAGCCATAACGCCTGCGGAACGTGCAAGCTGTGCGCCCTTACCGGGGTACAGTTCAATGTTGTGAACGAAAGTACCAACGGGGATAGCCTTAAACGGCATCGCATTTCCGGGCTTTATATCAGAGCCTACGCCGCTCGATACAACGTCGCCAACCTTCAGTGTGTGAGGTGCGATGATGTAGCGCTTTTCGCCGTCCTCATACTGCACCAGGGCAATGTGGGAGGAGCGGTTCGGGTCGTACTCAAGAGTTAGGACTGTTGCCGGCATACCGGACTTGTCCCTCTTGAAGTCTATAATACGGTACTTTCTGCGGTTACCGCCGCCCTTATGACGGACAGTGATGCGTCCTGTGTTGTTTCTGCCTGACTTCTTCTTGATAGTGGTCAGCAGCTTCTTCTCAGGTGCTACCTTGGAAAGTCCCGAGTAATCCACGACAGTCATGGTTCTTCTTGACGGTGTCGTGGGTTTATAGGATTTAATAGCCATTGTTTCTTCCTTTCCGGTTCAGAAATTCTCCTAGAGAATTCTACCCCTTATATCATGCTTTCGAAGTATTCGATTTTCTTGGAGTCGGGCTTGATGGTTACTATCGCCTTTTTCCATGCGCCTGTGTAACCTGCAAATCTGCCCATTCTCTTTAGCTTGCCTTTAACACGCATTGTGTTAACAGACTTTACCTTTGTGCCGGGGAAAAGTGCTTCCACAGCGAAGGCAATTTCGATTTTGTTAGCGTCTGTCGCTACTTTAAAGGTGTACTTACCCTGATGGATACCCTCCATGGAGCGCTCCGTAATTATGGGCTTTAGAATGACGGCTGTTGCTTCTCTCATTATGCGTACACCTCCTCGATTTGTTTTAAAGCGTCAAGCGATATGACTAGCTTTTCGTAGCGGAGCATGTCGTAAACGTTTATTGTGTTTACCAGTGCTGTTGCTACTCCGGGAATGTTCGCAGCACTCTTTACAAAGTACTCGTTCTTCTCCGCATTCACGAACAGTGCCTTGCCTATGCTGAGGGCGCTCATCATCTTGATGACTTCCTTAGTCTTGTAGGTGGTCATGTTCATGCTATCCAGTATTATGATATTGTTTTCAAGCAGCTTGGAAGAGAAAACAGACTTTAGAGCAAGTCTTCTCACCTTCTTGTTTAGGCTAAAACGGTAGCTGCGTGGCTTTGGTGCGAATACGACACCACCGTGATACCACTGCGGTGCTCTGATGGAGCCCTGTCTTGCACGGCCTGTGCCCTTCTGTCTCCACGGCTTTCTTCCGCCGCCTCTTACTTCGGCCCTTGTAAGGGCTGACTGCGTACCCTGACGCTTATTAGCAAGCTGGTTTTTGACAACCATATGCACAACACCGGGGTTTGGCTCTATACCGAATATGCCCTCGGACAGTGTGGTTTCAGAAACCTCGACGCCCTGCATATTATAAACCTTGATACTTGGCATTTGCTATCCCCCCTTACTTATTCTTAGAGCCGCCTTTAACGGCGTCTACTATAGTTACCGTACCGCCGTTAGGGCCGGGTATCGCACCCTTGACAGCAATAAGGTTGTTCTCGTTATCTACCTTGACTATCTCAAGGTTCTGGACTGTGACTCTTTCGACACCCATGTGTCCGGGTAGTCCCTTACCCTTCATAACCCTTGATGGGTCGGAGTTTGCACCCATGGAACCTGCGTGCCTGTGAACAGGGCCGGTACCGTGAGTTTCTTTAAGGCTCTTATATCCGTGACGCTTAATAGCACCCGCATATCCTTTACCCTTACTTGTTCCGCATACATCTACGATGTCGCCCACTTCAAAGGTTTCAGCCTTGATGATATCGCCGACATTTACAGCGCCCATATCATCTAGCTTAAACTCCATCAGGGTGCGCTTTAGCGGTAGGTCTGCCTTGGCAAAATGCCCTTTTCTGGGTTTGTTTGCGCGCTTGACCGTCATGTCGCCAAATCCGATCTGCACGGCTTCGTAGCCGTCGTTTTCGGTGGTCTTCTTCTGTACCACGACACAAGGGCCTGCTTCAATGACAGTTACAGGGATGAATTTTCCCTTTTCGTCAAAGAGCTGTGTCATACCCAGCTTTTTTCCGATTATGCACTTTTGCATTTTCGTCCTCCTAAATTTGGTTATTGGTTGAAACGTTACCGCTCCAACATTACCGTAAGCCTTGGGACAAGTCCACCAGCTTACTTCTCGCCATGAGAGTGTTTGCCATCACCACCGTCGCACTGTACATATAATATGGTGGTTTCGGGCTTTATCTAAACGACTTTCGTCGATTTAGAGCTTGATTTCGATTTCTACGCCTGCGGGTAGTTCTATAGCGGACAGTGCCTCTATAGTCTTTGCACCGGGACGCAGAATGTCGATTAGACGCTTATGGGTACGCATTTCGAACTGCTCACGGGAATCTTTGTACTTGTGAACGGCTCTTAGGATTGTTACGATTTCCTTCTCGGTTGGTAGCGGTATTGGACCTGCTACTCCTGCGCCTGCACGCTTAGCGGTTTGAACTATCTTTTCCGCTGCTACGTCAACAAGCTGGTGGTCGTAACCTTTGATTCTGATTCTGATTTGGTCTTTGACTGCCATACTACTAAATTCGCCTCCTAATTTTTGTTATAGTTGACGATGAATACTCCGCACACCCTGCCGTGTGTTCCGTGCCATTACAGCAAAAAACAGGAAGGTGAACCTTCCCGAACACACCGCTACAGTACATCGGGGCATATCAGTGCATTTAGAACGCACAATGCCTCGCTGTTATCTGCTTTCTTATACGGTTTTTATCGCCCGGTTTCTAACTCGGACATACTCCGCAGAAATTACCTGCTATACGGTCCTCACCGCAGCAGCAACCTCCTGCATCATCGCATATCTACTATTCGCAGCTCTGCCCAAGAGGGTAAAGCTTTGGGGTGATCCCCCAGATCAAATTCGCCCCTAATGGGCGAATTTCCTGGAACACTTTTGTCCGCAGACACTCCCCAGTCCAAATTCGCCTCTAATGGGCGAATTTCCTGGAACACTTTTGTCCGCAGACAAAAGTGTTCTGTACAGTTACGCTTAAAGAGTTTACCATAGTTTTATGGGAATTGCAAGTGTTTTTTTAGAGGTTTTGGAAGTTTTTTAAAAATTCTTTGTGGGAGGGGGGTGGGTGGGGGCGGCGACTCGCCGTGCGACCGAGGGAGGCGGTGTGCCGCCGATGCCTCGGGCTGTACGGTGATGGCGGCGACCCCGATAGGTAGGCGAGTGGTGCTTTGTGGCTTTTCCGTGGCGGAAAAGCCGTAAAGCACCGCCGCCGACTTGGGAGCGGTAACGCCAAACCCCGATGACGTGGGCTGGGGGCGCAGACCCTCTCGCCATCTTCACGCCTACCAACATGTAGGGAACACACAATGCGTTCTGCCTGCTTATCCCCAATATCTCCATAAAAGGAAACACTCGCTCCCCATCACAACAATTCCTAATTTACAAAACTCCCAACCTCACCATCGTAATCATCAAAATCCCCAGAACAATAGCAATCAACATATACATCAGCGACTTGTTACGCACTCGTCTTGTGTCAATACTTCGGTGACTGGGTAGTTCCTGCCCCCCACTTCGGTGGTAGTGGAACTTATCGTCACCGTTGTAGCGCAAATCTCCCTCCACCGCCGAAAGCGAACCTGCCACGTCCTCCACCCTCAAGGTTGGGCAGTAGGTAAGTGGCTTTAGCATTTCAGATATATCTGTCGGGAAGTAAAAACGCTCGGTAGCATATGCGAACAATCTCCCCTGTATAGAAAAGTAGTGGATAAACTCTGCCACTTTCTCATCATCTGCAAACTGTTCAAGCCCATCTTGTGTCAGAAGTATAAACGCATGGGTGTACAGACCGCAATCGTCAGGTAGCGTCTCGACACTGCGCCTGTCCGCCTCGTAGCCACACTCGGACATCTTCTCGCAAACCTCCCCTGCAATTTTCAAATCACATTCAGCGTGCAACAATACTATCCGCATAACTCCACTCCCTTTCCGTCCCAGCACCTACTTCGCATTACTCGCTATAAGTATGCACTTCCTCTTTTCCCTCGACTATACGAAGAGCACCACAAGCAAGCGAATACATCTCATTCTCACCCGGTATACGCACCACAGGAGCAATAAACTTTACCCTTTCCTGTATCATTTCCGTTAGCACGTCAGAATATGCAACTCCACCTGTCAAAATAATAGCGTCCACATTTCCGCTAAGCGCAACACTCATCTCCGCTATGCACTTCGCTATTTGATAGGCCATAGCACCATACACAAGTGCGGCGTAGCTGTCCCCACCTGCTATGCGGCGTTCAACCTCTCGACAGTCATGTGTCCCGAGCAGGTTTTTCAGTCCACCGTTACCTCTAATGTGTTTGAGCAGTTCCTTTTCGGTATACTTACCACTAAAGCAAAGCTTCACAACGTCCATTAGCGGCGCACTGCCCGAGCGTTCGGGGGACATTGCCCCGATGTCATCACTCGTAGTGTCCACAAGTTTTCCAAGTCGGTGCGCACTGACCGAGATACCACCGCCGAGATGAGCAACCACAAGACGCATATCGCCGTATGTACGCTTTATCGACTCTGCATACTGTCTGGCTACAGCCTTAGTGTTGAGAACATGGCTCATACTGCGCTTCTTAATGTCAAGCAGGCCAGTGACCCTCGCTATGTCGTCCAGCTCGTCCGACGTTACAGCGTCATAGATAAAAGCTGGTAGCCCAAGCGGTTCTGCGATGTTGTAGGCGATTATACCGCCCAGATTTGAAGCGTGTTCCGCTATCGGGTTCTGGAGGCGGTTCAGCATAGCTTCGTTGACACGGTAACCGCCGGCCTTTATAGGTGGCAACAATCCGCCACGCCCGACAACAGCGGATAACCTAGACTTATCAAGTCCCCACTTGTCAAGTAGCGCCAGTATAGCCTCAAGCCTAAAGGTATACTGCGACGCCACTGACGGCGACGACTGTATCTGCTCTGTAGGATGCTCGACGCTCTCGTTCTGAAGTTCCTCCGTCCCCATAAAAAGCGCCACCTTTGTACTGGTAGACCCGGGGTTAATCGCTAAAATCAGCTTTTCCATGTTGTTCTCCCTTTCAAAAGTGTATTTTAATATGTTTAAAAATATAGACTGCATTGTATGGCTTCTAACGATCTCTGTCGTCAGTATTGTTCCGACCATCCATGATAGTCCCTATTACAAGCCCCAACAGCATACCGACACCTGTCCCGACACTCAGCCCAACTGTCATACCGATCGGCTCAAACAGTAGCCCCAAAATCATACCTACCGAAGTCCCAAGCGGCATACCAAAGGCTATCCCATAGCTTAAGTACTTATTCTTACTGTCTTTCACTGCATTCCTCCGGCTCATACATTATTCTTTCTTCTTTTTCTCCAAAGAGTACAATATAAAGCTGCCCATAACTAAAATTGCAAACAGATTCCCTAAATCGGCTCCCATGTTCGCAGATGCCCCAAGAAAAATACCGACATACCACGATATCGCAGTAAAAATAACAGCCCCTAAAATCATAACCATAAACAACCCTTCTAATCTGTATTATTGTAATTTTGCGCTGAATAGATTTTCATTGAACACCTAGCCGACAAATACTCATATAAGCTACATAAGTATAACCCAAATGAGCAGATTACATGTCGTCTACTACACTTTTAAGGTTCAGCAACACCTTATCACTTAACCTCTTACGTGCCTGTAAAGTGAGCCCTGCCGAAAAGCCTGTACACCGCACATTTGGATGACTAAACAGCTCGGTGTCCCCAACCGAAGTCGTAAGGTCACAGATCAGCATACTACCGTTGTCCAGCAACTTCTTAAGCGGTTTGGTATCGTAAGTGGGTGACCCGACTGTATTAAAGATTATCTTCCTACCGTTCATAAGCGAAAACTGCTCTTCATGCAGTAGCACGACATTCTTGTTTAAACAGGTACACAGCACTTCACAGTCAGCTACAAGGTTATTCAACTCGAGATACTTCACACCTTTTTTTTCCGCCTCGGGCTTTCTCGTACGACTGTAATAGGAAAGGTCTGCGCCGAAGAAACGAAGAGCGTCAGCAATGACTGTCCCGGTCACACCCATGCCGATGATACCCACCTTCAAGCCTGTTATTTCACGTGACTCACTGTCCCACCTGCGGTCGCCATAGCCATGTAGCAGGCGGACAAGTTCATGCACAACAAACTCAGCGACACCCTCGTCCCCATAGTCACGAACACCAGTCACCTTTATTCCAAGCTCTTCAGCTGTCAAAATGTCCACATGTGACGCTGAAGGGGAGTACAAACTGCAACAAAGTCCGATATACTTAAGGTTCGGGCAACGTTTTATAACATCACCGCTGACATGTGTGGTGTAGCTAACAAGCATTGCGTCAGCGTCTCCGACACGGCGGACTATCTCGTCATCACTGTCGGGCAGGTCGTCGTGCAGGATCACCTCATCAGCATAGTCGCAAAGCGCTTTCTCGGCGTAGTCCCACAGGTGAATTGGCTCAATTGCTACTAGCTTCCTGAATTTTTGTGGCATAAAACACCTTCACTTTCAACATCATTGTAACATGCTAAGTTATACTATTATAAACCCTCGCTGTATAATCACTATCACTGGGCTAGATCAATATAACAAGCCCACAATAACTACATTATACCATACAACTAAAGACAAAAACAATTACAACACGCAAAAAAGTCGCTGACTTTCATCAGCGACTCGCAAAAAGGCTCCAGACAAAGTCTGGAGCCTTTTGTGTCGGCATTACCTATCTTCCCGGGACGTCTCCATCCAAGTATTGTGAGCGCTAAAGAGCTTAACTACCGTGTTCGGAATGGGAACGGGTGGATCCTCTTAGCAATAAACACCGACTGTGGTGACCCGTAGGGGAATCGAACCCCTGTTTCCGGCGTGAGAGGCCAGCGTCTTGACCGCTTGACCAACGGGCCGTATATAGCCCAATCTGATTACACCCAAAAAATTGAACAAAGAGAAGTTATCGAGACGAAAGGGTAAGTCCTCGACCGATTAGTACTCTCAAGCTAAACGCCTCGCGACGCTTACACACAGAGCCTATCAACCTTGTAGTCTACAAGGGGTCTTACCTGCTAACGCAGAGGGATATCTTATCTTAGGGACGGCTTCACGCTTAGATGCTTTCAGCGTTTATCCGATCCATACATAGCTGCCCGGCTGTGCCACTGGCGTGACAACCGGTGCACCAGAGGTATGTCCATCCCGGTCCTCTCGTACTAAGGACAGCTCCCTTCAAATATCCTGCGCCCACGACAGATAGGGACCGAACTGTCTCACGACGTTCTG
>CAYJIK010000072.1:0-9904 GCA_964370205.1 uncultured Oscillospiraceae bacterium | reverse complement strand
TGGTTTTTACCATTAGTTTCGGGCGAACACACAGGTTCGCCCCTACAAGTTTTGTACATTATTACAATTTCGTCACAACCCCTTAGATTTTTAAAGTAAACCAAGAAGTCTGCAATACCATGTTTTGTCCTTTGATTCTACCAAAGTGAATAGAAAATGAAAGTAGAGGGTTTGTTCATACCATCAAGCGGTGTGAAACAAACCCTCTTAGTCTACTTCAAGCAGTTTTACTCCTCGTCCATTGATGACAAAAACACACTTAGGACATCAGCGGCGGCGCTTATGAAGATTACTCCGAATATCATCACAGCGTACACCACCCATAGGAAACCGCTCTCCGTTAAAATCGGTATGTATTCCCAAATCAGCAAATACAACACTACAAGCAAAATCGCTGTCCAAGTACCGCTGTCAACCTTGTGGATAACAAGCTTTTTACAATGCTTGCAGGGGAAAGGCTTAAACGCTTTAAAGCGTCCGCACTTTCTGCCGAGCGGTATACACTCTTCACCGTCGCACACGGGACAGGCAAGCTTGCGCTCGAAACGTTCTGCCATTAAGGTATGCAGTTTGCTGCTTGACGGCTGACGCACACGAAGTATCGCCACTCGCTTAACTGCCATGTCCGCAATAAAAAGTGCAACAATCGCCAGTATCATCATCGAATCGCCGCTCCAAAGCGACACATCGTATAAGACATTTAAAAAGTAGTGAGCTATATACAAAATACAGAGCAAAGCTATGTAAATCAATAGCAACCACGACCAAAGGCTGGTAGACGGATACAAAAACGCTCCACACCTACCACAGACACATGGAATAACTCGAGTGGCGTGGCGCTTGTCCTCCGCCGACACACAGCTCTCAGATCCACAAACAGGACAGACGAAAGGGGTGATTTTGATGGTGTTGGTTGTGTTGTTGATATTGTTTGTGGTTTTCATGATGTCACTCCTTTGTTTTGTTGTAGAATTGATGTTCACTTACATATTCTTCGCCATCTGTTATCATGTAAGAGTTGATTTCTGATTTTACTTTGTTTAAATAAAAAACAAGTGAGTAGCGAACGATTATTACACTTATTATACATTAAAATACAAAATTTGTCAATTGATAGTGTTCAAAAATGATGCATTCTTAATAGCATTCAACTCCCATGCGTGATTTCAAATGTATTTCCCGCTTGTTTTTATGCTTCCCTGCTATCATCCGTGAGCGGTTCATTGGGACGAATTTGTATTATTCTTAACAGCAAAGGGTGTGATGAATTTATCATCACACCCTTTCGTTACACTATCTTAAAGAAATAATAACTTCTCTCCGGCAACAGCCCACATACCAAAACACCCCGGTCATCAAACAGTATAAAATCCGTCACCACCTCGTCAAACTCCTCGAACACGGCGGACTGTATGTCAAGCTCATGATATTCAAACACGTCACCTGCCGAGACAAAGTCTTTAGTGGTGATATAATCCACCTCGCCTTCATCAAAGTAGTTTGGGGTGGGGGTGGGAGCAGGGCTAGTGACTATAGAGGCGGTCGGCGAAATCTCGGACGAAATATTTGACACGTCAATTCCACCATTGTTGACACAAGAGGTTAGGTTGGCACAAACAGCGATAGCTAAAATCATAATGAGAACTTTTTTCATATACCCTCCTGCGCAGAACAAAATATTGACATTTTAGAAGAATTGCCCACCGTATAAATTAAGAAAGCTACCGGTTAAGCGGGTCTCCCAACCACTTCTACTGTTAACTGCATTATAACATAATCAAAAATCAGTATCAATACAGCATCAATACAGCTTCTCCGGCAACTGTTCTACTTATCCATATCCGCCCTCTATTAAAATATGCTCGCTTTTTGCAAATATCTTAAACACTTTGCCGGATACAGATTACCTAAATCTTCATCAATAAAGACTGTACTTCAATACCCAAACACTCATGTGCAGAATGTAAACGATACTGACACTACCCTAAATCACGCATTTAACGCTCTGGTTATCTTGCCTGGCTATGTCATAACCGCTCTAGTTTAGTCGCTGTGTGACCTATCTGTTTCACAACTGACTGAGAACATGAAAAACAATATAGCAGCTTACATTTAGCTATAAAAAAACTCCGCCACCAAACAACGTTTGCTGACGGAGCATTTGTTATACAGAGGGTGTTCGTCTATTCAATCCTCCTATCATAAAGCCTTGCCGCATTCATAACCACAAGTACAGAACCAGCGTTATGAACCAGTGCGCCTGTCGCCGGGTTTAATAGCCCCATGACGGACAGCATAATCGCTACAATGTTTATCGCCATGGACATGGTGATGTTAAACTTTATCGAGAAGATGGTGGCGTTTGACAGCTTTTTGATGTACGAAATCTTTGAGATGTCGTCTCCCATAATGGCAATATCGGCGGCGTCTATCGCTATATCGCTACCCATTGTCCCCATTGCGACACCAACTGTTGCGGTTTTCAGTGCAGGGGCGTCGTTTACACCGTCGCCAACCATGCAGACTCCTTCAGAACTCTGCATAATGGTTTTGACAGCATCAACCTTATCCTCAGGGAGCAGAGAGGAGAAAATGTCTGTTATTCCGACTTTGCTGGCGATAAAGTTAGCACTTTTTTCGTTGTCCCCCGTGAGCAGGACAGTTTTTTCGATACCTGCGGACTTGAGGTTTGAAATAGCGGTTGCTGAGGTGTCTTTTATCTCGTCGGACAGTCCGACAATCCCGATAACTTTTTCTGAATTTGCAACAATAATTACAGCTTTGCCTTGTTCCCTTAAAGCTGAAACAGTGTCTGCCACTTCGTTTGTGACAGTCAGTTTTGCGTTATCCTCTATGAGTTTTTCATTTCCACAGAAAACAGTGTCTCCGTCCACCGTGGCTATAACGCCTTTTCCGACTGCCATAGTGAAGTACTTTAAGTCTAACTGCTTTATACTGTTTGCTTTAGCGTAAGCCACCACAGCTTTACCGATAGGATGCTCCGAGCGACTTTCTACGGTACTGACAAGGGAAAGCAGCTTGCTTTCGTCAATATCATAGGTTTTTACATCGCTTACTGTGAGTTTGCCGTGAGTTATTGTACCTGTCTTGTCAAAAGCAACTGTGGACACTGTTCCCATGCGCTCCAATGCTTCGCCCGATTTGATAAGTACGCCCTTCTTTGTTGCCTGACCGATAGCCGCCATGATGGAGGTCGGTGTGGCGAGTGCCAAAGCACAGGGGCAGAACACTACAAGTACCGTAACAGCCCGAACCAGAGCCGCATCAGGTTCCATCATCATAAAGGCAACCACCAAATATGTTATTATCGCAATAACCACGGCAATGGGTACAAGCCAAGCTGCCCACTTATCCACGATTTTCTGCATCGGCGCTTTGTTGTTCTCTGCATCTTCGACCAGTTTAATCATCTTTTGCAGTGAGGAGTTCTCAAACGATCTCGTTACTTTAACGTCTACCGAGCCGTAGCGGTTAATTGTGCCTGTGAACACTTCGTCATCCACCGCCTTGTCGACAGGTAGACTTTCACCTGTCATGATGCTCTGGTCAACGGTGGTGTCGCCCACTGTTATAACGCCGTCCGAAGGAAAGCTCTCGCCCGGTAGAACTCTGATGATGTCCCCAGATTTTATGTCCTTTGCGTCCACCATAATTTCGCCGTCAGCGGTGATAACTCTGCCCTGTGTGGGGACGAGGTTAAGTAGCTTTTCTATCCCTTTTTTGGCTTTTTCTACTGTTCTGTCCTCAAGCCATTCGCCTATAGCCATGATAAATGCTACTTCACCTGCGGCGAATATGTCACCGATATAAACAGCGGCTATCATTGCGATTGTAATTAAAAGGGGAGAGGTGATTCTCTTATCTAATGTGTTTACTACCGCCAGATAAGCAAGAGGTGTACCGGAAATTGTAAGTGATACCCATGCAGGGTTAACAGGAAATTCAAAAGCAATACCCAAAAGCGGCAGTATGTACTCTGTTATAAAGCTTGCAAGTAAAAACAAACCTGAAACCCACAGCATTGGGATAGAGTTTAGCTTCATTACATATTTTCTCATGGTAAGTCTCCTTAAATCGTCTTAGAAAATTGATTGAGTGCTGAAATCAGTTTCTCAATGGTTTCGTCTTCCTTACCGCTACTTATTCCGTCAAGTACGCAGTGATGCATGTGCCCCTCGAGTATTATCTGCCCTGTCTTGTGCAGTGCAGATTTTATTGCGCCTATCTGTATTAGGATATCCTCACAAGGTTTGTCGTCGTTCACCATCTTCATGATGCCTCTGACCTGTCCCTCGATTTTCTTTAAACGTTTATTGACCGCTTCAACGTCCATGCACTGTTTCATATGTTTTCTTCCTTTCTTTATACCTATAGGGGGTATAGGTATAATATACTGCACGCTTTTTGTTTTGTCAAGACAAAGTTTGTAGGTTGGGGGTCTTTTATCATAAAAGTACACAACCCATCATGTTTTATATCGTGATATCAGATATAAAAAGTCAGGAAGACTCACTCTACATTGCATGATGGCTAATCTTAACGACTGTGGTCAAACCTACCGTTTGCAAACGACACAGTCACAAGTAGAAGCCATAACACTACACACCTCGGGCTAACAAAGGGGGCTCCTCCCCCAAAGGCAGAGCCTGTTTATTCATGTCCGACGTAAATATAGCTTCCCCTAAATCCTCACCGCTCACAACTCCTCCTACATATTGAACCACTCTCCCCGATGTAGTATAATAGGCACAAGACTAAACCTTACCCAAAAAGGAGAACTCTCATGACTAAAAAACAACGTGCTATAAGCGCTATAGAACTACTCAAGCAAGAATACCCAGAACCCGAATGCTCCCTTGATTACGATATACCCTACCAACTCCTTATAGCTACACGCCTTGCCGCACAGTGTACAGATGCCAGAGTAAACAAGGTCACTCCCCACCTATTCAGCCGCTACCCTAGTTTAGAAGCACTGGCGGCGGCTGACCTTAGCGATATGGAGGAGACTGTCAAAAGTTGCGGCTTCTACCACACTAAGGCAAAGGACATCATCGGTATGTCGCAGATGATACTATCTGTCTACGGTGGAGAAGTACCGTCCACTATGGAAGAACTGCTGACACTCCCCGGCATAGGAAGAAAAACCGCCAACCTGATACTCGGCGATGTCTACGGTTTACCTGCCATAGTCTGCGACACCCACTGTATTCGCATAACAAACCTACTTGGACTGTCCACCTCAAAAGACCCGGGCAAAGTAGAGAAGGAACTGTCCACCTGCCTCCCCCCCACCGAGTCAAACGACTTCTGTCACCGCCTGGTAATGCACGGCAGAGCGGTATGTGTCGCCCGCAGACCAAACTGCGCAATCTGCGTACTGTCAACAGTCTGTAAGCGTGTAGGTTTACCACCTCTGAGTCTTAACAGCAACTAACTGTTTTTGCCCGGGGTGGCGTGTTTCCGCAAAGCATTAAGGGAAAAGAGCAAAGCCCACCGTCACATGGCACCTCACTACTCCCCCTCCCTTCTCGCCTTCACATCCTCCTTGACAATGCGGTACAGCACTGACATCGCCGGCACCGCCACAAACATCCCCAAAACACCAAACAAACCACCGCCAAGCAGTACAGCAATTATTACCCAAAGCCCCGGTAGTCCCACTCTATTCCCCACAACACGAGGGTAAATAATATTGCTCTCAAACTGCTGTAAAAGCACTATGAAAATCAAAAACCACAACGCTTCTTCGGGAGACTCCGCAACTATCAACAGCAGAGCAGGTACTGCGCCGATAAACGGGCCTACTATCGGGATTATGTTCGTAAGCCCCACTATAAACGATATAGGCAAAGCAAAGGGAAACCCGAAAACCGTCATACCTCCAAAGCAAAGTGTCCCTAATATCACAGATTCCGTGACCTGTCCCATCACAAAATCAGAAAACGCCTCGTGTACCACTGTAGCAAGCCTACAAACTCTCTCAAATAACGACGGCGTCAAATACGCCTCCCCGAGTGAGGTGAGTTGCGAGGTGAGATGCTTCCTCTCTTTAAGGAGATACGCCGACAGTATCAGCCCTAACAATACCCCGAACATATACGGCACGATCCGCCCTGTATACTCAACAAAATTAGCCGAAACGTCATCAAAAAAAGCGTTTACCATAACAGCAACCTGCATTGTAAGCGATGACACAACATCACTGTCCACACTATGAAACCCCAACATGCTCATCAACTCTGAAAAAACGCTATTCAAACTCGCCATATAACCGTCCATGTTGTCAAGTATTGCACTAACACTCCTATAAAGCGATGGCAAAAGATACCCAAATATCAAAGCGATACCCACACTCAGTGTCACATACAAAACCACAAACGCTACAGGCGCAGACAGCGAATGTTTTTTCAGCACCCTCCACCTATCAAAAAACTCTGTCAACCTTTCAAACGGTGTAGACACAACAAACGCCACCACCCCACCGAAGAACAGCGGAGTCAACACCTTAAAAACCACACCGAAAAACGAAAAAATCAGTTCCAACTTATACACGACAAAAAGCAGTAAAGCGGTATAGGTTATAAGGTAAGCTATGTATCGTGTTGTCGCTCTGTTAAGCATAACGCCCTCCATTTTGGTTTTGGTTGTTTTTATCTTTTCCGATAGGAGTGGCTATATTCTTCTACTGCCAATACTGTTAATGTTTTTTGTATTTAACATTATCTCTACTATATCAGTTGTCCGAATTCATATAAGTAAACTACGCAAAAATCTAGGGGCGGTCCTGTGTGACCGCCCGAAACCTTTGGTTTACCATTGGTTTCGGGCGAACACGCAAAACCGCCCCTAGATATCTGTATACTTTATTATTTCACTAACTCGTCGGAAACTCATTTGTAAACTCGTTCGCAAACGAGTTTGTGTCAGCTAAAATCCATTTAGTAGGTGGTAAAGATAGTTACACTACCTACCGAATACACAAGAACGTACTCCGTAGCGTATAAAGCCCCACTAAGCAGTCGGTGCCATAAACTGGCTGTTGTAGAGGTTATAGTAGTAACCCTTCGCCTCAAGCAGTTCCTCATGATTACCGATCTCCACAACATTACCTGCGTTTACCACAAGTATCTTGTTTGCGTCGCGGATAGTGGAAAGTCTGTGCGCTATGACAAAGCTTGTGCGGTTCTTCATCAGTGCATACATAGCACGCTGAATAAGAAGTTCCGTTCTGGTGTCAACAGAGCTTGTAGCTTCATCAAGAATAAGTATGTCAGGGTTTGCGAGTAGTGCTCTTGCTATTGTCAAAAGCTGACGCTGACCCTGTGACACGTTTGTAGCGTTCTCTGCGAGTTCAAAATTATAACCACCGGGGAGCTGTTGTATAAAGCGGTGCGCATACGCAGACTTCGCCGCCGCAATGACCTCCTCCTCCGTCGCCTCGGTGCTACCATAACGGATATTATCCATAATAGTCCCCTTGAACAGCCATGTGTCCTGAAGTACCATACCAAAGTGGTTACGAAGCTTTACCCTGTCCATATGGCTGATGTCCAAACCATCAATCGTAATAGCGCCGCTATCTAAATCATAAAAGCGTAGCAGTAGGTTAACAAGCGTGGTCTTGCCTGCACCTGTCGGCCCTACTATAGCTATCATCTCGCCGGGGTTAATCTGTGCGTTAAGCCCTGTGATAATCGGTGTACCGGGTACATAGGAGAAGTGTACATCATTAAAGGATACCCTACCCTCTAAGTCATCGGGGATAGGCACGTTCTTAACGTTCGGTTTTTCCTCCGGTTGGTCAAGTAGTCCGAATATTCTCTCACCTGCCGCAACTGCCGACTGCAGCGTGTTAAACACGTTTGTGAGCATAGCGACAGGCTGGGAAAATTGGCGCATATACTGTGTGAGCGCTTGAATGTCACCGACAAGCAGGTTGCCCGCAACAACCATCGCAGACCCAAGCACAACCACCGCTACATAACCGAGGTTAGTCAAGAACTGTACAAACGGCATTATAATAGAAGCACAAAACTGCGCCTTCCACATATAGTCATACAGGTTCTTATTGTAGTTTGCGAACTCATCAACAACGTTCTGTTCCTGACCATACGCCTTTATGACGTTCTGGTTGGAGTACATCTCCTCGATGTAGCCGTTTAGCATACCCAAATGGCGCTGTTGCCCTCTAAAGTACTTCTGCGAAAACTTAATAACCCACATGGACACAAGCGCACCGAGTGGCATTATTATCAAGCCTGCCACTGTAAGCGTGGGGCTTATCCACAGCATTACAGCCGCCACCATAACAATGGAGAATACGGCGTTTATAGCTTGGTTAAAGCTCTGATTCAGTGAATTTGATATGCTGTCCACGTCATTTGTGACACGGCTTAGTGTGTCGCCGTAGGGGTGGGTGTCGAAGTAGGAGAGCGGTAGTCTGGTCACCTTTTCGTCTATCTGGCGGCGCAGTTCATACATCATTCGGTTTATCATAGACGTGATGGTTATTCGGTTGATGTAGTTGATAACCGCTGAAACCACATACAAAACCGCTAGGGACAGTAGTATGTTGACAAGCAGTGTCATGTCAAGTGTTGCCGAACCTACTGTTATAACGAGGTTACTCACCCTTGTCATCTCGTTAGTGGCGTAAGCCATGACATAGGGTATAGCGGTGGTGAGGGCTATAGCAATAAGCTTTGTCATAAGCATTATGCCCATGCGGAGCTTGTAGGGGCTGAGGTAGGTCATAAGCCGGAAAAAGCTGGTTTTAAAGTCACGTGGCTTTTCGATGATTCTCATTCGACCGCCGCCGCCACCGCCTCGTCCTCCTCCAAAGCCGGGGCCGGACTGTGGTCTGTCTTGAGGTGCGGAGCGTTCATTATTTTGCGCCATAACCTGCCTCCTCTGCTGAAAGCTGTGAAGCTACTATCTCTTTGTAAACCTCGCAACTTTCCTGTAATTCTGTATGAGTACCGACTCCTTCGATGCGACCGTTGTTCATTACCACTATACGGTCACAGTTCATGATAGTCGCCACACGCTGTGCCACAATTATTGTGGTGGCGTCACCGTCTATCTTAGCAAGCTCTGCGCGCAGTTTTGCGTCGGTGGTGTAGTCCAGTGCGGAGAAGCTGTCATCAAATATGTATATGGACGGCTTACGCACAACCGCTCTCGTTATAGCAAGGCGCTGCTTTTGACCGCCCGAGAGGTTTAGCCCCCCCTGCGATATCATAGCATCTAACCCTTCTTCACGGTCGTTTACAAAATCCTTCGCCTGTGAAATTCGGACTGCTTCCAGCATTTCTTTCTTTGTAGCGTCGTTTTTACCCAGCGATATGTTCTGCCCAAGTGTCATAGAAAACAGCGACGCCTTCTGGGGTACATACCCAATATGCGCTCGCAAGTCCTTCTGCGCAAGGTCACGAACATCAACACCGTCAAAGGTGACACTGCCTGATGTAACGTCATAAAAGCGGAGTATCATGTTGATGAGCGTTGTTTTACCGCAACCTGTTGATCCGATAATTGCAGTACGCTCACCGGGGTTTGCTGTGAACGAGATGTTCTCCAGTGCAGGCTCTTCAGCCCCTTCATAGACAAAGGATACATCGTCAAACTTTATAGTTATGCGCTTATCTTCTATCGGCTTTGTGGTAGGCTTGTCGACTATGGCAGGCTCACGTGTCAGTATCTCATTGACACGGTCAAGCGAAGTCATCGCCCTAGGTAGCATGGTGAATATACTTGACAGCATAACTACAGACTGCATTATCTGGCTGACATACTGTATAACCGCCATAACATCGCCGACAATTATCCAGTTTCCCTCAATGAGCTGAGCGCCGAAGAACACTATGGCTATAGTGGTAAA
>CAYJIK010000071.1:0-10156 GCA_964370205.1 uncultured Oscillospiraceae bacterium | reverse complement strand
TTTTGTGGAGTGTAGTGTAATCTCTCTAAAACCATTGTTAAAAAAGCCACAATATTTATTACTATTGTCAAACGATAACTACAGAAAGTTTTTTGGGGTTACAAGTGATATGCGTAAGAGTGTAGAGCGTTTTCAACATTGTTTTTGGAGTGACAGCATATTCCCACAGCGCTTGCTCATATCTTCCGTGTTTTGCGGTAAACTATAGGTGAACCGTCAAACGGAAATATCGGCAAAGGGCAGATTTCTAAACCGCTCGGCATCATGATGCTACACAAAGGTTTGACCCGCCTTCCATTGTGAATGCTGACAGGTCTAATAATCGCCTAAAACAAGAATTTAAAGGAGAAGATACCAACATGAAAAAGGTTATATCCCTTCTAGTGGCACTTACCATGGTGCTGATGGCGTTTGTCGGATGTACGCCGACAGCTTCGCAGGCACCGGGCACTTCTGAGGGCGGCGGCTCAACTGTAGCCCCACCTGCGGACGCTGAGCCTATTGACATCACAATACTGGCATCCTCCACAAGTGAAAACGTTGCGAACATCGTGCGTGACCTGTTTATCAAAGCAGGCTTCACAGTTACTCTGTCCATAGCACCCGACACAGCTAGCTCCACTGCTATCCGTGAGTCCGGCGTTTGGGATGTTATGTACTCCGGATGGAACATCTCCGGTGCTAACCCCGACTACGGCACACGTTCACTGTTTTACACAGACGCTCCCTTCAACCGTGGCGGCATCGCTGACCCTGAAGTTGACCGTCTGATAGACGAGGGTTCTGCTGCTATCCCCGAGCTAGCTTGGCCTATCTACGAAGAACTTGAAAAAGTACTTCTTGAGGACAACGCTTACTACATTCCACTATTTAACAACCTGAAGTTCCAAGCGCTTAACCAGACAGTTCTAAAGCCTGAGAGTGCTGTACTGCCTAAGGCTCGTGTTACAGGACCTTGGGAAATGTACGAGTATGTGGACGCTTCACTGTCCGAAACTCGTCCTCTGGAGCTTACTTCCACAAACTCACAGGTTACGTCCTACTGGCCACCCCGCCACAACGACACCATCTCCGGATACTTCACCTCTAACTCCTTTATCCGTCTGATGAACCTAACTCCTGACGACCAGCTTACAACAGAGTCCGCTCTGTCCCGCAACTACGCTGTTGCTGACGGCAATGCGGCGTTCTACTTCATCCTACGTGATGACGTAACATACGCTAAGGTTGTTGACAATGCAGCTGTTGACACCGGTATCAAGGTTTCCGCTAGTGACGTTGTTTACTCGCTAAACATCGCTAAGGATAAAGACGCTGTACCGGACCACAGAACCTATACTCTGTTTGAGAAGATTGACGAAGTTTCTATCGTAACTGACCTCACAGAGCTTGATGGTGCTCTAACAGGCGGCACAGGCAAACTTATCGACGAGCTGAGCAAAGGTCTACCTGCTCCTATAACTGCTCTTACAGATGACATAAACGCTGTTGACAACGACGCAGGCGTTTACCAGGTCGTTAAGATCACAACACAGGGCGCATTCCCACAGATCGTTTACTTCCTAGCTCACATGGCTTCCGGTATATACAACCAAGAGTCTGTTGAGGCTGTTATGGCTGACGTTGACGTAGCTAACTACGACCCCACCGCAGATATTATCTACGGTGACCGTACAGCTATGACACAGGGTCCTGACTATGATAACCACATGCTGTTCAGCGGCCCTTATGCTGTTCTGTATCAAGACCTGAATCAGACAGTTCTTGAGAGAAACCCAGGATTTATGCCTGAAACAGACAGACACGCTAAGATAAAGACCATCAACGTGTCCTTTATCCAGTCCCCTGATAGCTCCATATCTGCTTTCAGAAGTGGTGACATCGACCTAACACTGACAGTTCCTGAGCACACACACACACAGGTTAAGTCTGACCCCAACACACACTTCACCTCCATACCTTCTAACTCCGTAGGTTACTTGGTTATAAACCAGCACCCTGAGTTCAACCGTGTTGTTATGGACGAAGATGTGAGAAAAGCGCTTATGTACTCTATCGACCAGAATGCATTCGTAGCGTTCTTCGAAGGCAACAAGATGCCTGCTTACTCCACAATCACACCTCTGTTCGATTCCGCTAACGAGCCAATCCAAGCGGATCAGAACAAGGTTAATGAGCACCTAGCTGCTTACTGGGCAAAGCAGGGCTAAGCCACAAACTGATTTATATCCTCGGTAATGCCGAGATAGCGAATTGTTCATTGGGTCAAGAAGACTGCGGAGCTGCGGCTCCGCAGTCTTCCACAAAATTCAGAGCTTTGGGCTCTGAATTCAAGAGGTAGATGGGAGCTTTACGGCTCCGCAGTCTTCCACAGAGTTTAGAGCTTTAGGCTCTGAATTCAAGAGGTAGATGGGAGCTTTACGGCTCCGCAGTTTTCCACAAAGTTTAGAGCTTTTGGCTTTGGCACTTTCGGAAAGTTAGAAAATAAGGCTCTGAATTCGTTAACTTTATGTTATAGAGTATTAGGATTGTTATTTAAGGTTGATTTTCCCTGTTTTCTGTGGTATAGTGAACTCCACGTCATGGCATCACATAAATGCGCCATTTTGGACATATGCTAATATAATGGAATATGCATCTCACGTCATAGGCTGTTATATTTTCATATATAGTCCTGTTAAAAGGTTTTTTTGATTGCGTTTCACTATATCGATTTGATACAAATTAACTGATCTTTAATGGGGACAAAAATGCGGCTAACTGCCGCTAAAAAGAAAGGTTAAAGATTTCCAAATGAAAAGAATTGCTCTAATGATGCTCGCACTGAGTATCGTGGTCATGGCTTTTGTCGGTTGTACACCCACAGAAAGCCAGCCATCAGCCGCTAACCCTACCCCCGGTACTTCCGGCACCTCGACCCCTGCACCTACAGTTGATGCAGAACCTGTAACCCTAACCCTACTGGGTACACCCGCACAAGAGCAGAACATGAACATTGCTCGTGATCTGCTGACCAAAGCAGGCTTTAACATTCAGCTAGAGCTTGCACCTGACTACTCCTCCGCCACTTCTATAGTGGATTCGGGCGAGTGGGACCTTTACTTCACAGGTTGGACATCTGTTTCCGGTTCTGACTACGCTGTGCGCTCGCTGTTCTACACAGACGCACCGTACAACGACAGCGGAATGGCTGACCCCGAAGTAGACCAACTGATTGATGACGCCTCCAGTGCACCTATCAGCGAGTCGTGGGACATCTACGCACAGCTTGAAAGAGTGCTTGTTGAAGATAACGCCTACCTCATACCTCTTTTCTCCAACATGGGACATCTGGCAGTAAACCAAGAGGTTATGAACATCGACACTGTTCTGAGAACAAAGTCACGTCCTGTTGGCGAGTGGGAAATGTATGACTACAATGACACCACGCTAAGAGAAACTCGTCCCTTTGTGACCACGTTCACAAACTCGCAGTACCTGTCCTACTGGCCACCCCGTAACAGTATTGCTTCGCTAACATCCAACACATTTATACGTCTTTTGAATATGGATGTGGACGACAATATAACCACCGACTCCTCTATCTCTCACAACTATGCTGAGACAGCGGACAGCTCCTCCTTCTACTTCCTACTGCGTGACGATGTCACCTACGCAAAGGTAGAAAACGGAGCGGTAGTGGACACAGGCATAAAGGTTAGCGCCGACGACGTGGTTTTCTCTATGGACCTAAACCGCAATAAGGACGCTGTACCGACACACCGCACCTATACTCTGTTCCAGAAGATTAACGGCGTGTCCGTAGTTACCGACCTAGCTGAGCTGGAAGCGGCGACTGTAGACGGCTCTAAGGTTATTGACCTACTAAACGACGGTCTTGCGGCTCCGATAGCAACGCTGACAGACGATATTGCGGCTGTTGACAACGCAGCAGGTGCTTACCAGGTGGTTAAGGTCACAACTGACGGACCTTTCTCCCAGATAGTTAACTACCTCGCACACTTCTCTGCAGGTATCTATAATAAAGAGTCTGTAGAATCGGTTATGGAGAATGTTGACATAGCTAACTACGACCCTGCGACAGATGTCATATACGGTGACGCTAACCTGATGATGAAGGATAGCGACAACTACGACAACCACATGCTGTACAGCGGCCCTTACGTCGCAATGTACCACGACCAGTATATGGCTGTTATGGAGAGAAACCCAGGATTTATGCCTGAAACAGACCGATTTGCTAAGATTGACGAAGTTCACGTTAAGTTTATCACCCAGGCGGACAGTGCGGCGGCTTCATTCCGTGCAGGCGAGCTGGATATGATAACAAGTGTACCTGAGCAGCTTATCTCTGTTATCGAGAGCGATCCTAAGTTCAGCTTCACTTCACGTGCAACACCAAGCGTGACCTACGCTACAATCAACATGAACCCTGAGCATGACCGTGTTGTAATGGACGAGGACGTAAGAAAGGCTATCCTTTATTCGATAGACCAGAACGCGTATATCGCATACTACAACGGCAACAAAATGCCTGCGTACACCACTCTTACACCTCTGTTCGCAGAAGCCCCTAACGCTCTGGTTGCTGACCCGAACAAGGTGAGCGAGCATCTGGCGGCGTACCACGCTAAGCAGGGCTAAGCTATACTGTTGACCTTTGGGTTGATGGTTACCATGGACAAAACGACTGCGGAGTTTACTCCGCAGTCGTCCGAAAAAACGAGCTGTCCGATTTTTAGAAATGAGAAGCATGTTTCACCGGAATCGTTACACTTTTCTCTAAATGCCACATAAGGGACAATCAGGGGGATCGGTTAGAATAATGCTACCGGATTGTGATTATGCTTGAGCCGATAATACAAAGCGCTTTTTGTATTGTGAGCTGATGTATAATCAGTACAGATGATACAATTTAATAACTCTTTTAAACGCAAAAAACAACCTACCATACGCTTTCTACTATACTTTGAGCATATACTGTTACAGTTCCTTTTGCTTTTGTAACCTTGTACTTTTGTGCCTGTTTAAGCGATCGACCCTATGCCGATTCACTTGTAGAGGTACTTAGGAATAAAACAAAGGAGAACAGAAATGAAAAAGAGTGTTTCCCTGATGTTGGTGCTATGTTTTGTGCTTATGGCCTTTATAGGCTGTACACCGACTACATCAACGACCACCCCTCCGGCCGGTACGAGTGACGTTGGCTCTACTGTAGCACCGCCGACAGATGTCGAACCTATCAGCATAACAATACTCGCAGGATCTACCAGTGAGGCTGTTATGGGTGTACTTCGTGACCTCCTTATCAAGGCAGGTTTTGAAGTAGAACTCACACTTACCCCTGACGCTTCCAGTTCCACTGCAGTGCGTGAATCAGGCGAGTGGGATATTATGTACGGCGGATGGTCACCTATTTCGGGGCCTGACAACGCCATACGTTCGCTGGTATACACCGATGCGCCGTTTAACCGTGGCGGTATAGCCGACCCCGAGATTGACGCACTGGTGGATCAGGCCGCTTCTGTAACCAAGGAAGAATCATGGGCAATCTATGAGGAACTCGAGAATATGCTTATAACAGAGAACGCATACTTGCTTCCGCTGTTTTCCAACGTAGGTTACATGGTTTCCAACAAGACAGTCCTAAACCCCGACACTATCAACATGCATAAATCCCGTATAGTAGGCCCTTGGGAGATGTATGAATATAACGACACCTCTCTCAACGACACAAGGCCGCTTGTCTACACCGTAACAAGCTCTGAGGTAACATCCTACTGGCCGCCGACCCACAACAGTATTCTGGCAGGCTACTTTACCTCCAACGGCTATATCCGTCTTGTAAACATAGACGAAGAGGACAATATCACCACCGATTCCGCACTGGCTTACAACTACGCTATGGCGGAAAACAATGAAGACTTCTACTTCATACTGCGTGACGATGTTACATACGCAAAAGTCGAGAACAACACCGCTGTTGACACAGGCATAAAGGTCAGCGCTGACGATGTTCTGTTTAGCTTAGGCATTGCTATGGACAGAAACAGCGTTCCGCTACAAAGCATTTATACACTGTTTGAGAAGATTGACACTGTGACTGTTGTCACCGACCTTGCAGACCTTGAGGGGACTGTTGCAGGCGGTGAAAAGGTGGTTGACGTGCTATCAGCAGGTCTGCCGTCCGACCTGACAACACTTACAGACGACATCGCAAACGTAGACAACGCAGGCGGTACATATCAGGTGGTAAAGGTCACAACAAAGGGGCCGTTCCCACAGATAGTGAACTACCTAGCGCACCAGGCGGCAGGTATCTTTAACAGAGCGTCCGTTGAGGCTGTAATGGCTGATATAGATGTCGCCAGTTACGACCCTGCAACAGATGTACTGTACGGCGAGCGTGCCGCACTTACACAGGGGCCTTCCTACGACAACCACGTGCTGTTCAGTGGCCCTTATGCGGTGCTGTATCAAGACCAGTACATGGGCGTTATGCAGAGAAACCCCGGATTTATGCCGGAGACAGACAGACTTGCAAAGATCAAGGACGTTCAGATCCACTTTATAAAGCAGACCGACACCGCTGTTTCCTCCTTCCGTAGCGGCGATATCGACTTTATAACAAGTGTGCCTGACCAGATGATAGACATCCTCAAGGCAGATGAAACCTACGAATTCGAGAGCGGCCCCACACCTCTGATGTACTACATGACACTTAATATGCATCCTGAGTTTGGCCGTGTGGTTTTGGACGAGGACGTGAGAAAGGCGCTACTGTATGCCATAGATCAGGACGCTTACCTAGCGTACTACAACGGCAACAAGTTCAAGGCTTACTCACCGCTCACACCGCAGTTCCCCGAAGCTCCTAACACCCTGGTAGCTGACCCGAACAAGGTGAGTGAGCATCTGGCGGCTTACCACGCTAAGAAGTAAGATTAATAAAGCGCTATGCGGGCTTGCCCGCATAGCGCACCGAAAAAAGTTTATGTTCAAGTTGATGGTACAAGGTGTGACTTTGTACTATGAACCGCCCATAAACGGTTTACATATGATTATTTTAAAAGATCTGTAGGGTTTTGAAAGTCGATATCGGATAGCGTTCTTCCTTTCGTTTCACTTGTTTCGATAGCATAGGGTTATGCGCCCACGGGGGGTATTTTCCTCCGTGCGGCGCATAGGGTCATACACCCTTTGCTGATTTTACATAAATATCCAAGTGATGTGGGTTACTCACAACAAGACCACCGAATTTTCACGCAATATGCACCTCCCTAAAATCAACAAATATGGGAAATTGCAGTGGTCTTTGCAGATGATACCACAGGTTTACCCCCATAGTCGGGCGACAACACCGAATTCCACCACCTTGTGCGACAACTACTTTGACGTAGGAGGTGCGACACATAAGTTAGCTGATATTTCGAGAACTTTGGCTTGAGCGGAAGCACACGATACAGGCGTGCTTCATCGTAAAGCTGAGGGGCTATGGAATACACCGACTTATGGTTCACCTTCTGACACAGCGGGCCGTAGATTGCCTGTGAAATGAGAGCCACATGCATTTTGCGGCTGGCTGTGTGGTCGAAGTTTGTGACATGTATGGCGTATACTGACTGAAAATCAGTTTGTGCTATGTGTGTAGCCACAATGGGGAATAAATAAAAAAGGAGAAAAAGAGTATGAAAAAGAGTTTGTCACTGGTTTTAGCACTATGTCTGGTTCTTATGGCATTTGTTGGCTGTACACCTACAGCGTCACAGGCGCCCGGAACAAGCGGCGACCCGGCAGGTTCTACCGTCGCACCACCTGCGGACGCAGAACCAATTCACATCACAATACTATCCTCAGCAACTCAGGAGCAGAATGTTGGCATCATGAGAGATCTTCTAATTAAAAACGGCTTTGAAGTGACGCTAACACTTACCCCCGATACCGCAACCAGCACTGCTGTGCGCGAGTCGGGCGAGTGGGACCTTATGCTTGGCGGTTGGACATCGGTTTCCGGTGCCGACTATGCTGTGCGCTCTCTATTCTACACAGACGCTCCCTTTAACCGTGGCGGCGTTGCCGACCCTGACGTTGACCGTCTTATAGACGAAGCGGCTGCGGCAACCATCGATGAATCGTGGGACATCTACGCTGAGCTTGAAAGAGTACTCGTAGAGGAAAATGCCTACACCATCCCTATGTACGCTAACATGGGTTATCTTGCGCTAAATACAGACGTCATGAACGGCGACACTGTACAGCAGTACCGCTCACGTCCTGTAGGGCCGTTTGAAATGTATGAGTATAACGACACATCTCTACATGAAACACGCCCGTTCGTATACACAGCTCTCACCCCTGAAATCACCTCCTACTGGCCACCTCGTCACAACGACGTAACATCCGGTTACTTCACCTCTAATGCGTACATAAGACTTCTAAACATGGACTCTGACGACATGATAACCACCGACTCGTCGCTGTCTTACAACTACGCTATTAAGGAGGGCAACAGCGAGTTCTACTTTATCCTGCGTGACAATGTCACCTACGCTAAGGTAGAGAACCAAGATGTTGTGGACACAGGCATAAAGGTCAGTGCAGAGGACGTACTGTTCAGCCTTGGTATAGGAATGGACAAAGATGCTGTGCCGGACCACAGAACATACACCCTCTATGAGAAGATTGACACAGTTTCGATAGTTACCGACCTATCCGAGCTGGACGCTACCTCCTCCGAAGGCGGTACACTGCTTGAGGGACTGTCCGCAGACCTACCTGCCGACATCTCCACGCTGACAGACAACATAGCAAATGTTGACAACGCAGGCGGTACATATCAGATAGTTAAGGTTTCCACCAAGGGGCCGTTCCCGCAGATAGTCAACTATCTTGCGCACATGGCTTCCGGTATATACAACAAGGAGTCTGTAGAAGAGGTTATGTCAATAGTTGACGTACCGAATTACGACCCTGCAACAGACATCATCTACGGCGACCGTACAGCTCTGACACTCGGCGATACATATGACAACCACGTGCTGTTCAGTGGCCCCTATGCGGTGCTATACCAAGACCAGTACATGGGCGTTCTAAAGAAGAACCCCGGCTACATGCCCGACACAGACTACGAGCCGAGAATAGTAAACGTGCAGATCAAGTTTAACAGGCAGAGAGAAAGTGCGGCGTCCGAGTTCCGCAGTGGCGCACTCGACATGCTGACAAACGTGCCTGAACAGCTCATCGAAATCATCAAGGCAGACCCACAGTTCAGATTTGAAGCACGTCCTGTTCCGACGGTCTTCTACATGACTATAAACATGAACGAGGAGTTCGGACGTGTGGTACTGGACGAAGACGTGAGAAAGGCAATGCTCTACTCGGTTGACCAGAATGCGTATGTGCTGTACTACGACAACTACAAGATGCCGACGTACACCACGCTAACTCCTCTACTACCTGAGGCGGTCAACACTCTAACAGCAGACCCGAACAAGGTAGCGGAACATCTGGCGGCGTATTATGCTAAGGGTGCGTAGCACACTATGGAATGTTAGGGTTAAGGTTTAAAAAACCACCCACAAAAGAAAATTATAGTTAAATATTAAAAATGTAGGGGCTGATGCCCTCGTCAGCCCGAAACGCCGTTGTAAAATTGACGTTTCGGGTGGATGTAGGCATCGCCCCTACTTTTTTTGTAGTGGTTTGTTTTTGGGTGGGGGCCTAATTTATAGTGTATAATTTATCTTGCTCCCATGAAAAAACATTGTTATCCATATAGTTCCATATTTCAAAATAAGATGTTGTATTTCTAATGATATGCTCATAATAACGTGCCTGCCAAATTGTAGGGCACGCATTGTATGCGTGCCGTTTTTCCATCATCCGAATCTCTTTTGTAACAGATGATTTAAACGATTGAATTATTTTGGGGACTAACATTTTTGTTTTATCTTGATTGGGCGGAATACATAAAATGTATTCCCTACAATTGTATAGTTTATGTTGCTATTAGAGGTTGGGGGAACCAATGCATACTTCCGCTATACTCCTAGACGCCCTCCTGACCAGCGTTGCACAGGATATGGGGCTTAGGTATACCCGTATACCGTAGGGGCTGTGGGTGACTATAAACGAGCGTGGGATGTCCTCTGAGACG
>CAYJIK010000070.1:0-10186 GCA_964370205.1 uncultured Oscillospiraceae bacterium | reverse complement strand
TACATATCCAGCATACTCTCCATACCGCTACTCATAAAACACCATTCCTTTCTATCCGCCTGAAAACTCACAAATCGGTATTATCGTATACAACTTCCATCGCATAATACCGCTCATCAGTGCATAACCGCATGGCATCACCGACATTGGCATGCCACACCCTTCTATGGGTGTACATTGCTTAAAACCGCTTAAACACAAGCGGTACAAACGTCAAAACACCGCCAAACTCCAAGGTAGCCTAAACAAACCTCGTCTTCTTTATCGGTGGACGTTTAATTATATTTATTATATCTAATTAGCGTCACTGTGTCAATGTTTTTAACTGTCAGGAGAGGGCTATAGCGGTGATTTTTACTATATTTATACTGCGTGTAAAATAATTATGTATGTTTTTGTTCCTTAGTCATAACTCGGCGCACTTTTAGGAGCAGAAACAGTAAAAAGGCACCAAACCCTTTGACTGTGATAAAATTTATGCAATTGACACCAAACGGTTGACGACAACAAAAAAGGGGAGATCTCACGTGAATATTTCACCGCATATAACATAAGCGATATTCTGTCCACATGACACCTCCCATTCAAAACACTTTGTTCGGGGTTACAGATTATAGAGATTTTCCGCCTTTAGTCTCGTGGCACGCTCTGCGTTTCGTCCGCCTGCTTTTATGACACTGTCCACAAAGTCGGGGTGGGACAGTAGAAAGTCACGCATAGAGGTAAATGGGTCGGCGTAATAGTCGCAGAGCATGGTGTGTTGCGCTTTGTCTATGAGGGACAGCGTCAGCGCCTCGTCAAACAGCGACCTGTCCACTTTAACAAGGCTGTGTGACGCAATACCGTAACCTTCCAGCAATTCCGCACCGCCCTGTAACCTGTCCACCACTGCTATGCTCCACTTTATGTCGCAACCAAGCCCCTTTACGGCAGGTATCCACGCACGCTTATAGCTGGATGCTTCGGTGATGAGGTCGGCTATGTGTAGGACATTCCCTGAAAGCCCCTCCGCCGGGACTGTCTGCTTTCCGTCCCACAGCACAGAGCTACCGTCTTTAAAGATGGTGATGTGCTTTTTGCCGAGCAACTCCGCTATCGGGATAGAGAAAAACCAGTCACGACGCTCACCACCCGAAATGTACGCTATCTCGTCTACATTAATGTTCGCTTTTATATAGTCCACTATCTCTGTAATGGTTGCGGCGTAGATATCGCTCTTCTTAAGCTGTGCCGCTGTGTGGTCGAACAGGCTTTTAGAGCAGGTCTGCTTGTCCGCTGTGGCGCTGTCGATATGCTCTAGAAACTGAACTGCGTCCGCTTCGTCTCCGTACAGAAAGTGGGTGTTGATGTAGTAAGGGCCTATGGTTGCGGACGTGTACCAAAACGGGTTTTCTCCGTCGCAGACACGCAGTGCCTTTGTGTCAAACAGGCTTTTTACAAGGTTGTTTTTCATGGTCTTTACTGCCTTTCTTTTTCGTTTTTTTACAGAAAAAGCACACACCGAGGGGCGAGTGGAAGTTCGCTGTTCCGACGGTGTGCGCTCCTGTGGGGTGGACGAGGGGTTCGGAGCTGTGGAGTTCCGCCGCCCCGGCGTTCTTGATTGATGAGGTTTATGGGTGTGGGAATGGTTTTGTTTACCGCAGGTGCATTTGTGCTTGAGCACCCATGTCGTGGGGTACATCGTAGGAGCAGGATCGGGTTGTGGACTGCGCAGGAGGGGACTATAGCGATGAACGTGACCGACAGACCGCAAATCGTTGCAGGAATGAGTACATTCCTGTTGCACCCCCGGACGTTCTTAGCTCGCTTGTTTCATTAGGGGAACGGTCGTGACCTCTGCCGCTCCTGGGATTCATCCGTAACGTACTGTGTACGTTTCGTTGTCGGAGAACTACTCTGCTTCGTTCTCCAGTTTCTCTATCGCCACCGCAAGACGCTTAAGCGTCTCCTCCTTGCCCAGCAATGCGCAAACCTCTATAGCGCCACCGGGAGTAAACTGTTTACCGCTCGCCGCTATACGAAGCGGCCACAGCACATAGCCGTTTTTGACCTCCAGCTTTGCAACCAACTCACCCATAGCGGTGTGGATGCCGTCACAGCTGAAGTCAGAGAGTGACTGTATCACGGGGATTATCTCTTTCAGTACAGTCAGAGATGTCTCACGGTTTGTCTTCATTTTCTTGGAAACAAACAGCTCTGTATCGTAGTCGGGAAGCTCGTCTATAAAGTCAAGCTGAGGCGGTATGTCGCCCAGCACCTCACAACGCGCGTGCAGTACCGACGCCATCAGCGAATAGTCTATATCCGACTTGACAGCCTGTTTTATCCACGGTGTAGCAAGTTCACAAAACTCCTCGGGTGACATTCTGCGGATGTATTCTGCATTTATATAGTTTAGCTTCAAGATATCGAATATAGCAGGTGACTTTGAAACGTCGTACATCGAGAACAGGTTGGTCATCTCAGAAAGGCTCATTATCTCCTGTGTAACAGAGTCCTCACTCTTAGGGCTCCAACCCAGTAGTGCAATATAGTTTAGCACCGCCTCGGGTAAGTACCCCTTCTCCACAAGGTCATTAAACGACGCATCACCGTTACGCTTTGAAAGCTTTGCTGAGTGGTCTTTCATGATATGCGGAACGTGCAGATACTTTGGTATCTCCCATCCAAACGCTTGGTACAGAAGGTTATACTTCGGGGCGGAAGACAGGTATTCTACACCTCTGATAACGGTGGTGATATTCATAAGGTAGTCGTCCACGACGTTTGCGAAGTTGTAGGTGGGGAGACCATCAGCCTTCACTAAAACTTGATCATCAAGGGTGTCACAGTCGACAGTGATGTCACCGAATATCTCGTCATTAAAGGTTACCTTGCCCTCTGTCGGCACGCTCTGACGTATTACAAACGGCGCACCGCTTGCAAGCTTTTCCTCTATCTGCTCCTGTGACAGTGAACGGCAGTGGCGGTCATACTTTGTGGGCATACCTGACGCTGTCTGCACTGTCCTCATCTCGTCGAGACGCTCTTTGTCACAGAAACAGCGGTAGGCGTCCCCCTGCTCTATGAGTTTTGTTGACCACTTGTCATAGATGTCACGGCGCTCACTCTGGATATACGGGCCGACATCGCCACCCTTTTCGGGACCTTCGTCCCAGTCCAGTCCGCAAACACGCAGCGTGTCCATGATAACGTCCATAGACCCTTCCACAAAGCGGTTTTGGTCGGTGTCCTCCACTCGGAGTATGAATGTACCGTCCACCTTTTTGGCGGCTAGATAGGCGTAGAGAGCGGTTCTTAGGTTGCCGATGTGCATGTAGCCTGTCGGGCTGGGGGCAAAGCGTGTGCGTTCTTTATTGTTTGGCATAGAAACCTCCTGTTTTCGTTATTTTTAAGCGGTATATTACCGCTCCGGCTTTTATAATTACATTCATATAAATGTGCCATTATTCTTTCGACTATTGTATAGTATATATCGCTAAAAGTCAAGGAAGGGTGGGCAAGAAAGGGGCAAAAAGAGCGGTTTTGACAGTGGGCAGAGGGGACGGCCGAAAACTTGCGTTTGCCTTCCGCCGTACGGTAGCGTAAATAAAGACGTCCGGCAGTGGCCATGTCGGCTTGCGAGCCGACTAACAAACCGTAGTTTTGCCCCTCGAGGGCAAAACTACTGCTTGTTTCCACCCCTTGGGTGGATGGCCACTGCCGGACGTCTTTATTTCCGCCACCTACACCCTGAGCGTATTCCTACGGACGTCTCATCCACACCCCACCACACAAAACCACAACAGCGATCACACCCACAGCAAAAACCACCGACAAATTTCACTTTTGTTATTGACTTTTACCAGAATGTGTGGTATATTTCTAAAGCATTGTCTGGGTGTGGCGCAGCTGGTAGCGCGCTACCTTGGGGTGGTAGAGGCCGTGGGTTCAAGTCCCGCCACTCAGACCAAAATCCTTGTAGTTTATAACTGCAAGGATTTTTTGTGTATTTGTACAGCTTAAGCCTTTAAAGTCAAGCCTCGAAAAAACGAGGTAGTGGCGCAATATATCGCCTGTCGCCCAACAACCTTCAACATTTTATGGTTGTTTGCCCCATGATATTGTGATATAATGTATCAGTTAAGATGTAGCTCGCCAAAAACCACTGACGGAGGACGATTGCTTGTGATAATACTGGGAATAGACCCGGGGTACGCTACCGTAGGGTATGGCGTGCTTGACTATGTGGCAGGGCGCTACAAAGTGCTGGCGTACGGTGCAATAACCACCCCTGCTAAGACCCCTTTTGAATGGCGTCTAAACCAAGTATACGATGCCGTAGCTGACATAATAGAAAAGCACCGCCCCGAGGTTTTGGCAATAGAAAAGCTGTTTTTCACCACAAACCAAAAGACAGCCATAGATGTAGCACAGGCGAGAGGGGTTATAATGCTCGCCGCCGTAAGACAGCATCTCACCGTCTACGAGTACACACCGCTACAGGTCAAGCAGTCGGTGGTGGGGTATGGCAAGGCGGAAAAACAACAGGTTATGGAGCTCACAAAGCGCATACTGGCACTAAAAGCGCTACCCAAACCCGACGACGTAGCCGACGCACTCGCAGTGGCGATATGCCATGCAAATTCCAGCGGATCGCAGTTGCTGAGGCTTAAAAGATAAGGACACCACCATATTGTAGGGGCGGATATGATATGACCGTTTTGCGGTCATTATGTGCCCGAACCTACCCAATTCCACACGCTCCCTCCGTGGACAAACACCTGAGCCTCCCCCATTCCACCACGTTCATGTCTGTGAATAACCCAAAACCAAATTTGCAGGGCACGCACTGCGTGCCGCCCTCCCCAACTCTACACTCTCCCCTCCGTGTAACACACCTAAGGCGAGTGGAGATCTGTGGTTGACGGTTGTTATGATGGTGAGGATGGCGGTTGCTGACCAACCGTAGACCGCCGCCGAGGTGGGGGGCGAAAAGGTACGTTTGGGTTTTGCGTTCGGTGGGGGTGATACCTCGAACGTGAATATAGGGGACGGTCGAAAATGAAACACCATCTCCGTAGGGGCGGATATCATCCGCACGAGCGTTCACCGTCCCACACGCCCCCCTCTGTGGACAGCCCTACCCCTCCACTCTTCACTATTCACTATTCACTTTTCACTAATTCCGCTTACCCTATGCCATCAAGCTGAGAAAAGCAAAATAGAGGAGATGGGTTCTTGCCCACAAAATTCCTAATTACTAATTAACTAAACTCCGGAGGATTACAGATGATATACTCACTTAGAGGTAAACTTATTGACAGCGGTGTCGATTTCGCCGTTATTGAATGTGGCGGTGTGGGCTATCGCTGTGCGGTGTCGCTTGCTACCGCTACAGGCCTGTCCGACGATGGCGATGTGATGTTGTTTACTCATATGGCTGTCAAAGAGGACAGCATTGACCTGTACGGCTTTATTGACAGGGACGAACTAGCCTGTTTTAGAACGCTTATTGCGGTGAACGGTGTGGGCGCAAAGATGGCGCTGTCGCTACTGTCCACGCTGGGCGTTGACAAGCTCACGTTGGCTGTCGAAGCGGAGGACATAAAAACACTTACCCAAGCCCCCGGAGTAGGCACGAAACTTGCCTCCCGTGTGGTACTGGAACTGAAGGGTAAACTGGCGATGGGAAGCACCACCTTTGCGAAGGCTGCAAACGTCAGCGTCAAGGGCGGAAACCTCTCCGAAGCAGCGGAAGCACTGGTAGCGCTGGGTTATAACCGTTCAGATGCCGCCGTGGCACTGTCCGGCTGTGACGAAAGCGAAACGGTAGAGCAGATGGTGAAGAAGGCACTTAGAGCGCTGGCTATGAAGCTGTAGGGACGGTCATAGGCCGCCCGAATGTTGCCTATTCCACACGCTTCCCTTTGTGGACAAAAACCACTCCATCGTGGAACTGTAGGGTAAGGGCTCTGCTCTTACCGTAGCATATCTAACAGTAACGGAAAGAGTAGAACCCTTGCCCTACAAAATCACCGTTTGGATTCAGATAATATCGGTCTCCCTATCCCCCCAACTCCTAATAAAGGTAGGTCTAAAAATATGCGTGACTATTCATATGACAGAGACAGCGAACAAGAAGAACGCCTTGTCTCCTCCGATTACATAGCCGAGGACGAAGGAGCGGAGCTTTCTCTGCGCCCTAAGTACCTGAATGAGTATATCGGTCAGCGTGTGGTGAAGGACAATCTGTCCATCTATATCCAAGCGGCAAAAGGTAGAGGAGACCCCCTTGACCATTCACTATTGTACGGTCCTCCCGGCCTCGGAAAGACGACGCTTGCAGGGGTTATCGCCAATGAAATGGGGGTAAACCTGCGTGTTACGTCCGGGCCTGCCATAGAAAAACCCGGCGACCTTGCCGCTCTGCTCACAAACCTCGGTGAGGGCGATATACTGTTTATAGATGAAATTCACAGACTAAACCGCAGTGTTGAAGAGGTTCTCTACCCTGCTCTTGAGGATTTTGCACTTGATATCATCATCGGAAAAGGGCCGTCCGCTCGCTCGCTTAGGCTTGACCTTCCACCGTTCACCCTTGTGGGAGCTACAACGAGGGCAGGGCAACTGTCCGCACCGCTGAGGGACAGGTTCGGAGTACATTTGCGACTGGAACTGTACACGGCTGCGGAACTCTGTGAGATTATCACAAGGAGTGCCGGCATATTCGGCATAGAGTGTGACCGTGAAGCGGCACTGGAACTTGCAGGACGCTCAAGGGGAACTCCACGTATCGCAAACCGTATGCTAAGGCGTGTGCGTGACTTTGCACAGGTCATGGGAGACGGCAGTATAACCGTTGACATGGTAAACATCGCCCTTGACAGACTAGCCGTGGACAAAATGGGGCTTGATACTATCGACAGGCGACTGCTTACAGCCATTATCAAGAACTACGGCGGTGGCCCTGTGGGACTGGAAACGGTGTCCGCAGTGATAGGGGAAGAGTCTGTTACCATCGAGGACGTGTACGAGCCGTACCTTATGCAGATAGGCTTTCTGTCACGCACCCCGAGAGGGCGATGTGTAACGCCACTAGCATATGAACACCTAGGCCTAACACCCCCGGGGCAGTCAGACACGGCACAGATGACGCTTGATAACTAGTGTTCACTATGTTTTTTCATGATAGTGACCACTCTACAGTTAGAAAAACAATAAGACAACGCAAACAAAATATAGTAATAAACGTAAAATCGATATTGTAGGGCACGCATTGTGTGCGTACCGCCCTCCCCAACTCCGCACGCTACCCTCTGTGGTAATACCGAGGGCGAGTGGCGGTCTGTGGTTGGCGATTATTGTGATGGTGAGGACAGCGGTCGCCGACCAACCGTAGACCGCCGCCACCGAGGTGGTGGGTGCAGTCGCTTTCGACACGAAAGCGACGACGTGCAGGTTTTCACCACGTTCGGTGGGGGTGACACCGGGGACGTGAGTACAGGGGATAAACGTAATTACCCCCATTGTAGGGGCGGATATTATCCGCCCGCTCGCCCAACTCCACACGTCCCTCTGTGGGACACCCCCGTAGGTGCGGTCATCGACCGCAAGATTACTCTAAATATTGTTAAAGGAGATGACCACAGTGGCTAAACTGTTCGGGACAGATGGAATAAGAGGTGTGGCAGGTAAAGACCTTACGGTAGATCTTGCTATGAAGATAGGCAAGGCAGTGGCAACTGTCACTGCGGAACGTGTAGAAGGACGACCGCTTTTCGTCGTTGGTATGGACACCAGAGTGTCGTCGGTGGCGCTTAAAAATGCGGTGATGGCAGGACTGTGCTCAGCGTCGGCGGACGTGCTGGACGTTGGCGTGATATCCACCCCCGGAGTTGCGTACCTACTTAAAAAGTACGGAGCGGACGGCGGCGTGATGATATCGGCGAGCCATAACAGCTACGAGTATAACGGTATAAAAGTGTTCGGCGGTGACGGCTATAAGCTCACCGACGACGCCGAAAAGCGTGTTGAATCTCTCATAAGAGGAAGCGAAAGCTTTAAAGTCGCCACCCACCGTGACATGGGTAGTGTACAGTTAAAAGAGAGAGCGGACGAAGAGTATTCAGACTACCTATCCAAACTGTTTGCCGCTGACGGATTTACGGGAAAAATCCTAATAGACTGCGCAAACGGTTCAGCGTCCGCTACTGCCCCCACGCTCTTTAAACGTCTGGGGCTTAACGTTACAATGATATCAAGCAAGCCAAACGGCTATAACATAAACGAAAACTGTGGTTCGACTTATCTCGGGACACTTGCAAGCAAGGTAACAGACGGTGGTTACGACATAGGCATAGCGTTTGACGGTGACGCCGACCGTATGCTCTGCGTGGACAAGGACGGTAACGAGATAGACGGCGACCACCTCATCTACATTTATTCTGACTATCTAAAGTCGTTGGGAAAACTGACAGGGGACACTGCGGTGGTAACCGTAATGTCCAACATGGGATTGTTTAAAGCGCTTGACCGCTTAGGAGTAACCGCACCGCAGACAAAGGTGGGGGACAGATATGTGCTTGAGCATATGCGTGCAAAGGGTTTTGTACTTGGAGGAGAGCAGTCAGGGCATACTATTTTTTTAGAGCACGGCACAACAGGGGACGGTCAACTGTCCGCCATAATGCTGATAAACGCACTGTCCGCACGTGGTGTGGGGCTGAAGAAGTATGCGTCCGAGATGAAGAAATTCCCACAGCTACTGGTGAACCTCGATGCGTCAGCAGAGATGAAAGAGCACCTGCCCGACTGCGACGAAGTTAACGAAGTCATCGCACAGTACAGCAAGAAACTGGGAGATAGCGGACGACTACTGATAAGACCGTCCGGCACAGAGCCGCTCATTCGAGTGATGGGTGAGGCGGAAGACGAGGAACTGATGAACGAAGCAGTCAAAGCAGTGTGTGACGCTATAGAGAAGTACCTAGTTTAGATGCACCGCATGCAGTACATTCACTTTCCTCTATTCACTAAACCCCAAAAGGGTTACTAAGGGGGTTGATATTTTGGGCAAGGTAACAGTTTGGACTAAGCAGTCATCTGCTGTTTTGGAGAACTTAGAGAAGTACGGCAGACATCTGGCTGAAAGGGAGTATATCGGCAAGAGTTTGGAGGAGTACGGCTACCTAGTGCGTGAAGTGTACGACTGGCTGGCAAAAAACACCCCGAATGCAATCACCAAGCCCGAGGGCGCTACCTACCCTGTCTGGGTGTCCTTCAAACGTGAATCGACAATGTTACCCACAGAGGGGACTGTCATACTGGAGCTTTCTGTCGACGAAGAGCTGATAACCGATATTAACATTGACAAATGGAGCACCATTCTCAACTACTCGTATATACCGCTTGACGACAAAGACGCAAAACAGCACCATACCCTCTTAGAGCAGTATGGCATAAGCGATGTGGACGCTTACATGACACAGTTTTACCCGATCATAAAGAGAAAAATCGTGAACAGCTGGCAACGGTTGTTTGATAATTCGGTTATAATTTACAGTGACAGTGCCTACGGGAACATATGGGAGGTTAGAAAAGAATGGGTGACAAAAGTAATACGGTAATCGTCTATTCAGCGCAGACAAGTACGGTTATTGACGTTTTAAATCGAGACGGTGTGTGCTACTCTAAGAGGGAGTATGTACTGAAAAAGTACGAGGACACCGCCAAGGTTTTCACCACTGTATACGACGCTTTTGTGTCCGAAGCGGTGAAATATGTCCCCAAACCCGAGGGTGCCGACTACCCCTACTGGGCATTCACCGACCTATACAACGTAGACACCACCGGTGCAGATGTCCTGAAGCTATGCGTCCCGACCGACGAACTCATATTCTTCGACATGTACGACTTCACTAAAATGCTCAATCAATCGTACATGGGCGAGGACGAAAAAGATGAACAAACGTTCATAAAAAAAGTGACGGAATGCGGTGTCAAGAACATTAGCGATATAACACTAACAAGCTTTTACCCCCTGCTTAAACGTGAGGTGTTAGCCAGTTGGAAAAGGCTGTTCCGCCACCACGAGGCTATAAAGTCGGGAGATAGTGACGTTAAAAACGTGCAAGTAGGACTTTGGCGGATAAAGAAAGAGTGGATAGTAGGGTAAAGGGCGAAGAGTGAAAGCCTTATCTGCGGA
>CAYJIK010000069.1:2941-10334 GCA_964370205.1 uncultured Oscillospiraceae bacterium | reverse complement strand
ACAACTGCAGCTACAACTGCAGTTTTGTGTTCTTCGGCAAAGCCTCAGTTTTTGTGTCATATTAGCGATATGCTACAAAATCCACACAAAACTTGCAGAAAGGAATATGGTTGAAAATAAAATTTTCAACCTCGCAGAAAGGAAGTAAAAAAATGCTTAAAAAATTAATATGGAGTTACGGTTCCGAGTCGGCTATGCTCAGTGCAGGGTTCTCTGTAGTGGGGACAGTGGTGACAGCGATGTTCGGCGAGGTGGACAGTGTGCTGAAGATGCTGTTCTTCCTTATAGTGCTGGACTTTGTAACCGGTATACTGGTTGCGATAAAACAGAAAAACCTAAACAGTAAGTGTATGCTATGGGGCGGCGTGAATAAGATCCTTGTGCTGTGTATGGTGGCAACAGGTACACTACTTGACGGCATGCTTATGCCGGAGGGGGACTATGTGAGGGTTGCTGTTATGTACTTCTTTATTAGCAGAGAGCTCCTGTCCATCACAGAAAACTACGGCAACCTCGGACTTCCACTTCCCCCTGTAATCACAGATACACTGGGACAGATAGTGGGCAGCAAGGGGACGGCGAAAAATGATGATGACGAAAACGATGATAACAATGATAATAGTTTATAAACAATAATGTAAGGGAGCGAACGACATGAGCAGTTTTATAAAAGCTATACCGACGCTGGACGGTATAGATATAAGCAAATATCAGGGCAAGGTGGATTTTGAGAGGGTAAAACAGTCGGGCATGAGTTTTGTTATTGTCCGAGTGGGCTGGGCAGGGTATGACGGGCGCATAGAGGGTAATGGCGGACTGGACAGCATGTACCACGAGCATATGAGAGGCGCTATAGAGGCAGGACTTGACGTGGGAGTGTATGTCTACAGCTACACTCGAGACACCGCCGCCGCCCTAGTCGCCGCCGACGAGATACTGGAGCTGATAAAGCCGTATAGCGTCACCTACCCCATAGCGTTTGACATTGAAGAAACCAGCAATCCCGTCCTGACCTCGCAGGGCAAACAAGGGCTGTCCCTTGCTACAAAGGCATTTTTGGATAGAATAAACGAGGCAGGCTACCAGAGCTGTTTTTACACGTACACCTCGTTTTACAACGCTCATCTCGATGCAGGTATACTGTCCGACTACCGCCTATGGATAGCGGACTACAGAGGCAATCAGGCACTGATGGAGTCACAAATAAACAGAGAGTACAGCATGTGGCAGTATAAAGGTGATGAGGGACGCTGTGACGGCGTAAGTGGCCCATGCGACCTGAACTACTGTTATGAAGCTTTTGAAACTGCCCCCGAACAGCCGACAGACCCCGAGATACCGACAGTTCCCGAGGGAAGCGTCGATAACGTGACAGACCTACTCACAGAGATACGTGACGAACTTAAAGCGATACATGAACTATTAAAAAGCGAGTTGTAGGCTTACTTTGTATCTACCCTTGAATAATCACGGATAAAACGGCAATAATATTACGGGCTTTGAATGTCGGTGCTTGCATTCTGCCTCAAAGCCCCCGAGTTGTTTCGCGTTAGCGGAGCAACTCGTTTTTTTGCCCAAGTTACTTCTTCAGGTTAAAGTATACGGAGGACTGTGGCAGGGTAACTAGAAAAATCGAACTACCCCTACCGAAAGTTAGCGAAAATGTTCAGGTGGATTTGCAGAGTAACAGCGGTATCACTCGGGCCGGCCGGTAGCGTAAACAAGAACGTCGGGGGAGTGGCCATGTCGGTGCTAGCACCGACTAACAAACAGAAGCTTCGCCCCAGACGGGCGAAGTTTCCGTTTGTTTCTGCCCCTTGGGCAGATGGCCACTCCCCCGACGTTCTTATTTACGCTACCTCCCTCAGTGGAGCAACGCAAAAGCTCCATAGCCACCACCTACACACATCCACCAACCAACACCTCATCCCACATTGACATTTCTCCCCCATATGCTATACTGTGAGCAGATACTAAACGGTATGTGCGAAGCAGAGAAAAGGAAGAGCGAAGCGATTTCTCAAAAATGTCGCTTTAGCGACACCTTCACCTTTCACTGCCTTGTCCGTGGACAAGGCTTTCACAGACCAACCAAACACATAAAGGAGGTATGTCTTATGAATATAACGAACAAAAAACGTATGCCCCATAAAACAAAAACAGCAGAAAAGGTGTTCGGAAGCTAGGAATAAAACCACCTCCAAGCACCTACGGAGGTATTACATGATAAACCGGTATGGCGTTTCAGAACGCATACTAACCGAAGCAAAAGCATACCATGACCTCACCCTCGCCCGAGTAACAGCACAGCACAAGGGTGGCTACCGAATAGTAACAAAAGACGGCGACATGTACGCCGAGATATCAGGTAAAATGCGCCACACCCTCGAAAACCGTGCGCTGTTCCCCGCCGTAGGCGACTATGTCATGGTGCAATACAACGAAAACACCACAGAGCGTCAAGCAGTTATCCATAATATCCTTAGCAGAACCGGCATATTTATGCGTGACGCTGTAGGTGTGTCAGGTCAGATGCAGGTGGTCGCCGCCAATATTGACACCGTGTTCATCTGTATGTCACTGAACCAAAACTACAACTTAAACCGCCTTGAGCGGTATCTCTCAATGGTGTACGACGGCGGCGCAACACCTGTTGTAGTACTCACCAAAACCGACCTGTGTGAAGACGTCGAGGAGAAGCTCGCCGAAGTGCAGAGTGTAGCGCTATTCGCCGACATCATCACCACGTCCGCTTTCGAGGAAAATGTGCAGGACAAGTTCAGGCAGTATATCACCGAGGGTAAGACTGTCACCTTTATCGGCTCATCGGGGGTGGGTAAGTCAACCATCATAAACGCCGTTATGGGTGAGGAGCTTATAGACACAAACGATGTGTCTCACATGGATAAAGGCAAGCACACCACCACCGCAAGGGAGATGTACATATGTCCATTCGGCGGTGTGGTTATCGACACACCCGGTATGAGGGGGATAAGTTTAGACGGCCTAGACGTATCCGAGACATTCGGCGACATCGAGGAGCTTGCGACAGCTTGCAAGTTCACCGACTGCACTCATAAAGGTGAGCCGGGATGCGCTGTGCAAGCCGCCGTGGAAAGCGGCGACCTGGACGAACGCCGTCTGGCAAGCTATCTAAAGCTCGCAAAAAGCCGAACATACGAAGGACTTAGAGGCAAACAAAAGCTCGACGTTATGTATAAGGATATAGGCGGTGCAAAAGGTATAACAAAGCTAAGGCGAAATGTAAAAAAGCGCAAGCCATAGCAAATAGCGAACCAAAGACGAACCGTCATAAAGACAGTTCGTCTTTTTAGTTTAACACCAAAAAGCAATGACAAAATACGGCAATAAAGCTTGTACACTAGCGCTATAATATAAATGATTACGCCTCATACTATTGTTTATCAGAATATACATATATACGCTTGTAAAACTTAATAATATATACATAAACAAGGTGTATAATATGTTCGGGGGTGTATCGCTTTGCACTAAGCTTTACTGCGATACAGCTGAGGCTATTATATAGCAACTATAAAAAACAGGGAGGTGAGTAACATTAGGTTATTTGATTTTGCGTTTTGCGGTGATTTTGAGAAGAAGATTTACAGTCTTTCCCTCCTCTGTCCCGAACAGTGGAGTTTGCAGGGTGCCGCAGAACAAAACACAATACTAAAAAGCTATGTCCATCACACTTTTTCAAAGCTATATGAAGATAGCGACGTAGCAGAACATGAAAATTACGCCGTCTTCAATACAGGGCTACACACTAAGTACTACGAAACCATTTACGCATACTTCACCGAAAACAAGGTGAGCAGTAGGCAACGATGGTATCTGGAAGGTTTTTTCACTACATATCAGCTGTGCTCTCTGGGTATTACAAATCTGCCTAGAAGGGCAAACTACTTTGGCGATCTCTCAGCACTGGTCTTTGACCCCGGTTGTGACATTATACCGCAGTATCAGCACATATTCGGCGACCCCGAAAATCTCGAGCGCATCCCGGCCGACATCCGTGAAAACGAAAACAGGGTTATGATGTTCGACTGTGCGATAGCTAAAACAAAACAGATGATAGACGCAAACTACAAAACTGCTGTACCGCAGTATTACAAGGGTAGAATACAACTGCTTGTACCTATTTGCCTACATTCGTCGGATAAGGCTGATCTTGCACTCGTGGTAAGTAAAAACAGCAGTGGCAGTCAATATTTAGGGCATACCTGTTTAACGCTTGACATGGCATACAACAACGCAAGGCTTATTGCAAAACTGGATAGTCGATGGTTGACGCTTCAAGATTAGCGATGTTCAATATTAATAAACGGTTGCTTAAACTATTATTTATTACGGTATGCCCACAAAAACTGTCCTTGTGTGGTTAATGGCTTACGGAGAAAATCGAAAACCAATATTTATTTAAAAGAAGAATTAGTAAGGGGCAAACATAAAAATGTTTGCCCCTTACTAATTCAAGCACGTCTTATGTGGAGAGATACTTTCTCAGCCTTTCAAAAAAACTCAAGCTGTCATCAAGCAGATCTTCACTCAGTGCTTTTTGTGCGCCTGCTAACAGTATTGCCTTTTTCTCCGTTATCTCCTGCACTGCTTTTTCGTAGTTCAGCGCCGCCTCCAGCACAAGCTGTTCCGCTAAACCGCCTGTCAGACCTACTGCCGCCAACTCCTCCGGGACCGACTGTTCTGTCATTCGCTTATTAATATAGGCTTCCTGTCCCTCTTCAACAGCCTCCTGTTCTATCTCAAACACCTGCTCACGGTACTCCTCTTGCCGCTCTGCACGGTCACGCTCGTACTCCGCTTTCAGTGCCTCTGCAGCCTCTCTGTTTTCCCTCTCTTGCTCAAGCCTTTTGCGGTACTCGGAGGTAGAGGTGTAACTGCGCTGTACTGTCTGGGGAGAACTTGATGTGGTTGTTGTGCTCGGTACTGTGGAGCTTGGTGTAATGGTTGTTACTGTCTTAGGTACGGTGGTGACCTTGTCGACCATGCCTGACGTGACAAGGTTTCCGCCTGTCGATGATGTGTACGGTTTGTAGTTTTTCTTTATCCCTTGTGTACTATATTCCAAATTGCTCCTTCCTTTCTTTAAAGCAATAGCTGTTACTTTTTAGTAGAGGTTTATAATCCCGTTGTCCTCACGCCCATTCTGTACTTTTTAACAATGGCATACACACCGAAGCCTTCATTCAAGCCGTCGTTTTTAACCGTTATCATTGCGGTGATATAGTTTCGTACCACCGTTTTAAGCGGTACAAACCTCGGCGAATAGTCTGTGACGAAGCTAAGCCGTGAAAAGTCCAGTTCGGTGAAACTAAAGCGGTCAAGATACATACTGCCCTCGTCAATATATTCACTACTGTCTGTGGACACCGACACAGAAATGCTCGACTTATCATACGCCTTTGTAAGCACGCCCGAACCGTGTGCCAGCAGTGTCTTGTAGGCGGTAAAGTCGCCGTCATCGTCCGCCTTTGTCGACCATACAGCGACTATCGCCTCACCATTGTCATTAAACCTCGTGAGTGAGTCTCCCTGTTTGAAGCGGTTTATCTTACCGTCCGCCGTTCCGAAGTAGAGGGTGTCCTTTACAGGTAGGAATACTTTGGCGTGTATGTTGTCCCAGTGGTACCACTCATACTCAAAACTATAGGTGGAGGGTGTGCGTTTTCTACTGTCCGCCACGTAACAGTGCCCTGTTGACGGCGAACAGAGGATCATGTAGTCCTTCCAAAGTGTCGAAACAACATTTTTAAGATCGGGCAGTGCCAAAAGTGCTTTGTTCACCCTGCTACTCCGTGCAAAGAAAACGCCGTCTGTGGCGTCACTGCTACCAATACCGAACACCCCTTGTTCGGACAGGAACACGGGGTCATCTCTAAACTGGCAAAGAGAAGCGGCGGATAGTCCCCCCACCCCTGCAGAAAGTGCATTCAGCGGAAACACCACCTGACCGTCCGACATGTAATCCACCGTCCGTGCAAACACGGTAAAGTCCCCCGGTGAGTACTCCTTTATCACCAGCAGCATATTGCCACCACGTAAATACCCAACAATAGCGGACTCGTCACCACCTACAAAAGAGTAGGAAAACTCGGGGATGTAAGCAGGATTGTCTGCTTGGCTGTACCAGTCGGTATTTTTATGCTGTTCATTTCCTGCAAAAAAGAAGCGGTTTCCTGGCCCAAAGGAAGTCATAAGTGTACAGCCCTCTATCTTATGCCTTTCAGAAGTTGGAGTATAAAAGGTAACTTCAATATTATCCTTCCCGGGAATGGTAGGTGGGTCAGGTATACCTGCAAATGTTATCTGACCCGAAGCATCTGTCACATAATCCGCCATGTGATATTGCGGTATACCGTTTATCGTCGCCCTAATTGGCTTTGTGGTGTCTACCTCGGAATCCAGTTGGTAGATGCTACTTTCACCGTCGGACAAAAAGCAGTTCTTTCGCTGAGTTGTCAGCAAATTTGGTTGCTCAAACAGCTCACCGCCGCCGGTTGGCCCACGTGCTATAACGGTAGTGGGAACAAATGCCGACTCGTATACGTCCGCCACCTGTATAGTTCCACCACTGTTTGATATTTCAATGTATTCCTCGCCTGTAACCATGTACAGCTTTCCACCAAAAGGCAATGCGGAGCTTTTCCTGTCAGCGATAGGAGTGTGAATGAGTGTAAGTAGGTCGTCTTGCAATCTGTAGAGGCGATCCCCTGCGTGTACTATGAATATCTCCTCACCATCAGACGAAAACAGGTACATACCGTTTATGTTTCGACCTTCCGCTTCTGTCACTACCGTTTCGTAACCGACACGCTTTTCAGGGTAGCCACCATCGTCGGACACGAGGTTTAAGGCGTAGGGAGAGCGTGCAGGGTCTATAAGCGAGGGGTTTTGTGAGAAATCTACACCGCCGAATGCCGTGTAACGTGTCATGTACGCCGACGGTGCACCGGGTGCGTTAATGTAAAGTGGCATTATACACCTCCGTAGACGTCTTCCACAGCTTCAAACTGCGCAAATGTCGGCTGTGTACGCTCATACTCATAGCGGTTTCTGTATACAGCGGCGAGCCCCGGGTTGTCTTCAAACAACATAGCACCTGCTACCCCGTACGGCAATACAGACCCCAAAAGTCGCTCCTCATACGGTACATCGTCCTCAAGTGACGCGATCTTCGGTACTTCTTCAAGCGGTTCTGCCCCGTTATTTGTGCGTATGGCGTTATTATATATGAATGTGTCCTGCAAACACATATTGAGTGTGGGTATAAAAAGCTCGCTGTACCGCTGTTCACCCTCGGGGGAAAACATCAGTGCCAGCGTGAGAGTGTAAAGTTCGTATGCTTTCACTT
>CAYJIK010000069.1:1305-2841 GCA_964370205.1 uncultured Oscillospiraceae bacterium | reverse complement strand
CCTTAAAATGTGCGACTAGTTTGTGGCTACGTCAGACGGGTACTTGCTGCCCGAATATGCTACAGCCTTCAGGGTATAGCCTGACGGTAGAGTTGACGCTGTTATGCCACTTCCGTAGGTAACCGCTGTCGGGCTGTATCTGGGGTCGGTGCCGTCGACGGTGTACTTAATCTCGCTTGCACCGCTGGACGTTATCGTGATGGTGGTTGTACCGCTAAACGTCGGTGTCGCCTGCTTCTTAGAGGACAGCACCAGCGAGTAAACGCCACCGGAGCGTGCGCCCAGCACGAAAGCGTCATACAGCCAGCGCCCCTCGATAAGTGCGCCGGAGATGCCGGGTGGATCGGTATGCAGTTTAGCGTCCTTTATCTTGTTAGGAGAAAGAACACTGCTCTTATGCCACACCACCATGTAGCAGTCGTCAGGTAGGTAGCTCTTTGGCGCTTTCACAAGTTCCATGCCGAAGATTTCACCCACACTGCCCTTTGCTAGCGCCTTTTCACCAAGCGCCTCCACTCCGACATACTCGGGGGCGGTTCTGATGAGGTTGTAAACCTCGGTAGGGACAACCGCAACTCGACCATCAAGCGGTACATAGTTATCATCCAAAAACGATGCCGCTTTACCGATTTCGCTAATGATATTGTCAGCGGTGGGAGTGGCGGCGATGGACGCTACTTTGCCTGCCTGATTAACAAACACGTCAAGCGCATACTTGTCCACTTCCGGCACTACACGCTCCGCTATCTGTAGGGAAAGCATCTGACCTGCCGACTTACTGAGCATCTGCTCCTCGTTGTTCCCCTTGTCGATGATGAGCGAGAAGCCTCTGTCCTTTGTCATGACAAGCTCCTGCACTGTGTCCTGCATCTCGGACGGTGAGCCGTAGCGGTTTTGACCACTACGCACATAGTCGCTCATCGGGACAGTCACGGGGGTGTAAACCTTCAAGCCCTTGACTCCTGTAAAGTCGAACATGGTGGACACTCTCCCCTCCACCACCGAGTGGATTGAAAAGGAGGACGCTATTTTGTCTGAATACTTCGTTGCTAGATTTATAGCCATACTATATACTTCCTTTCGTTTTTTGTTGTGACCTAACGTCTGTTTTTGCCTCCCGAGTACTCGGTGAAGCCTTCTAAAAATGGATCTGCGCTCTCTGTGGGTGCGCCGGACAGAGCACTACCGGGTGACTTTTGCCTGTTTAAGCTATTTAGCTCGACAGTCGCCATCTCGTCACGCAGCAGCCCCAGCTGTCCCTCGTACCACTCTTTTAGCTCCACCGCATACGCCGCACAGGGCGATGCGCCTGCCGCAATAAGCTCCCAACTCTTGCTACTCAGCTGTTCGGCAGGGTTTGTGATATCGGGGAACAGTGTAAGCAGTTCCATCCAACCGTCGGTGAGGCGCTTTGTGTCGCTGTCCACGCTGTTTGTCGCCTGGTCAGGCAATGGGTCGGCAGACGGACGTGCTATCGCTTCATTCCTTTGCATAATATTTACCATACCTTTCTGCTTGTTTTGGGTGATTTTTGTG
>CAYJIK010000069.1:0-1205 GCA_964370205.1 uncultured Oscillospiraceae bacterium | reverse complement strand
ACCCTCTCAAACGGAGTAAGAGGGCTTTCCACACGACACTCCAAACCACACTTTGGGCAGGTAAGCCTACGCACAGAGAGCAACATATCCCTCGGTTCAGCGTAGTCATCCTCTACCATGAGGTAGTAAACGTCGTTGATCCGCATTGCCACACGGCAATTTTCACACTCCATAGTCACCTCCGTCTTTTTGGAATGTTCCGTCAACCTCGTCTGATGTAACATCGCCTGCTTTACAGTTTTCCGGCACGCAATCACTCCTTTATTGTTTTGGGTGTAACCCTGAACCAATAATATCAGTCTGCGCTTTTATGCAGTGATTGTGTTTATACGCTCTCACGGCGGTTTTATCACAATTAGCGATAACGCCCCTACTTTTCGGAAGACGCTCCGCCTGTCGAAACAGCGAGAACTTCACTCACACCTTTAAAAAAAAGAACGCTCAAACATCTAATCTCCACCTTTCCCCCAAAAGTATGGGCAGGCACCCACAGGCGAAAGCAGACAGATAGCAATATGTCGATACCAAACTTAGGGCTGGGCATTTCCCTGTAAGGTCACCCTGTGCGTCGGTCGACACGAACAGAATGACGACCAGTGCCACCCCCTACCTCTTTTTTCCGTTTGACTATTGCCTGTAAGCGCATAGAATGGTATAATTATTAGAACGGTTTGCTGACTACGGCTTTTTTATCGGCAAACTGCTTTAATGGGAAGTTATAGGGAGGCACGGTCACACATATGCGTAGATTTTTTAGAGCGGCTTTACCGCTTATGTTGATATGTCTACTTTCGGGCTGTTCCACTATTCTCAATGTTAGCGAACTTCTGTCCCCACCTCCGCTTACTGCGGAACAGGAGGAATTATACACAGCGCTTGAGATGGCGGTGGGAAGTGACGATATACAGCTGAAATACCCTCGCAGCGGTGAGTACCTCTCCGCTTTCATACTGTACGATATAGACCGTGACGGCACAGAAGAAGCACTAACCTTCTACGACCGCACCGTTTCAGGGCAAAGCTCGACGTGGCTTAGCATACTTGTGCAGGAAAGCGAGGGCGGGTGGAGAAGTGCCTACGAGGTATCAGGACCACACAGCGACATTGACTTCGTAGAGTTCACCTCTATCACAGGCGGTACAGAAGACAACATCATCGTCGGATGGACAACCCCCATGATGGAGGAGCGCACCGTTGTGGTTTAT
>CAYJIK010000068.1:0-10676 GCA_964370205.1 uncultured Oscillospiraceae bacterium | reverse complement strand
TCGGGTGGTAGGCTGTACAAGCGGCACTATCCTTCGGGGTGCAAAACACCTTGCCAAGCACTTTCACATCATCCACCCAACGTAAAATACCTACTCTGCGACTTTTAAGGTTGACAACTCGACTATTACAGGTTATAATTACTGGGCTACGATACGGAGGTGTGTGACAGCGCACTTTTCGTGTCTTGATTTATTGTAAAAACAAAAGCATACCGAAAGGCTGAGGGGCTGAACATTTAATGCACATTAAACTCACCGAGATATTTCACGCACGCACGTTGTTAATAGGCATAGACACCGAAGTAGACTTGACAGATGTGACGCTGTACGGTGAGCAGGTGTTTACAGCACCTGTAAAGGTGAAAGGGCAGATTGCAAGCAGGGCATCGGTGGTCACGCTTTCCTACGCTGTCAGCGAGGAGCTAAAACTCACCTGCGGACGCTGCCTTGCCCCCACTAAGGTAAACCTTAAGCTATCCCCCGAGCATACTCTGGTGCGTACATTGGAGTCGGAGGATGTGGAAGGATATATTCTTATAGAAAATGATAGTTTAGACCTTGACTTAATAGTACGAAATGATGTATACTTAGGGTTGCCCGGCTTTGTGCTTTGCAGCGAGAACTGTAAAGGACTTTGCGACGGTTGCGGAGTGCGTCTATCTACCGAAGTATGCAAGTGCGAAAAGAAGGTAGGCGACCCAAGGTTTGACGTGCTAAGAAAGTTGCTGTAATCTTGCGGGGGTTGCTCGAGTTTATTCACGAGCCACACCCTAAATAGGCAAAAGCGATTTTTAATAGATGATATTTTTAGACGAGGAGGTGCCTGTATGGCTGTACCAAAGAAAAGAGTTTCCCGCGCACGCAGAGATAAGAGACGTTCCAGCGTTTGGAAGTTGAGCGCTCCCACATTCTCTAAGTGTACACATTGCGGAGAGCTTAAAGTTCCCCACAGAGTATGCCCCGAGTGTGGATACTACAAGGGCAAAGAGATTATTGCCATCGAGGCCTAGACTTCGTCTGTGTTCGGCGGATTGACTCCCCGACAAAACGAGCTACGCCGAACAAAAAGTTCACGGCGCAAACTGCCAACAAAACCCGAAAAAGCAGAGTTATCTTGACTTTTCGGAGGGAATGGGGGTTTGGGGGAAAACCGTCAGGGTTTGTCCCCCATTCAGATAACCCCTGCTGTGCAGGACAAGCTTATCAAAATGTTTTTTGATAAGCTACGCCGAACAGAATAGTGAGTGTGACAAAGTCACACTGTCAACTATAACGTAAAAAGGGGTTAGTGATTGGTGTGCGGTAGATGCCTTGCACTTTTCCTAACCTCTTTTTGAGGTTTTTCGAGGAGGGAGAAAGTACCATGCCTGTAAAAATCAAAGAAGTAGTAAGCGGTTCTTTAGCGAAAAAGCATGGGATAACTCCTGCGGACACGCTTATATCCATAAACGGAAACGATATAATAGATGTCCTCGACTACCGCTTTTATCTGAGTGAGACGACGGTAGAGCTGGTGCTGTCTGATGCGCTGTCACAAGTTCGGACTGTCAGCATAAAAAAGCCGGAGTACGACGACATAGGACTGGAGTTTGAGACGTATCTGATGGACAATCAGAAATTCTGTAAGAATAAGTGCGTGTTCTGCTTTGTTGACCAAAACCCACCCGGTATGCGTGAGCCTATTTACTTTAAAGATGACGACGATCGTCTGGGCTTTTTGTTTGGCAATTACATCACGCTGACAAACACTACAGACAGGGAGATTGAGCGCATTATCGCTATGAAACTATCCCCTGTAAACATTTCTGTCCACACCACAAATCCCGAGCTTCGTGTGGAACTGATGGGCAACCGCACGTCCGGCACTGCGCTTTCTCGGCTCTTTAGACTGGGCGAAGCAGGCATTGCGATAAACGCACAACTTGTACTCTGCCCAAACTTGAACGACGGCGATGAACTTGCAAACACGTTCCGTGACCTTGCAAAGATCCCATCTATACAGAGTATAGCGTGTGTCCCCGTCGGCTTGACTGCGCACAGGGAGGGGCTATATCCGCTGACACCGTTTAACAAGGAGAGTGCAGGGGCTGTCATCGACACAATAGAGCGTCAAAACGCCACAGGGTCTGCCCGAAACATCTACCCTTCGGACGAGTTTTTCATCACCGCAGAGCGTCCTATTCCAGAGCTTTCCTACTTCGGCGACCTGCTACAGCTTGAAAACGGTGTTGGCATGACGGCGTTACTGTGCGACGAGTTCACCGCCGCTCTTGAGGATGTGGAACCTGTAGACAGAAAGCGGACTATCTCGGTGGGGACAGGTGAGATAGCCTATCCATTCATCAAGAAACTCTGCGACATGGCGATGCAGAAGGATAGTAACCTCACAGTGAACGTGTACAAGCTAAAGAACCACTTCTTCGGAGGACATGTGACTGTCACAGGACTGTTGACAGGTAGCGACATTGTAAGTGGGCTTGAAGGTTGTATATTGGGTGAGAAGCTACTACTTGCGGAAACTGTCCTACGAGCAGAGAAGGACTTGACACTTGACGATATGACCGTAGAGGAAATCTCGAACGCTCTGGGCGTGGCAGTACATACCGTTCAGGTGGACGGTTATGCATTGGTGGAGGAACTGTTTGAGTAAAAGTAAATGTTGAGTAGTGGGAAAATTACCGTAACAGTTGTCCCCCTCTGTGGACATGGCAAGCCACCTCACACAATAGCTATACCAAGCCTCCTTGATATCCTCGTTAACACCGAACTAACCGCACGCATTTAACCGTGCTGTAACTTTGTCCAAACCGCACTTAAGTGAGCTTCCTAAAACGAATACCCTAACTGTATAACCCAAACGTGTAAAACTTCGTCTACGTCAAAGCTGTTCGTTTTCGGAAACTCACTTACGATAGAAAGGAATGATTATTAATATGTCTAAACCTGTTGTAGCCGTTGTCGGGCGACCTAACGTGGGTAAATCCACGCTTTTTAATAGACTGATAGGTCGAAAACTCTCGATAGTGGAGGACACGCCCGGGGTCACGAGGGACAGAGTATACTCCGAATGTGACTGGCGTGGTATAGATTTTATGATGGTGGATACCGGCGGTATCGACCCATATTCGGGCGAGGAATTTCTGCCGCTTATGCGTGAGCAGGCGCAGATGGCTATTGATAACGCTGACGTTATTGTGCTTGTCACCGACATACGTGCAGGCGCAACCGCCAACGACCTAGACATAGCCACTCAACTACTCAAGAGCCGTAAACCTGTCATACTATGTGTAAACCGTGTTGACACTCTGGGCGAGCCACCCACCGAACTGTATGACTTCTACAGTCTGGGACTGGGTGACCCCTTCCCTGTGTCGGCGCTTCACGGTCACGGCACAGGTGACCTCTTAGACGAAATGTACAAGTACCTCAAAGAGGTGCCGCAGGGCGAAGAGGACGAGGAGCGTATAAAGGTTGCTATTATAGGCAAGCCGAACGTCGGTAAAAGTTCCCTTGTAAATAAGATTACAGGCGAGCAGAGGATGATAGTGTCCCCTGTCGCAGGTACTACACGTGATGCGGCGGACAGTGACTTTGAGAACAGTCACGGCAAATTCACGTTTATTGACACGGCAGGTATCCGCAAAAAGTCGAAGGTGACCGAGGCTGTCGAGCGATACAGCGTTATCCGCTCTTATATGGCGGTAGACCGCTCCGATGTCTGCGTTATTATGATAGACGCAACTGTGGGTATCACCGACCAAGACTCTAAGGTTGCAGGTTACGCCAACGATCAGGGCAAGGGTTGTGTTATCGCCGTTAACAAGTGGGACGCTATAGAGAAGGACGACAAGAGCGTCTACCGTTTTGAAGAAAGCATCAGAGAAGAACTGCCCTTTATGGCGTATGCACCGGTTGTGTTTATATCGTCGGTGACAGGTCAGCGCCTTGACAAGCTGTTTGAGCTTATCGTCTATGTAAACGAAAAGAACCGCACTCGTATACCGACAGGTCAGCTAAACCACCTGTTAGCGTTTGCGACTGCTCGAGTAAACCCACCGACAGACAAGGGCAAGCGCCTCAAAATCTACTACATCACACAGCCGTCGATAAAACCGCCGACATTTGTAGCGTTTGTAAACAGCGCAGAACTTATGCACTTTTCCTATCAGCGTTACCTTGAAAACCAACTGCGTGAGATGTTCACGCTGGACGGCACTCCTGTGCGCTGGATTATCAGAGAGCGTGGAAGGGGCGAGTAGCTTGAAAATAGTATTTCGGTACCGCAGTTACAACCGCAGTTACAACTACAGTTACAACTACAGTTACAACCGTGGTTTTGCGCTCTTCGGCACAGCCTCAAAACTTGCAGAAAGGAATGACTATTGATATGAGCTACGCAGTCTACGCCGCAGCTTTTGCGGTCTGCTACCTTATAGGAAATGTCAACTTTGCTATACTCTATTCGAAATTCATTAAAAAAGACGATATAAGAAGCCACGGCAGTAAAAATGCCGGCTCTACAAATGTCCTGCGCACCTACGGCAAGTCCGCCGCCGCCCTCACGTTTGTCGGGGACATGCTAAAAGGCGTCGTCGCCATACTGCTCTCACGGTGGGCGTCCGAGTATTTCTCGGTGCCGTATACTGAATACGTAGGCGGTTTTGCGGTGGTACTGGGGCATATCTACCCCGCACTGTTCGGCTTTAAGGGCGGTAAAGGCATCGCCACAGGTCTGGGGCTGCTCTGCGCCCTTGACCCCATCGCCTTTGCGATAGTGGCGTTTATCTTCATACCCATAGCACCGCTTTCGGGGTTTGTGTCCCTTGCGTCTGTGATGGGTGCAGCGTGTTTCCCTGTAATAATGGGGCTTGTCCATGCCGCAGAGGGAGCGTTTGACCTCACCGAGGTGCTACTTGCCGCCGTAATAAGCTGTGTTTTGGTTTTTTCTCACCGTGCCAACATAAAACGACTACTAAACCGCACCGAGAATATGATATACTTAAAGAAACCTAAGCAGTAAGGATACAGGGTAGCCCTAATCCGTTATTTTATAAAAGCAACAGTTAGAATGTTAAACAACTCGAATTGCGACCCTCGCAAATAACAAGCCGTCAGCTTATCGGTTGACGGCTGTGTACTATCATAAAATCGACACAGAAAGGGTGGTCACTATCGCTAAGATATTTATACTCGGCTCGGGCAGTTTCGGTACAGCTATGGCTGTGCTGTTTGGAAAAGCAGGGCACGAGGTCTACCTATGGGGACGAAATACTGAACTGCAACGCACTCTAGCCACCGAGCGTGAAAACAAACGCTACCTAAAAGGCGTACCGTTCCCCGACAGCGTAAACGTTGTTGAGGGCACCGAAAAGCTCGGCGAATGTGACCGCGTGTTTATACTCGTCCCGACTGTCGGGGTGCGTGAGACAGCGAAACTCTGCGCAGGAAAGCTAAAGGACGGCGCTGTGCTAGTCTGCGGTGCAAAGGGACTGGAGCAGTCGTCGCTACTGCGCATGAGCGAGGTTGTAGCTGAAGAAAACCCGAATGTCCCGATTGTTGCGATTTCAGGCCCTTCTCACGCTGAAGAAATAGCTCTCGGCGTACCTACCGCAGTGGTAGCGGCAAGTGCTGACATTGAAGCGGCACAGCAGATTCAAGCACTCTCAGAAGGTAGCACGCTACGCATATACACGTCAAAGGACATTGTCGGCGTGGAGCTGGGTGGAGCGCTTAAGAACATTATAGCATTCGCCGCCGGTGTTATTGACGGCATGAAAGCAGGAGACAACGCCAAAGCAGGCCTGATGACAAGAGGGCTCACCGAGATAATTCGTCTCGGCGTAGCAATGGGAGCGTCGCCTCTGACCTTCTCAGGGCTGTCCGGTGTCGGCGACCTTATCGTCACCTGTACCAGTGTCCATTCACGAAACCGCAAGGCAGGTCTTCTGATGGGACAGGGTAAGAGCGTGGACGAAGCTGTCGCCGAGGTGGGGATGGTTGTCGAGGGGATAAACGCCACCATGTGCGCCTACGACCTAGCCCAAAAGTACAGCGTCGATATGCCAATAACCACCGCCATACACAGCTTCCTGACAGGCAAAAACACCCTACGAGGTGCGATAAACAGTCTCCTAGTCCGCCCCCAGAAGTTCGAGACGGAGGAGAGCTGGCTGTTTCAGGGGTAGATATCATACTAAATTACAAAGAGGGACATGGCTTTTGCCATGTCCCTTATTTTCATTCCAAAACCCCATCATACCCACGACCCAACAACCAACGCTCAAAGCTTCCGTAACCGTCGGCTTTAAGGTCGACTATCTCTATATCAGAAGCGGTAAGCACACCGTCCTTGACTATTGGCTCAATCTCAAGCGCATAACCGTCACCAACCTCCACAGCGACAGCCACCGCCCCTCTGCGGTGAATAACACCGTCCTCGCTGCACCCTGCTCGCCACCAAATACACACACCTTCCGCACTGTCCACGTCAGACAGCGCTCGTCTGATGTCCCTCGGTAGGCCTGCGGACAACTTCGCTACCACTTCATCTACTACCGCTCGCAGTTCTGACTGCATGTCGTAAAAAAGCTTTACAGCAAGGCGGTACTCGTCGCTAAACTCCACCGATACGCCGTTTAAGTGTAGCGGTTTACCGCTGTATAGTGTATATGATGTTGTAGTTGTATCAAGATCTTTTGCCGACACAAACTCTAGGTAGAAGTCACCGTTTTCGTCAAATCGCTCAAAAAAGGTCACCTCTTTTAGCGTTACTTCGCCGAAACTGTCGGGCAGATTGCCGTAGCCGAATAGATCTACCGTGTGGTTCAGAAACAGCTCTATATCCCCTGCCGTCGAGCCTAGACCTCTGCCGTAAACGCCATACGGAACAGCGTAAACAGTGGCGGTTATGCTGCCGTCGTGGTTGTGTGTGATATCCTTTAGCATTCCGTCCCACCTAGTGCTCAAGCTGAAGCCTGACGTTATAGCACCGCCCTTTGTCAGCCTTGTGTACTCGGTGTTATAATCATGTAGTGTCATACCGAAGTATTTTTGTGTTGCTTGGTCAAACACTTCAGGGGTGACACTGTAGCTGTTTTCCTCTGTAAACTCTACCATTGTCGCCACCGCCCCTGCGACCTCGTCCTCGTCAAACCCACTACCGTCATGATATCTCGGCACCCACGGGTACTGCTGAAACACCTTGTAGTAGCGATAAACATCAGGGTGGACAGTGGCGTAAATACGCTCCTTCTCCGCCTCCGTCTGATAGTACAGCTCCTCGTCGGTGAGAGTATCACCCCCGACCCCAACGACAGTCACCACCATCGTGAGCATCAGCAAAAACATAAACAGCGCAACATAATACATCAAACGTATGGAACAGTCTTGACTGTTCCGCTGTTCTCCTCCGCCAACTGCATTATTCATCACTGCTCCTCCTGTACACCATAATTTATGCCGAATCTGTGGCGAGGACAAAGCCCTTGCCCTACAACTTTCCTCATGGCGGATAGTCTCGGTCGCCCTACTCCCCCCTACGCAAAACCGCCCCAACAGGACAGCTCAACAAACAATCCCCGCACTCGTCACAGCGGTACTTGTCCACTGAATAGCTACCGCCGTCCACCTTGATGGCGAGGAAGGAGCATTTCTCCTTACATAGTCCACAGGAGATGCACTTTTCCATGTCTATGGTCAGACCTTTATACTTCACCATAGCGCCACCGTAGGAGAAATACTCACGCCTGAGCTTGTTTTCACGGCTTATCATCTCAAAATCGTAGTCGAACACGTCGCCATAACCGTCTGTAATGCAAAACACCACCATAGCAGGGTACTTCTCATGGTCTTTAATGCAAAGGTCAAATATGGGATTCTGCTTCGCTTTTATATCGTCTATAGACACCTCTTTCACGTTTCCTGTCATACGCATGGCGTAACCGCCCTCGAATATCGGTAAGCCGTTTTCGTCATGCTCCACCTGTGTCTTGGCGTTCAGACCGCAAAGGGACAGTTTACCGTTACTTTTCATATGGCGGTAGAAGTCCTTTGTAAACATCGTCATGAAGTAGATACCGTCATCGTCATACGCTCTCAGGTGCGCAATGCGTGATTCAGGGTCTCCTTGCTCGTTTACAGTGGTGAAACTAAGGCAACCGATGCTGTCGAACTTCTCGTAGATTTCTTTGATTGTCATGGTGGTTTTCCTTTCGTTTTAGGTTTAATGGGTGGGACTGTATACAGTGGAGGGTTCGGGCTGATGAGGGCATCAGCCCCTACAATGAGGGTTATTGGCTCGTGGCGCTATCTATTTTTCGCCCAATAGCCGCCACGATGTTATCTATAATTATACCACAAACAGTCATTGTCGCAATATGCACGGCGTACAGCAACACACTATTCACCTCATACGACAGCAGTATGCGGTAGAGGGGGTTTAGTGAGGTGGTCACATAGCTGACCTCTTGCAGGTTAAGCGTGGCTATCGCAAGCTCTATCACCGTCAAAGCCACAAACCAAAACGTAACAGTGCGGATAGTTTTCGTCAATGTCCCGAGGAACGCTTCTTTACCGCCGATGCCACAGAACACACCCACTGTCGACATAACAACCACAGGTAAGAGTAACAGTAAATTATCGGTGTAATAGATAAGCCAACTATCCCATGTCGGGTCATGATACGCCCACCAAGCGGCAAGGTTGATAAGAATTGTGGCGCTGTAACAAAGTAGCGTGACCGCAACTGTCAGCGGTACTATCAAAAGGCGTAGCAGTACATTTGTTCCACTTTTCCCAACCTCAAAGGACAGATACCCGGCGCAAACAGGTATGGCGACAGTCAGCACGCCCATGAACACAATAGACGGCATACCCACCCAAAAGAGAGCAATGTACAATAGCGAAAAGCAGGCGAACATCCCCCACTGTCTATACTTTGACCGCTCCGGCTTTCGTAGTAGTCGCACAAAATAGAGCGGTATGTCAATAAGTAGCCCGAGGAGTACAAAGCAGGCGAACACCCCAAGCTCAAGCAGCGGCCGTATTCCCCACACTCTAAAGCTATCGTAGAAAACATTAAAGACCTCTCGTGGCAGTGCCGCCACCACAGGGTTAAGCTCTCTCATTACAACACTGAGTATAGCACCATCCCCGAATATCAAAAAATCAATAGTTGACCACACCGACAATAGCGCAAACCAAAATGTAAACTTACCCACCGCATACCTTAGCCACCCCACCATACCTGTCAAACCGCCTGCCTTAATAACGCCATTCAAAAGCCCGACAAATGAGAAGACAGCGCACGGTATCGGCAATATAAAAAAATAGATTATAATCCAACTGGGCCGGATATTGTTGTATTTAAACAGCAACTCCCCCACTCCACAGGTCAGCAACGTGGAGACGGTGGTAACTATATAAACGAAAGGTATAGTCAGCCATTTACTGCTATGGGTGGTGATACGCTTGCCGATATGGTAAGAGGTGATAATCGCAGGTATAGGCATGATAAACCACACCGCTATAATAGCGTTAGGAATATAGTCCATCCTCTGAAAGCCCGCAAGCATAGCAATAGCCCAGAAGTAAAACATATATATCCAAAGCATTAGCAGATATAAACGGACAGGTGTAGAGCGATAGAAGCTCTTCTCGAAAGGGCTACCTATTACAGTTGTTTCTTTGTTTTCTTGTAGAATGTTTTCAGGTGTGTTGTTCATGTCAATGCTCCTTTCGTCTTTACTGTTTAGGGTGATTATTCCCAGTGTCTACCCCTCTTTAATATGCTTTACCAACAACCGCAAAGCGTCTATAACAGCACCGCAGACAGTGACAAACGCTATATACATCATATTGAAAGCAAACTCGGAGGACGCTGTCAGGCGAATAAAGCGTCTTGCTTCGTCATACCAAAAGGGCCACAAGAATGAGGTCATGTGATGACCTATATCAACAACAGTAGTTAGCACTTCTATTGTTACAAGGCAGAAAAACCAAAAAGTGAAGGTGCGTGTTGCCACGTTCAGTACTTTTGTGAGCATTTCCTTACCGTTAACGCCACAGAGCACCCCCACTGTCGACAACACCACCACATACAGCAGCAGATACCCATCCTCAGGATAAAAGCTAAACGTACCATCCCAGCGATAGACACCGAAACCCATAAAATCAATCGAACGATCTATCGCAATTGTGGCGGTAAAGCTGAGCGACGTTATCAAAGCGGTAAGCGGTACAATCGACAGTTTAAGCGGTAGCGCCAGCGAGGACTTGCCGACGTCAAACGCCAGATAAGCCCCCGAAACAGGCACAAGTACAAACAACAGAACCAGTGGGAGAAGCGCAAAGAGGTGAAAATCAAGCCAAAAGGTGATGACAAACAGCACAGCAAAGCTTAAAAATGCCCCACAAACTCCGTACACTGAGCGCTCGGGCTTTCGCAGTTGCCGCAAGAAGTAATTTGGTATGTCTATCATTAGCCCGAGTGCCACCCAGCAGAGTACCCCTGTAACTACTATTAGAGGTCGTATATCACCTATTATAAGACTCTCCCGCAAAAAGGTTCTCCATGCACGTGGCAAAACGTTGTAAATAGGGTTTAGGAAGAATAAACTACTGCTTATACTCTCGTAAGAAGCCCCTCGCAAACCATATTCCCAGTACCCCACAAGCGA
>CAYJIK010000067.1:1646-10707 GCA_964370205.1 uncultured Oscillospiraceae bacterium | reverse complement strand
TTGAGTGATTGAGGTAATAATAGGGTTTAACCTTTCCTTAAAAGTATATTACCTTGTCACAACGCTTGTACAACTCCGATACATATGATATAATAAAGCAAATAAAACGCTGAAAGGAACTGGACACTATGAAGATTTCAATACTTTACGTAAGCAAGAGCGGCAACACCAAGACTATGGCGGAAGCAATTTTAAGCGGCATAAACAAAGTTGGCGGTGTTGACGCACGTGCGTTTGACATCGAAGGCGATGTTGATGTGGATTTCGTAAACGACTCACAAGGTGTCATTCTCGGCACACCTACATATCTTGCCAACACCTGCTGGCAGATAAAGAAGTGGCTGGACGAAGCGAGAGAGTTTAAGCTTGCCGGCAAACTGGGCGGTGCATTCGCAACTGCAAACTATGTCCACGGCGGTGCAGACATTGCAATACTGAGCATTCTGCAGCATCTGCTTGTTAAGGGTATGCTTGTGTACTCAGGCGGTGGAGCTTACGGCGCACCTGTTATCCATTTGGGTCCTGTGACTCTCAAAGAAACCATGGAGAAGGACACACCAACCTTTGTAACATACGGCGAAAGATTTGCAAGCAAAGTGGTGGAGATGTACAGTAAATAGTTAAATGCTTTTCGCTGTTAAAGGCGTTGTTAAGTTCGGTAAGATCTATCGTCATCCTAAACTCAAAGAGTAGTGTAGCACAAACTTTACTATAGTACGCCAATGTGAAAAATATGTGAAGTGTATTAAAAATAGTTAAATATTGCGCTTAACCGATTTACATTTTTGTGTGTTTATATTATAATAAAGTCGTGAAATGATAAACGTCGGCAAGCAAGAAGCTTGTCGATGCTCGTAATAGCTACTGCTATTGCTGCTTAGAGTTTATTTCAAAATAAAAAGGATGAGAAAAATAGAAGCTAAAATTTGATGTTAATTAAACGTGTGTTCGTATGTGACGATGTAGATTTACTTTTTGCGCAGAAGCAGAGCAACACGAGATATCAAATGCACAGCCTGAACTCGGGCTTAAAAATTGAGCATAGTATAGTTCATAAATAAAAATTGAAAGAGGAGAAAACATAATGGGAATATTTTCGAGATTTGGAGAAATAATATCCGCTAACATCAATGCACTACTGGACAAGGCAGAAGATCCTGAAAAGATGATAGATCAATATCTGCGTCAGGCACAGGAAGACCTTGCTGAGGTTAAGAAGGAAACCGCAGGTGTTATGGCGGAAGAAACCAGAGCAAAGCGTATGCTGGATGAAAACAATGCTGAAGTTGCAAAGTATATGGACCTAGCTAAGAAGGCACTTGGAAGTGGTAACGAAGGCGACGCTAAAGTGTTCCTGACCAAAAAACAGGAGCTTGAAGCTAAGGGCGCTTCCCTACAGGCTACTTACGATGCTGCACACGCAAGCTCCACAAAGATGCGTCAGCTACATGACAAACTTGTAGAGGACATCTCCAAACTTGACGCACGCCGTGATGAACTTAAGGCTAAGCTGGCTGTTGCTGAAACACAGAAGAAGATCAATCAGCTGGGCGGCTCGGCAGATAGCTTTAACACCACGATGGGCGCAATAGGCAGAATGGAAGACAAGGTAAACAAGATGCTGGACACAGCAACCGCAGCTGCAGAGCTGGACGCAGCACCTGTTGACGATGCCGCTTCCCTAGCTGACAAGTACAGCACAGCAAGCAGCTCAAGCGTTGACGACGAACTAGCTGCACTAAAGGCTGCAATGGCAAACGACCCTGAGTAGTATTGGTTCTATCACCGCCTAAGGCGTATTATAAGCGTAATGGCGTGTGATGTCAGAAGTTTTACGTAGATAAATAAAATAGTGTAGCGATGAGAGTTGCTACACTATTTTTGCGTTACTGACCTTTTGTTTATAGCTCCACAGAATATCATTTCACCAAAGCTTTAGGTGATAGTTTTGCGTTTAGTGATAGTGATAGAGGTTGTCATGAACTCAGTTTGGCTTGAAGGGGAGAGGCGGGAATGGCGATGGATGTTTTAGGATTGACCGAGCAATTTGAAAGGAACGGAGGTAGATATGCGCTAGCTACCGCCGAACGATAGCGAAACCAGCACGGTTCGACAGTAGGCCGTGTCGGCTTGCGAGCCGATTAACAAAAAGAGGTCAGCCCATGGGGCTGACCTCTTTTTGTTAATGACCCATGGGCATAAGTCTTGCCCCCGAGCTGTGTTGTTTTCGATTTCCTCATCCCGAGCGCATTTCAATTTTGAGAAAGCCCTCACCTAAACGTTCTCTCCCTCTTTTAGTTTGCTTACATCTGCTTTATCCTTCACACTCAGCACACGCTTGTAAACAATCAGTAGCAGTATGCCTGCTGTGGTAGCAGATAGTGAGTCAGCGATTGGCTCAGCAAAGTACACGCCATCAACACCAAAGAAGTGACCGAAAATGTATATCATGGGTATGAGAAGTATCAGCTTTCTGAGCGAGCCGACAAACAGCGAAATCTTTGCCATCCCGAGCCCTACAAACGTGCTCTGTGCGCTCATTTGCAGTCCGAATATCGCCATACCGGCAATAAATATGGGCATTACTTCCTCAAGAAGTGCGAGTAGTTCGGGGTCGGTAGTGAACATGCCTGCAAAGAAGGTGGGATTCAGCATAACAAATGTACAGCTCAAAACAGCCGCAGTACAGGAAACTATCAGCATATACTTGATGGTCTTGCGCACTCTGTCATACTTTTGCGCACCGTAGTTGTAGCTAATAATTGGCTGGACACCGTTTGTAAAGCCGCTTATCGGGATTACGACAAACTGCATTATGCTCATCAAAACAGTCAGCGAACCGACATACACATCACCGCCGTAGCGCTGTAAGGTGCTGGTGAACGCTATAGCAGTCAGACTCTCGGTGGACTGGTTTATAAAGGGCGCTACACCGAGCATCGAAATCCTGCGTACAATCCTCATGTCAAACCGAATGATATCTTTTGTAACCCTAAGTGCGCTTTTCTCAGACATCAAAAAGCGAAGTATCCATATAGCACTAAGCCCTTGACTTATGATTGTCGCAAGCGCCGCACCGGCAACGCCCATGTTAAACGTGAATATAAATATGGGGTCAAGAATTATGTTGGTGATCGCCCCTATGATTATTGATAACATCGCCACCCTTGACTGCCCTTGACATGTGATGTATGGGTTAAGCCCGAGCGATATCTGTACAAATATTGTACCTATAAGGTAGATGGATAGGTAGTCTGTGGCAAAGGGGAGTGTGACATCACTTGCACCGAATAGGTAGAGCAGTGGCTCTTGAAACAGTAGGAACAGGGTGGTAAGCGTTGCGGAAAAGAAGAAGATAAGAACCATAGCGTTGCCGAGGATCTTCTTAGCTCCCTCTCGGTTACCTTTCCCAAGTTCTATAGCCGCAAGCGGTGCGCCACCCACCCCTGCAAACGCACTAAACGCCGCTATTATCTGTATTATTGGTAGACATAGCCCCAAACCTGTAAGCGCAGACGCTCCTACACCTTCAATTCTACCGATGTACATCCTATCAACCAGATTGTACATTACGTTAATAAACTGGGCGACAATCATAGGGATTGAAAGCTCCAGCATAAGTTTGGGGATGTTCTTTGAGCCGAGTTTTTCTTCTTGTGTCATTTTGATTTTCATTCCTCTCTGCTGGTTTTGTGTGGTTTTTATCACATATAGTTTCTGATTTTACAAAGACTGAGGTTGAGCAGAGGAGCACAAAAGCACGGTTGAAACTGCTCTTTAAAATATTATTTTCAAACTAAAACCTGTACTCACGTCTGCGTAAACCGTAAAGGAGGTTCTCGTGGGTGCGTTACTTTCTTTATCTTTTTTAATTTTCGTTATTGCTAAAGTCGTATGTACTATGAAAAAGGCTAATAATTAAACGCTTTTAATAGTAGCGTCAACACACCTTAAACAAAATATAAACCCGAACACATTCTGAAAAGAGTGTGGTGTTCGGATTTTGCTTATAAGAGGGGGGGTAGGTATTGGTTATAACGGGCTTTTAAATGAAAGATAAAGTGTGTAATTATCAGGAGGTTTGCTCAAAAATATTATTAATGAGGCTGTCATTTAAATCGTAAAAAGATATGCCTTCCTTTGCTTCGATCTGCTTTTTAAATGCCATTCTTTCTTTAAAGTTATCATAAAGTCTGATCGCCCTCCAAATATCGTTCACCCTAGTGCCGGGTAAATCTCTAACATCTGTGGGAAATACAAAACTTTCATTTTTTGAAACAACAGCATAACGGTACTCATCAGGCCCGCCGGTTCGCCTTATAGCGTCAGACAGGTAGTAACAAAGGGTTACAAACAGATCATTTTCATCATCGTAGACCCCGTACAGCAGGTTCAGGTTTTGATATGACATTCGGTCACTTTTCCGTGGCTTTACGGTTTCGACAATTTTTTTCTGTAGTTCAGCATCGGTCATTTTAAACTCAAGCATCGCAATCTCCTTGCATAAAACAGTCTATATACATTATACTACACAAAATTAAAAACGCAACTTAAATAAACTGCGTTTTCAATCATCAATACGCTGGATACGGTCTGACAATTTCGATGCTGTTCTATTGTGGGTAAAACTTATCGTCTAGTATATATTCAATCTTCCAGTCAAAGCTATCCGGGTTATCACTTGCCAATATAAAGTAGGTGTCATAAATATCGCCTGCAACTTGCAGTCCGAGCCTAGCTTTGTGTGGGTCTAACACCTCGTTTACTGCCGCATATAGTAAAACCACATTTTTCCCAATAACTTCGTCCAGTAAATCAGCTATATCTGTTGCCATGGCAGTGTTTTTGACATCGGCAACCTCTATGGTTTGCAGTTGCGATATGATGTACCCGGGGACATAAGCGTGCTCGTTGGAAGTGTGTCTGATTTGGGTAGCTTCCACCGCTTCGGGGTACTCTAAAATCTCACCCAGTTTGACATAATCTTGCTGAGTTAATGCTCTGTAGTAGTCGTTGATGGTGGTCATAGGTGGATAATAGTTTTCCAAGTTGTGTTCCAGATAATAAAATTGTCCGTCGTTGTATGCGCCGGTGTGAGCCTCGAAATTGGTGAGTGGGTAGTCTTCCAGAAAGCTAACTGTAGTGTCGGTTATGCTTTTTAGTTTAGCTAAATTGGACCGGTCTAAATTTTGAATAAGATGAAGCTCGCTCACACCATAGTTTGCCTTTTCTTCCTCGAAGGCTTCGCTATTATATTTTTTGCCGTCTATATAGTGAGTTTCGTCGGCGTTCTCCTCAAATACAGCGGTAACCCCGAAAACACCGTCGACAAGCTCGTAATACTGTGTTTTCCTGTCACCGATATCTGTTGTTTCGATTTGGCTTATATATGTTTTTTCCCCACTTGTAACATACTCAATGCCATAATGATTTGAGCCGTCAAGCTCAAACTCGGATACAGGTAGGCTACCTAAAAACGTTAACCCACTATCTGCTGCAATTGTATAAACCTTTATTATATTCGGATAATCAAGTGTGTTGAGATAGACTTTATCAACGCCGGAATTGTATTGTTCGTCGCTTTGTTCCTGCTGATTATAAGCGATAAGCACAAACTCTAAGACCCCGTCATCATTTAGGTCAACCAAATTAGCATAGCAAAATCCGCCTGCGTCTACAAGGGTGCTGTTTGGGTCGTCTGGGTATGTCGGCGTAACTGACATACCAACCACTCGATAATCAGTCGGCCCTAAATGATCTTTATTGTAATCAAGCTCGTAAGCTTTAAAAAGGTTAGAGTAAGGGCTGTAGTTGGTTGTGCCCATGTTAGGCTGACTTGTGTAGTCATTGGATACTCTATTTATCGGTGCATACTGTTCTAAAAACGCAAAAGTTTCCTCGTTACGTAGCTTTAGTTGCTCCAGTTCCTGCTCAGTGAGCCAACTAATCGGGTGCATCACAACTTCGCCGTAAGTGGCCAATTTTTCAGTGATTACATCCTCTTCAACAGTCTGACCGTTTAGCGTGGTGGTATCTGTGCCGTTGTCATAATCAAACTTTGTTTCGTATTTTAGAACTTCGGTCAATTTGCTGTCGATCAATTCGTAGTATACGGCAATTGTATCGGTACTGCGTATGCTGTTTAGGATATATGTGCTTTCTGATGTTGCATACTCTATGCCAAAACGCACTCCGCCGTTACCGTGGGAAGACAGAGTCATCTCGTCTATAAGCAAAGCTTCGCCACTATCGGACAGAGTATAAACGCTGACGAGTTCGGACAATCCTCCTGTATAACCGTAGTACAGGTCGATGGCGCTTTCGCCGTTTTTAACGCTACCCATATCATCTTTAACGCCTACTAATACCAGCTCTAACACGCCGTCGCTATTTAAATCGGTAAGCTCCGCATAACAAAAGCCTGCTGTGCTTCTCTCGCCATCTGAACTTGCTTTATCAACCACAAGACCGCCGTAAATGTCAAAATACTCATTGACCAAGCGCACGTAATCGTCATAGTCGATATCTTTTTGCTCGGTTGTTTGAACAGTTTCATTTGGTTGTTGCGGTATGACGATTTCTGACTTTTCTAACTCGGTAGGCGAGCAAGCAGTCAGAGTTATAATCATCAAAACAGATAAAAAGACAGTTGATAATCTTCTCATTGTTATTCCTCCAACAATATATAAATACGACTATATTATAGCATAAATATATGGATAAATAAATGTGCTGTTTTTCACATTTTAAGCGTTCTGTTTCAATGACATAATGGGGAGTGGTTTTGTCACATAACTTGGCTGAAATATGCAAAATATTAGTTGTGATTTGCGTGTTTTACACTGTTAAAGTAGGCTAGTGTAGCTTTCTGTGCGTTGGTTCTATAAATAAAGTCTTCATTTTTGAAGTACTCTCTGAGCTCAATATACAGCTCCACAATCTTTTCAATAGCTCGTATACAACTATCCTTATCGTGGCTTGCAACTGTCTGCTTTAGCCTTTCGAGATATTCAGGTGCATCAAACTCAATTCTTCGCACGCCCCTCGGGAGATGTCCGCATTTCATAAGTATGAGCGAGCCGATAACATTTTGCCTAAGAAATGATATGAAGTCGATGGTTTCAAAAAGCTCATCACGACCAATTTTGAGCGCTCCATAGTGTACCCAAACCCAAAAACGGTCTTCAATCCACTGTACATCAGGTGTGGGAAAATGCGCTTTACTTTTTTTCATTTCTTCATCAATTAAACTATCTTGTTGCCACAAGACAACAGGGTCTTCAACACGCTTGTGAACATCATCAAGCTTAACAAACTTGAAATCGACGTGAAGTGTATCCTGTTCATAAAGACTGATTAAGAGTCGTGGTTCTCCGACATGTTCACCTGTGAAAACAGAGAGGGTACTACCCATCGAATGCACTATGTCAAAGCGCTCTGCCATAATCCTATTATAGCTATCATTGGTGGACACGATTACCAGATCGATGTCTGAAAACTCGTCCATTTCACCTGTTATAAACGAACCTCCTGCTAGTATGCCAACTATTCGCTTGTCTATTGATAGTTTATCAATAGTGCTTTTTATGAACTCCTTATGAGCTTCTAACATAGTTATGACCTTCCTTTCTGCCGTTTGTGCGGTTTTATCATCTTGTTTTATAGTATTACAAAAAATGAAGAGATACCGAAAAACACAAAACTGTGGTTTGAAAATACTGCTTTTCAAGTTTCTCCTCTTTTTGCTTTTTATGAATTTTGCATATTGTGAAGTTGCTTACGGGTAGCCGTTAGGAAGAATCAGAACACGCCTTAAAGCCCGAGTTTTAGTGCTATGCTTTGTTATCCTCGCTCGCAATACACAAAGTATTACTCGTTCGTCTGCCTTGCCTGCCACTGAAACTCAGGTTTTAAGGTTCGTAGAATTTTTGATAAAGCCAAAAAGTTCTGTAGCAAGAAAGCACATCGCAGTAATACTTACCGTATTGCAAGGTGGGTTAACGTAGGCACAGGGCTTTTTGGCTTTATCAAAAACGTGTTCTGATTAGTTCCTAACGGCTAAAAATAAAACTCCTTGAATTTACAATTCAAGGAGTTTTATGGCGGAGAGAGAGGGATTCGAACCCTCGGTGGGCTATAAACCCACACACGATTTCCAGTCGTGCGCCTTAGACCAGCTCAGCCATCTCTCCATGGTTGGCCTCAGTGGAAATCATATTTCCCAAAGCGTCTTGAAGTATAATAACATATGTTTTATGAAAAAACAAGTCTTTTTTTAAATTTTTATAATAGTCCCAAAACCGCCGGTGAGGTGTTGTCTCGGAACGGTTCATACGATTTGAGCTGGATTAATGAAGGGTTATGTGGATTTGTTCTTTTCAGTGGGCGAGTGCTGGGTTTGGTAGTGTTTATTGGGGTGAGGGCAGAGGGGGATTATTCTGCTTTCTTCTTCATTTCTTCAATATATTGCATACCCCAAACAGCCAATGCGTTTAGGACAGGTTTTAAGCTGAAACCAAGCTCGGTTAGCGAATACTCGACTTTTGGCGGTACTTCGGCGTACACTTTGCGTGTTACCAGTCCGCTCTGCTCCATTTGGCGGAGGTTGGCGGTGAGTACCTTTTGTGAGATGCCCGGTATCGACTTTTTTAGTTCGCCAAAGCGCTTGGTGCCGCTTGCAAGATCTCGTAATATGAGTACCTTCCATTTGTCACTGATGACTGTAAGTGTGGTTTCTATCGGGCAATTTGGGAGTTTATACATGAGATGCTCCTTTTAAGTTTCTAAACTACCGTATATGCTGTTTAGATTGTAAGTATATTTTGTATACCACTATTGTAACGCTTCATGGGTCTGCTGTCAAGATGGGCAAAAGAGGGTGTGGTTAAAAGTGGTGATGCCTTGCGGATTTTTTGTGTTATGCCATCGCCGGACGGTAGCGAAAATAAGAACGCCCGGGCAGTAGCCATGTCGGCTTGCGAGCCGACTAAGAAACCGTAGGTTTGCCTTTCGGGGGCAAACCGACCGTTTCTTTCTGCCCCATGGGCAGATTGCTACTGCC
>CAYJIK010000067.1:0-1636 GCA_964370205.1 uncultured Oscillospiraceae bacterium | reverse complement strand
CCCAGCGCCGGCCGGCAGCCAAAATACGACCGCTCGGGCAGTCGCCATGGCGGCTTGCGCGCCGACCAACAAACAGCAGTTTTGCCCTGTGGGCAAAACTGCTGTTTCTTTCTGCCCCTTGGGCAGATGGCTACTGCCCGGGCGTTCTTATTTTCGCTACCTACAGACCCGAGCGCCCACTCCAACTCTAACCATGTCGCACGTAACATACCCCTTCCGGTAAGCGTCACGGCGCAATTGCTTTGCGTTGATGGGAAGCTAAGGTGCTTGAAAGGTGTTTAGTATTCAGGCTTACTCTGCAACTGATGGCTTTTTACAACTGTGTGGGTGGCGCAGTTAAACATAACCATTTCGCAGTGCCCCATCCATATCCTTTAAACTAATGGTTGATCAAAATGGGGATTTCAGAACCTCGTGTTAAACAGTTCTGTGTTTGGTTTTATCAGGCGTTTGCCAGATTAGCTTTAGAGCATATGCCTCGCTTTGTCAGCAAAAAATCATGCTACCCCAGAGCTACGTCCAGTACCATCATAATCACAAACCCTGCTAGGACACCTACCCCGGCGGTGACCTTGTTATTATGAAAAGACTCGGGGATAAGCTCCGAGCAGACTACGGCAATCATCGCCCCTGCTGAAAATGATAGCGCCATCGGCAATGCGCTACGCATGGTGAGAGCAAACAGTACACCTGTAACCCCGGCTATCGGCTCTACCATTCCCGACGCTTGCCCCACCAAGAAGCATCGTGTGCGTGAGTAACCGTCACGACGAAGCGGCAGCGCAACACAAGTGCCTTCGGGAAAGTTTTGCAGCCCTATGCCGACCGCCAGCATAACCGCTCCCAATACAGACGCCCCCGGCACACCGAGTGCGGCGCTACCAAACGCAACACCTACCGCAAGCCCTTCGGGTATGTTGTGAAGAGTTACGGCAGTGGTGAGTAGTACTGAGCGCTTTAAAGTGGAATCTTTAATTTTCATCACCTTCAGTTTGGGGAGAAGGATGTCGGTGGCAATGATAAAGAGTCCCCCGAGTAAAAACCCTGCGCTCGCTGTAAGCCAAGCGTTTCCTCCGAGTTCCTCGGACAAATCTATGGCAGGCGCAAGCAGTGACCAATAGGACGCCGCCATCATAACTCCTGCCGCAAAGCCCATTGCCATGTCCAAGAATTTTTGATTTACATTATCCACAAAGAATACGAGAGAAGCGCCCAACGCTGTTACAAAATATGTAAACATCGTGGCTAGAAGTCCTTGCATTACAGGACTGAGTTCAGTGAAACCGTTCATCTGTGAAAACCTCCGTTTTGTGGGGGACAGATCTTTAAAATAATCAAAAATCCTGCCCCTTTTTATCACTATCAGTTTATGTCTATAAACAGTGAATGTCACAATGCCGACAAGTCATAAATCTCCAGAAGAAGAAAACCGTTGAAAGTTAGCTTTTTCTGTCTTACCGTCCTTTTTCTCTGAAAGCTCACATATACTTATGAATATCTATACGTTTGTGTTGAAAGCAGGAAGATACCGAAACATAGACTTATCACTGTGATTTTGGGTTTTACCGACGAATGGTTCTTTTTTACAATGTTATATAATATCTATTTACAAACAAAGGACAAGGCATAACGAAGG
>CAYJIK010000066.1:0-11063 GCA_964370205.1 uncultured Oscillospiraceae bacterium | reverse complement strand
CGGTTTTGCAAAGCGAAATTCAGCCCCCTGCTGCGTCAAAGTGTTTTGGAGTACGGACAGTACGCCTGCACCACTTTTCCTTGCAGAGAACTGAATTTCACTCCGCAAAATCTACGACATCGAGTAGGCGGTTAATTATCTCTTTGAAGCATCGATTTAATCTATTTTGATAGTAATAACCAAGCCTACTCTGTGCCGATTCGGATAATATAGGTCACCCTAGCCACCCCTGAACCGAAAAGGTATAAAAGCAACTCGGTATCTACCTTGAGAAGAATGTCACGACAGATAAGGTTGAGGACTTTGGGTGTGGATGGGTTACAGCAAATTGAGAATTAGCTAGGAGAATATCTGGTATGGAAGTGAAAATTGAAACAGTCATAAAAACGTGGTAAAATAGTTTATAAAAGGGTTGACATTAACGCTTCGTAATAGTGTATCTTAATAAACAGAGGTGATAAAAGTGAGTTATAGAACAAGCGAAATAGCGAAAATATCGGGCGTATCCGCTAGAACTTTAAGGTACTATGATGAGATAGATCTGCTCAAACCTAACAAAGTCGATGACAACGGTTACCGAGTTTACACGGATAATGAAGTGGATAAACTGCAGATGATACTTTTTTATCGTGAAATGGGTATGCCTCTTGAAGAAATAAGGGCGCTTATAGGGTCAGATAATTTCGACAAAGAAAAGGCTTTAGAATTGCACCTGAAGATGTTGACTGAAAGGAAAACTCTGCTTGAAACAATGATTTTTAGTGTCACCCAAACAATAAAATCGCAGAAAGAAGGTACACGAATGTCAAACAGTGAAAAGTTTAAAGGCTTAGAATGGATAGCTGAAAATGAATCAAAGTATGGTGATGAGCTAAGAGGAAAGTATGGCGATGAGGTTATAGGTAAGTCTTTTGACAAGATGAAAAAAGCAAGCTATGAAGACATACAAAAAGCCACAACAATATTGGATACCAGCTTATTAACAGCCTTCAAAACCAACAATCCATCATCAGCAGAAGCGCAAAATGCTTGCAGTAATCATGAAAAACTGCTACTCATGACCTGGCCGGATGGTATGTATACCAAAGAGAGCCATCTTGCATTGGTAGAGGGTTTTACACAGGACGAGAGATTTACTGCTTACTATGAAAAATTGGAAAAAGGCATGATGAACTTTTTCTATGAAGCAACGAAAATTTATTGCAAGTAATACTATTAAGTTATAAACATCTGTTGGCATATGCTGATGGGTGTTTATTTATTGCTTTGATGATGAAAACAGGCTGCTTTAGCAGCAGCCTGAGAAGGATCTGCGGATGACAGACTTTCAGTACCTCTTGAGTGGTTGTTGACACCCGCCCCTTTCAAGGCTTGTGTTTGTGATGTCATCCTTTGAGGCTGTTCGCTGTGAGGTTACAGCACCGCTTGTGCATGGCGTGTGGCGTGACAGCAGATGTTCACCGCTACGGGCAGTGACGCTATGTGTGTCGGGTGGGTGAGGATGTTGACGCCAAGTGCGGTGGTGCGTCCTCCAGTGCCTGCAGGACCTATACCAAGCGTGTTTATCGCCGTGAGCAGTTCTCTCTCAAGCTCCGCATAACGGCTGTCCTCGTGTGCACTTCCCAGAGAGCGAACCGTCGCCAGTTTAGCAAGCTGCGCCGACTTGTCAAAGCTACCACCTATCCCCACTCCCACAACAATTGGCGGACATGGGTTTGGTCCTGCTTGTCGGACAGTTTCCAGTACAAAATCAAACACGCCATCTCGCCCCTGTGACGGTGTAAGCATTGCGGTTTTGCTCATGTTCTCGCTGCCAAATCCTTTTAGCACCACTGTCAGTGACAGTTTGTCGCCTGTGGTGAGGGTGGTGTATATTATGGCAGGGGTGTTGTCTCCTGTGTTTTTGCGATCGAACAGTGGGTCGGTCACTATCGACTTGCGCAGGTACAGTTCGTCATACGCCTCACGAGTGCCGTCGTTTATTGCACCTTCAAAGCTACCGTCAATGTACAGTTCCTGACCCACCTCGGCAAAGACTATCACCATTCCGGTGTCCTGACAGATAGCCAGCTGTTCACTGCACGCTATGCGGTTGTTCTCCTGTATGGAGCGTAGCACATCTCTCCCCAGTGGCGACCGCTCCACTGTTAACGCCTTTGCAACAGCGGCGGTGACATCGGGTGAAATCACAAAGCTTGCCTGTGAAATGAGGTTTTTTATTGTCTGTTTAATCTCATCTGCATGTATTGTTCGCATATGAAGTAGTCCTCCAACGGTTTTTTCTTTGTATAGCATACTACAAAATATCGAATAACGCAACGGGGGAAAGAAATAGGTGTGGACAATAGTGGTGGAGTGCCGCTTTGTGTGGGAAGATGCTTGCGGAGTTTTTATGTTGCTCCACAGATGGACGTCAGCGGAAATAAGAACGTAGGGGCAGTGGCCATGTCGGCTTGCGAGCCGACTAACGAAGGAGGTTCAGCCTTTTGGGGCTGAACCTCCTTCGTTTCTGCCCCGTGGGCAGATGGCCACTGCCCCTACGTTCTTGTTTCCGCTGCCTCCGGACCCGAGGTCTCACCTCATCCTGATAATGAGGTAGATAATACCCATTTCCAAAGAAGGGAGCGAATAAGTTGAAATGCATCTTTGACGAGCAACAGCAAAAACGTGAAAAACAAAAATAGTACAAAAAAGAAAGCGGAATAAAACCCGCTTTCTTACTTTCAAATATCAACCTTTAAAATCCTACCAAAAGCGCATACAGGGCAAATATTGAAACTATCGAAAAACCGATAAGAGTAACAGCGTAGTACTTATATTCCCTGTAAACCTCTGCGGTGGTAGTCTTGAGGTAGTTCAGGGTGAATACTTGGCAGAGATGTAGCGGTGAGAAGTAGTAGCCTACGTAGCCTGTGATAAATACGATATAGATAAACACAAGCTGTTGGTTGAAGGTCAGTGTCATGGACGCTACTATCGGAAGCACTATGCCGAGAGAGGTTAGGTTCATACCTGTGATTGCTGCGAAGAAGAAACCTCCGCAGGCAAGGATGATAATCGCTGTCAGGGGGCTGCTGTCGCTGGCTGTTTGGAATATCTGCATAAGACCGTCAAGCCCTCTGATGGAGCTCTGCAGGGTGAACACTCCTAAAACAGTCAGCAAAACATTCCAGTTCAGCGATTTTATAAGCATCTTAGGGTAATCCTTTTTACCGGGTAGTGGCTTTGCCTCACCGCCACCGGCTGTGACAGTGGCAGGTTGACCTGTCCCGGCGAGGAAGAAGATAACCACCAAGCTAAGCAGGACACCCAGATAAATCGGTATACCAAAGCCCACGTTTAGGATGATACATATGTACAGTGGGGAGGAGTATAGCAGTAGATCTACTACTGTTTTAAAGGTGGGCTTATCACCTTCAATTTTCTCCACAGGCAGTTTAAACAGGAAGCATAGGTATCCTATACTCATCATACCAACAACGAATATTGCTGTCAGTGGCATGATTGTGTACACTGTAAACTCAGGGAACAGTGCAGGTATCATCAGCATAGAGGTGGAGTAGGGCATTAGAAGCATCGGTGCATGGCGGAACACAAGGTTTATAGCCGCCTTGCGTGAGTTAGTCAGCTTCATCTGCGTACCTAGCTGGTCAATAAACGGCACAGACATAACAGCACCGCCCGGCATCGGTATCATACCTATCATAGCAGGAATAAGCATAGCAAGCGCTTTGCGTGACGGTATGACAGCCCCGAGGTTATCAACTACCTTTTGCAGTATGCCGTACTTCCCGCACAGTCCACCCATTGTTCCTATGGTGAAAACAGCGGCGACAGTTTCCAAGTTTGATGTGGTGGTCACGGTTGTATAGAGCATATCCCACACACCTGTCACACCACCGCCCGTGAGGAGTGTAAGCAATGTAGCGGTGATTATCATGGCTATACCAAAGATAACCTTGAACCGCAGTAGTGCAAACAGCACTACAAAAGAGATTACTACCATTAAAATATCGGTCATAGTTGCTCCTTTACTTAAAAGTTTTGAAACACTAACTCGGATTATAGCATATTTTTGCTTTATTATCAAGAGTATGTGAACAATTTTAAAACAACAACTTATAACAGTATTTTCTGAAGCCCTAACATGGCACAAAAAAGACAGGCAACTATCTGTGTAGAGTCTTAAAGTCTCGACTCCGGCAGATATGCGCCTGTCTTTCTGAAATGTAACAAGGAAAATGGGACTATGAATCGCTGGGATTTTAGCTAGATTGACCAGTCGTTATGATGCTTATTAGATTTTTGCATCGTCAGTTCATAGGTTTTACTATCTGACGGTAATAGAACTATCTTCTCTGATAAGGTGTTTTAGGTAGGCGTAGCCCTCCACTGTCATGGAGTTGTACGGTATGAATCGTAGCGCCGCTCCGTTAATGCAGTAGCGCAGACCGCCTCTGTCCGATGGGCCGTCCTCAAATACGTGCCCGAGGTGGCTTAGGCCTGTTCGGCTTTTCACCTCTGTGCCACTGTACCACAAGCCTTCCTCCTCAAACTCTAGTATGACCTCATCTGTGATAGGCTTTGTAAAGCTTGGCCAACCTGTGCCCGAGTCATATTTGTCGGTGGACAGGAACAGAGGCTCGCCTGTGACGATATCTACGTATATACCAACTTCGTAGTAGGCGTCTAACTCGCTGGTGTATGACCGTTCCGTGCCATTCAGTTGGGTGACCTCGTACTGCAGAGGTGTGAGCATCTCTCTGATGGTGTCAGCGTCGGGGAGTGGGTAGTCGGTGGGGTCGATTACGCTGTCCGCTGTAGCTATGGACAGGTCTATGTGGCAGTAGCCGTTTTCGTTTTTAATGAGATAGTCTTGGTGGTAATCTTCAGCATCGTAGAAGTTGTCAAGCGGGAGCACCTCCACCACTATGTTAGCGTTGTAATCGGTATCTAGCCTACTTATAACGTCGTTTATTGCCGTGACATCGCTCTCGTCCGTGTAATATATGCCTGAGCGGTACTGTGTGCCGACGTCGTTGCCTTGTCTGTTGAGGGTGGTGGGGTCTACCACCTTAAAGAAGCTGTCCAGCAGTTCTGTCAGTGTGACTTGATTAGGGTCGTACACCACTCTGACAGTCTCTGCGTGGCCTGTATCCTCGTATATGACTTCCTCGTAGGAGGGGTTTTCGGTAGTGCCGTTGGCGTACCCTGATAGCACGTCATACACACCGCCTATTCTGGACATGTATTCCTCCACGCCCCAAAAACAACCGCCTGCAAGGTAGATGGTGGACAGGTTCTTTTCGGCGATGAGTGCGTTAATGTCCACCTCTTCCTCGTAGATTACGGTTTTCTCTTTGGTGGTGTCACCCCATCCGAAGAAAGATGAGTAATCGCCATCTCCCTCGGCAGAGTGGTCTTCCACGGCTCCGCCTAATATGGTACAACCTTGCATAAGCATCATTGACGTTAATAAAATGGCTATCGTTAATATCTTTAACATTGTAGTCACTGCCTTTCTGTGTCTCGTATCATGGTTGCGGTTTGCTTCTACTGTTAATATACAGGTTACAATTGTTAACTTCTATAGTATTTTTTATATTTGTTGTGAATAATTATGATATTATTATATAATTCGCCCCTTAGTTACCTGAAGGTAACTAAGGGGCGAAACGCTTTGGGAAGGCGCTCGGAGGTGGAGGTAGCGGAAATAAGAACGTCCGGCCAGTGGCCGTCTGCCCAAGGGGCAGAAACAATCGTAGCTTCAGCCATCTGGGCTGAAGCTACGATTGTTAGTCGGTGCTGAGCACCGACACGGCCACTGGCCGGACGTTCTTATTTACGCTACCGGCCGGCGATGGAACAAGGTGAAAATTCCACAGCCCACCACCCTCGCAATTTAGACAATTACACTTGACAATCCTGTTTACTCATGATAAACTAAAGACATAGTTTACTGACAGTAAACCGAAGGAGGTCACACCATGATAGAATACAAACTTGGCGAAGTTGAGATGCAGTTTGCCGATATAATATGGGAAAACGAGCCGCTCACCTCAAGAGAACTCACAGTACTTGCGGAAAAAGCGCTCAGCTGGAACCGCTCAACTACATACACGATACTTAGAAAGCTGTGTCAAAAAGGCATATTTCAAAACGAAAAATCAAAGGTGACATCGCTTGTGTCAAAAGCGGAATACACAGCAATGCAGAGCGAGCGTTTTGTGGAGGACACTTTCAGCGGCTCACTGCCGAACTTTTTGGCGTCCTTTTCACTGAAAAAGAAACTGTCCGATAAAGAAATAGACGAAATTCAAGCCTTCATTGATAAGCACAGGGAGGGTAAGTCATGAATATAGAGCGTATATTTTTAGAAGTTTGCAACATGAGCGTCACCGCAAGCTACATCATACTGTTTGTGATTATCGCAAGGTTGGCACTTAAAAAAGCACCCAAAATATACTCTTATTCCCTCTGGTCGATTGTGCTGTTTAGATTGCTCAGCAACTTTAGCTTTGAAAATCTTTTCAGCATATTCACCATCACAGGTCAGCCGACTGAAACCTTCCGCCCATTCCCGACAGAATTCACAAAACTCCCCGAAACCACAACAGTAATACAAGCACCAAACAGCACGACAGTCGTAACCGCACTTGAAAGACCTCCATTTGAGCTTATCTATCCGACAATTTGGCTAATCGGTATCGCTGCAATGGTCATCTACAGTATAGTTTCGCTGATAAAGCTAAGAAGAAGGCTGGTGGGTTGCACACCGATTGAGGAGAATATCTACATAGCAGACCATATAGATTCGCCATTCGTGATGGGGCTACTAACCCCCAAAATTTACCTCCCGTCAAACCTGTCCGAAACAGAGCGAGCGTTTATAATCACCCACGAGCGGACACATATCAAAAGGCTTGATCATATTACAAGAATACTTGGGTTTATCGCTCTTGCCCTCCACTGGTTTAACCCTCTAGCCTGGATTGCGTACGTTGTATCGGCGAAAGACATGGAAATGTCCTGTGACGAAACCGTGATGAAGCATATGGACAAAGACATAAGAGCGGACTACTCCGAGGCGCTCCTAAAGTTTGCGACAGGCAAAAAGCTAATCGCCGCCACACCTCTTGCTTTCGGCGAGGGGGACACGAAAGGCAGGGTAGTTAACGTGATGAAGTATAGAAAGCCGATGATTTGGGTTAGTATAGCTGCATTGGCTGTGGTTTTGGTGGTGGTAATTGGATTTATGGGCGGTATGCAAGACCTCTCAGGGCCGCCGACCTTGTACGCCTACTATGACTATGGAGTAGTCGAGATGAATTTGGGTACGTATTCGTGGACGCATAACGGCGTTTCTACAGAAGCGGACTCTGTCCACCCCGCCGAAATGGACTACCCCACACCCATTGCGTATAACGAAAACAAAGGTGCAAGAAACGCAAACATCGTCTTTAGTTTGGACAACACCGACAAAGACTTCGACAGTGCCAACATTGATTGGAACGATGATTACGGTATTGTCGAGCTATGGCGGTATAAAGACGGTGTAGAGGATTACCGCAAGACTTTTGAGGGTGGTAACTGGATTGATGTCAGTTTAGATGATGAATCAAGCTATATCTATGTGTTTAAAATAGAGTTTGCTGACAAGGGTGATGCGTATTACAGCGTGCAGGTTGATAACAACATGCCTACCGTCACCCCTACGAGTGGTGTCACGCTCGCCGACCTATCGCCGTCAGCACTCACTGAGAGTATAGCGGAGCATTTGGATAGAGATGTCAGCGAGCTTTATGTCTCACCTGAAAACCATTCGGTAAGTGTTACGGCGAATTTTGAGTTTAATTCCGAACCTGTAATTGTAGTTGACAGTGGCACAAACAGCTTTAAGATAGGTGAGAATTCTTCTGCACACTCACTGGTTTGGCTGGACGAAAGTGAGATTGCGGCTCGGAATGAATTAGAACCGTGGGAGCGACAGCAAGATCCGCTATACAACTTGGAGCATTATTTTGAAGCGTTAAGGTATCTACCGGTCGATGAGATATCCGAATTTTTCGACACTCCGCCGGATATGTACAGTATCAGCCTTGGTAGAAAAGGCGAAAACTTAGATGAATTCGAGGGGCTATACTACGAAAAGGATGGCATGACGGATAACACCAACTACAGTGTGCATTTACGAGTTTTGCCGCAATATTTATCATCTGATGATGAGGGGCTACAAACATACACGAGTGATATTTTTAAAACTATTAACGTTTACTATTCAGTTAACAGTTTCGACCCTAACATTATCCCCACTTTAACCACCATCGCTCCGATGAGCAGTCATGCGCTATCTGAACTGTCACCGCTAGAGATTACAGAGGGGGTGGCGGAGCATTTTGGTAGGGATATCAGCGAGCTGTATGTTATGGCTGGTGATTTAACAGACATAAGCGTAACCCCCGACTTTGAATTTCATAGCCATCCTGAAGCGACCTACAAACAAGAGTGGGTGACCTTTTGGATGACAGGAAATACGTCGGCGTACAAGTCCCACCTTATAGCCGATTTAGATAAAGACGAGTTTAGTGTTATGGAAGCGGTGGAAACGCAGACCCCATATCAACCCGTGTACAGTCTGTATCAGTACCTTGAAGCGCTCAAATACCTCCCCATCGACGAAATATCCGAACTGTTCAGCCCCACCCCCGACAAGTACCGCATCGACCTTATTGGTAATGACGACTATGCCTACCGGAGTGGACAGATATTCTACAACAAAGACGGTTTGACCGAGAGCGGCGGCTTTAATGTGCAACTGGAGGTGTGGCCATCTTATCTAAACGAAGAAGGGGTATATCAAGGTAGCAGAGGCAAAGGTGTATCTGTATATTATACCGAGTACGAAGAGCCGCTTTACTATGAAGTACCGCCCATGGTTATGATAAACGGTAAAATCTACATCCTGACATACGAACGTAGTGAAATCACAGACCGAGACGACTATTATGACGGTGAAATCACAAGTCTTGTCCACGAAAACCAGCGCCCCACAGTCAACAATCAATCTAATATCAACTACACTGTGGGGTTACGCTATCAGATTATAGACGACAGCACTGTGGAGCTTGATGTCGGTGATGGTTGGATGGTATTCAAATCGGAGGATAGTGGCTTTCACACAAACGGCGAAACTGTCCGAACAGAGATACAGTTCCTCACGTCCCCACTCGCAAACCCTGACAGACTGCCGATTATAGACGAAATAAACGAGCATGAGCCATTCTCGTTCACTGCGAATTTCCCCACGGGTTGGGAGTTCAGGGATACACATCAAGGTGAAGAAAATATCCCCCTAGGCGAGTTCTACCAGACAAGTTACATCTATTCGGACGACGAGCTTATCGGCTATATCGGGTTTAACACTTACGATATCGAAGCATTGTACAATATTGATAGTGACGAAATCCCAGCCGAGGACTACCACCTGTATGTCTACCCAAACCTTAGACTGTCACAGCTTTTTCAGTGGACATCCCATTCTGATTTGATAGATGATGGCATCAGTGAAACACAAAAGATGACCATAAACTATCAAAACCCCACTACAGGTGAAAACTTTGCAAGTGACGGACTTTTGACCTATCACAAGGATTTAGAGGTGTATGTCGGCATAGCGTTTATGCCTGATAGGATGTCAGATATGCAGATCACCGAGTTAGGACGTACAATAAGCATAGCACCGCAAGCAAATTAGTGCGCCCCACAACATAAGACCCTCCACTGTCAGCTAAGACATGGAGGGTCTTGTTTAGGGCGTGGAGGAACTGTTCTTGTGAATGGGCAACGTCTGCATTTGAAAACCCAGTAGCGCCATACCACTCTTTACCATCACATGTAAGTATCTAAACTGTATCGGTGAAAGCCACTCGTTGTATACCTCGGATATTTTGGTTATCCGCTCTGCTGTCTGCGTAGGGACGAGAGCTGATATACTGCTTGAAAACTCCTGTGTTAGCGCTTGTGGAAAGTCCTCGCCCAGCATGTCTATGTCAATGCAAATCTGTGCAATACTCGCCAGCGCCAAAAATGTGAGCGCCAATATAAGGCATAACGAAAACCCTGCTGTGAAAAATCTTATGTTCCTGCGTGACAGTATCATAATGTCATCTCCTTTATTCTGTCAAAAGTCTGCCAACAGCCTCACCAATGAGCTTCGCCGAGTAGACCGCTTCTTCAAGTGTATTGCCATGTCCTCCAACTTCTAACAAAAGCGAGCCTGTGGACAGATGCTGGTTGTAGTCACGATATGCTAAGAATATCGGTTTAGCAAGTGTCGGATAGTCTTCTTGCATCTGCTCTGTAATGTCCGCTGCAAAACGGAAGTTTTCCTCCCAGTCGGGATTGTCCATCTTTCCGTCATCCGCACAGGCGATTATCATGACCTGAGCGGCTTTTTCGCCGTCTATCAGAGCAGTAGGCTTGACTACTACGCCATCTCGCTCAATGGCGTCACGGTGGACGTCAAACACCACTTGAATTGTCGGGTGTTCCTTCAGATAGGCGGATACCGTTTCTTCGCTGTTTGCGTATGCGCCGTCGTAGGAGGGGTAGTCGTGTTGGGTGGTGTCGTGTATAACATTTATGCCGTAGCTTCGCAGAGTGTCAGCAAGTGCTGCCCCCACTGCAACGACGTTGTTAGTATTGTCCGTTGAGCGCCAGTTATACCGTGTGTCGTAGTATTCTCCGTCAAACGGGAGATACGCTTCGGTTGCGTGAGTGTGTACTATAAGCACCTGCGGTTCGGTGCTGTCCTCTAGTACAAGCGGTGCCGTATTGTCCAGTTTTTGCATGACGGAGGTCTCGGTAGCGGCGGTGTAATTGTTTACAAAAACACCGTTCCAGTTCAGTATCGCACCGCTGTCATACAGCGACATGTCCTCTTCAAGCACCTCACCCCTGTACTGCAGGGGGATATCGGCCGGCGTGGGTGTGGGCGTTTTTATAGGGGTGGGGGTTGACGATGGCTCGGTAGTTTGTGTGGGTGTTTGGCTTGATGAGGGGGG
>CAYJIK010000065.1:0-11225 GCA_964370205.1 uncultured Oscillospiraceae bacterium | reverse complement strand
GAGTGTTTGGCTACGAACCAAAAGGTCAGGGGTTCGAATCCCTTCGGGCGTGCCACAAAAATCCTCGTGAGCGAATGCTTTCGAGGATTTTTGCTAATGTAATGTATAATGTATTGTTTATAGTTGGCAAGCGATTACACCGCACATCATCTTGCTATATTCGCTTGTTTTAGCCGCAAGTGCTACTGTACTTGCAATAAAGAGGATGAAAAATGAGCAAATTTTTACCCATAACCCCAAAAGAAATTAAAGCACTCGGAGTAGAGACCCCCGACTTTGTGCTGGTGACAGGTGACGCATATGTAGACCATCCCAGTTTTGGCGCCGCTGTTATTGGGCGTGTTCTGGAAAGACTCGGCTTTGTGGTGGCGGTTATGGCGCAACCTAAGCTGTCGGTGGACACTTTTAGGCAGTTTGGCAAACCGACCTGTGGCTTCCTTGTGACAGGTGGCAACATCGACTCGATGGTAGCGAACTACACTGTCGGTGGTAAAAAGCGCAACAGAGATGCATATTCCCCGGGAGAGAAGAACGGTCGCCCCGATAGGGCGGTTGTGACCTATTCACGTCTTGCTCGCAAGGCGTACCCCGACTTACCCATAATACTTGGCGGTATAGAAGCGTCACTTAGGCGCTTTGCGCACTACGACTATTGGTCAGACAGCGTCATGCAGTCGATACTCTGCGACGCGGAGGCGGACATGATTGTGTTCGGTATGGGCGAGAGCCAGATACGTGCCGTTGCGGAACGTCTGCGAGGTGGAGAGCCTGTTGACAGTATTACCGATATTAGGGGTACGACAGTCTACATAACGCCTGACAAGATACCGTCAGGGGCGGTGTCCTGCCCCTCCTTTGAAAAGATGAGGGATGATAAGGATACTTACGTAAAAGCGACTGCGCTAATAATGGGAGAGCAGGACCCTGTCAGCGGACGAGCTGTCGTCCAGAAAAACGGGGACAGGCTGGTGCTCCACAATCGCCCTGCACCTCCCCTCACCACAGAGGAACTGGACGATGTGTTCACTCTACCGTTTGCACGTATGTACCACCCGAGTTATGAAGCGGTGGGAGGTGTAAAAGCCATTCAAGAGGTTGAGTTTTCGATAATTCACAACAGAGGTTGCTTTGGTGGTTGTAGTTTTTGCTGTATAACCATGCATCAGGGACGTCACATCTCGGTGCGCTCTCATGAGTCGGTTATTAAGGAAGCGGAGGACTTTGTGAAAAATCCACGCTTTAAAGGGTATGTACACGACGTGGGCGGTGCTACAGCAAACTTCCGTGTCCCACCCTGTGAAAAACAGAAGAAGCACGGCAACTGTAAAAACAAGCTCTGCCTCGGCACATCACCATGCCCCAATCTCAAGGCGGACCACAGTGACTATCTTGAGCTTTTACGCTCATTGCGTGATATAAAAGGTATCAAAAAGGTGTTTGTGCGCTCGGGACTGCGATACGACTATATGCTAAAGGACAAAGACGAAACCTTCTTGAAGGAACTTGTAGAGCACCATGTCAGCGGACAGCTTAAGATTGCGCCTGAACATTGTGCAATGGAAGTTTTATCGCAGATGGGTAAGCCGTCAATTGACGTGTATAAACGCTTTGTAAATCGCTACTTCAAACTGTCTTCTGATGTCGGTAAAGAGCAGTATGTTGTGCCGTACCTAATGTCCTCCCACCCGGGGAGCAGTTTGAAGTCAGCGCTAACACTTAGCTTGTTTCTTCGTGATAATAGGCTTAAACCGGAGCAGGTGCAGGACTTTTACCCAACTCCGGGGACAGTGTCCACCTGTATATTCCACACAGGTGTAAGCCCTGTGACAATGAAGAAGGTGTATGTCCCCAAAACACAGCAGGAAAAACAGCTACAGCGTGCGCTACTTCAGTACTACAAGCCGGAGAATTACACGCTTGTGGAAAAAGCACTTGTAAGTCTCGACAGACGTGACCTGATAGGCACAGACGCAAAGTGCCTTATTCGCCCACGCGGAGGTAGTGCTACAGCTAGGCGAACCGACGTTAGATCGGAGGGAAGTGGGCGTGCTACGAGAAAATCCGGTGAAACTTCCGCTGACAGCCGTCGCAAAAAAGAGTGCAGTAAAAAACGAGATAACAAAGGTGGCAAAAGTAGACATAAACGGTAGCGAGGTGAGGACGGGTGAAAGCGAAAAAGGAAACAGGTGGCAGGAGTGTGCTAGAAAAGGTGCTCACTGTGTTGGCTGTCGTAGCTTTTGCTGTGTTCTTTTACTTTTTCAGTGAGCCGTCCAAACCTTTACAGGTTTACTCTGACCAAGTGGCTATACATATACTTGACGTAGGACAGGGAAACAGCGCAGTAATAGCGCTTCCCGACTACACTATACTTGTGGATATGGTTATTCAGGAGGAGAGCGCTACTGTCTCCGCTTACCTGAACGACCTCGGAGTAGAGAAGATAGACAAGTTCATAATTACCCACCCACACGCTGACCACTACGGCGGAGCGGAGGACTTACTGGAGCGGTTTGACGTCGGTGAAGTGTTGATGACACCGCCGAACAGTGACCTGCCTGTAGAGACAGCGTCTTTTGTGCGGCTTCTTGACAAGGTGGAGGCGAGCGGTGTTTTACGTTATGTGACCGAAGAGGAAACGCATATTGTCGGGGACACCGAGATCACCATTTACCCACCGCCTGAAGGTGCTGACATAGTGAATGATCTGTCTTTGTACATCACTGTGACACTCGGCGAATGTGAACTGCTTATGACGGCGGACGCAGAGAAAAACTCGGAGCGAGCGTTTTCCGAATACGATATCGGCGAGATGGACATTGTATACGGCTTTCACCACGGTAGCTACAACTCTGCAACTTTGGAGCTGTTGAGCGAGATAAAGCCGAAGATGACAGTGATTTCCCTTGAAGTACACAACCGCTATGGCTTTCCGCATGACGAGTTTCTACAGAGGGTGAACATTTACGGAGATATTTTGCGAACTGATTTAGACGGCGATATAGTGATTGTCCCAAACGGCGAAACTACCACTGTCTACACCGAAAAGACAGAGAGGACATTCACAATTCCGAGCTGATTTTTGGATAACTTTAAAACGAACGACTTAAACCGTCCTATAATGTATACCAAATAATGGTGAAGCCCGTACTGTGTTAGACGGATTGGGCTTACATAGACCAACTAATGAAAGGTGCTGTTTGTTTGAAAATAAGATTTTCAAACTCGCAGTTATAACCGCAGTTTGTGCTCTTCGGCACAGCCTCAGTTTTTGTTCCATATAAACGATATGTCACAAAAAGCGCAAAACTTGCAGAAAGGAATGATTATTTATGAGTAAAGAACTTAAACTACCTGTTTTAAAAGAGGGTGGTGGCTGAGGCGCAAAACTGGGGCCGGGTGCCCTTTCTGATGTTTTGGGCAAACTACCGTCGTTTTCTGACAGCAACTTGATAGTCGGCTTTGATACAGGGGACGATGCTTCTGTGTATAAAATAGACGACAACGTAGCTGTCGTGCAGACAGTGGACTTTTTCCCTCCCATGCTTGAAGATCCCTATGTGTACGGTCAGGTGGCGGTGGCAAATTCGTTAAGTGATATCTACGCAATGGGGACACACCCAAAAGTGGCGATGAATATCCTCTGCGTGCCTGACACGTTTGACGAGTGTATAATACTTGAGATTTTGCGTGGTGGCGACTCGAAAATTCGTGAAGCAGGGGCGGTTTTGGCAGGCGGTCACACGATAGTGGACGAAAACACCAAGTACGGTCTGTGCGCCACAGGTTTTATCCACCCGGACAAGGTGATGAAAAACTCGTCTGCAAAGGTGGGGGACATACTCATATTAACAAAGCCGATGGGCATAGGCATACTAAACACCGCAAACCAAGGCGGTCTACTGACAGAAGAACAGTACAACCTACTGGTAGAAACAATGACCACGCTTAACAAGAAGTCAGCGGAAGTCATGATAAATATCGGCGCAAACGCCTGCACCGACATCACAGGTTTTGGACTGCTTGGGCACTCGATGGAGGTGGCAGAGGGGAGCGGAGTGACAATTGAGCTGTTCCTTGAGCATATGCACCTATTACCGGGTGTTTTAGAGTTCGCACAGATGGGTATGCTGTCCAAAGCGACCCACCAAAACCGCAAACAGCTACTGGGTAAAGTGTTTGTTCCCGAGGGATACCCAACTGAACTTGTGGATATAGCTTGCGACCCACAGACGTCAGGCGGTTTACTGATATCTGTACCTGCCGATAGATCCCGTAAAATGCTTGAAGAGCTTTTGAAGGTGTCGCCACACTCTTGTGTAATCGGTCAAGTGGTGGAGAAGAAGGATTTTGCGGTGGAAGTGGTTTAGGCTAAGGTGAAAGTAGGTGTCATCGGCAAAATTATTGCCTTTCCTACATTTGCCAACACGATACTATTATTTGCTTGACATTCCATCCACCCTATGCTAATATACTTAAAACTTAATAAAGCATATATTGGTGCGCATACTGTGAAAGCAGTTGCGATAATAGGGAATTGAGTGTAAATCTCAAACAGTCCTGCTGCCGTGATGATGTAGTTTGCTCCTGTGTGATGCCTCCGCAACACATAAGCCACTGAGTTTACTCGGGAAGGCGAGACAAACGTAAATGTCTAAGTCGAAAGACCTGCCAGTATATTCCATTCAATTCCACAGGTCATGGGGTTTATGGTATGTACCGTACGGTTATTTTGTTTGTTTATGGTATTACCCTCGACTTTATGTGATGTCGAGGGTATTTTATTTTGTTTTAAGAATTTAGGAGTGTGATTATGAAAGGCTACAGAGAGATAATAACTAACATAACAGCGGCAGACAGTAATGCGGCTGAAAAATCCCGTTTATACCTCGATTCGCTGTCCAAACCACCGGGAAGCTTAGGGAAACTTGAGGACATAGTCGCAAAGCTTTGCGGTATATTCGGCGATAGGGATGTGGACATCTCAAAGCGTTGCGTAATAGTAGCGGCGGCAGATAATGGAGTGGTGGAAGAAGGAGTGTCCTCCGCACCGCAATGGGTGACAATTTCCCAGACAAAAGCTATACTGGACGGCACTTCAGGTGTTGGAGTGCTTGCCAACTGTATGAATGCCGACCTAGTAGTTGCGGACATAGGTATAAACGGCGACATAGACCATCCTAAGCTTATAGATGGCAAAATTCGAAGGTCCACAGGCAACATAAAAAAAGAACCTGCTATGAGCTTAACCGAAGCTGAACAGGCGATAGACACAGGCGTAGAACTTGTATATATGGCGGTTAAACAGGGTTATACGATGCTGGGTGTAGGCGAAATGGGCATAGGCAACACCACTACAAGCAGTGCAGTACTTGCCTCACTACTTGGACTTGAAGGCGAAAGCGTAGCCGAGGTTGTAGGTAGAGGCGCAGGACTAACCGACAGTGACTATCAAAACAAGGTTGATGTAGTAAAGACAGCTTTAGAACTGCACAGCGTAAACCTGACCGATGTGGTGGGTGTTTTAAGCCACGTCGGCGGACTTGACCTAGCGACAATGACAGGCGTGTACCTCGGTGCGGCATACCATAAAATACCCGTGGTGGTTGACGGTTTTATCTCGATAGTTGCCGCTCTCTGCGCAGTGAAACTTTCACCAAGCGTTAAAGATTACCTATTCCTTTCCCACCACTCCTTTGAAAAAGGTTATGCGACTGCGGCGAAGGAACTCGCACTGGAAGCACCGCTAAAGCTTGATATGCGCCTAGGGGAGGGCAGTGGTTGCCCGATAATGTTCTCGGTTATGGACGGTGCCGTATCGGTGCTCAAAAACATGGCGACATTAAGTCAGGCGAACATAGGCAACGAGTATACTGACAGCATTAAAGGTATATCGTTTTAATAGTTTAGCTGCGGTTTGAGGGAGGTAGCGCATAATGGTAGTGTTTGTGTCAGGTGGGTGCAAAAACGGCAAAAGTAGCCACGCTGAACGTATGGCGATAAAACTTAAAGGAGAAGCCCCTCTTTACTACATAGCCACCATGATAGCTGTGGACGAGGAGGACGACGCTCGTATTATCCGCCACCGTAAAAGCCGTGAACATGATGGCTTTGTGACACTGGAACTAGGGAGAAAAGTACAGACATTACTCGAAGTAGCAGACAGTAACGGCACGTTTTTACTGGACAGCCTAACAGCTTTACTAGCTAACGAAATGTTCGGTGAACCCCCCTGTGATGACCCTGTAGCGAGTATAAAAGAAGGGTTAGGCATGTTGTTTTCACAGCTTGGACATCTTGTGATAGTATCCGACTATATCTACTCAGATGCGGCGTTTTATGACGACGGCACAGTACGGTACATGAAAGGGCTTGCAGAACTTGACAGTTTTTGCGCATGTCATGCCGACGTGGTGCTGGAGGTATGCACAGGGCAGGTTATAGCGCATAAAGGGGAAGCGTTATATAGGGAGGTTTTCGGCGATGAAGGCATATATTGATGCGTTTTTTATGGCGATGTCCATGTATACTGTCATACCTGTGCCGCACCGTTGGAATGAAAACGCTATCGGAAAGGTCACTCTTTTTTTACCGATAGTGGGGGGTATTATAGGTGGGCTTTGGGTCGCTTGTTATAGCGTATTGGCAATTTTAAATGTCCACGCCATGTTGACTGCGGCTGTACTCTGCATAACACTTCCCGCACTCTGTGGTTTTATACATATGGACGGTTACATGGACTGCTGTGACGCTGTTTTCTCGGGGAGAGAGCGGAGTAAGATGCTTTTGATCCTAAAAGACCCGACGGTGGGCGTTTTCGCAGTGTGTGCTTTTGGCGTGTATATGCTACTGACGTTTTCTGCTTGTTATGTGATTGTTGATGACGGTAACAGTACTATGCATGTCGGGGTTTTGATATTGGTTTCGGTGGTGGCAAGGGCGATAGTGGGGTATATCTTAATCACAGGTAAAGCACTTTCCGAGACAGGGTTTGTCGCTACTTTTAAAGCTGCAACGCCACCATTTAACAGGTGGATTATGATTGCTATTGTAATAGTGGGCGTGCTTACGAGTTTTGTGCTGTTTTCGGTGGAAGGTGTGACGATTGTTCTGGTTTCAGCTTTTGTTTCGCTTATCTGCTACCACTATGTATATAGCAAACTCGGCGGTGTGTCGGGGGACGTGTGTGGTCTGACCATTACTGTAGGTGAACTTTCGGGGCTGTTGTGCTTGGCGGTGTTATAATGGAGGGAGTGGCATTATGAAGTTAGTAATAGGTGGTGCGTATCAAGGTAAACTTGATTATGCACGTAAAACATATACCGATATGAGTATTGTTGAGGATTTTCACCTGAAAGTGCTGGACATGCTTAAAAACGATGTCGACCCAATGACACACGTTAAAGAGAACATTGAGATTAACCGTGATACGGTGATAATCTGTGACGATATATTCAGTGGTGTTGTACCTATAGACCCTCTCATGCGCAGATGGCGAGAGGAACTCGGTAGAGTGTGCGCATATATATCAGCGGAAAGCGATGAGGTGGTGAGGCTGTTTTGTTCTATTCCGACACGCTTAAAGTAACGATACATTTCATCCGTCACGGAATGACCGAGGCAAACGAAAAACGCCTCTACTGCGGACAAACCGACATCCCTCTTAGTGAATACGGACGTGAAGAGCTTTTCTCATTAAAGCAAACTGTAGACTATCCATCGTCAGAGTTGTTTGCAACCAGCGGACTATCAAGGGCAGAGGAAACGCTTAAGATAATCTACGGGGACGCTGTGCATACCGTCCTACCCGAATTGGGAGAGATTAACTTTGGTGACTTTGAAATGAAAAGTCATGACTTGCTGGTTGACAACAGTGATTATCAGCGGTGGATTGGGGATATAGATAATGAATGTCCACCGAATGGAGAAACTAAGCAGCAGTTTGTGAGTAGAGTGCAGAGTGGTTTTATAGAGCTCTTGGACATTTGTCACAGTGCATCTGTGACAGAAGCGGTGGTGGTGACGCATAAAGGTGTCATAGCTACGCTACTGGAGCAGTTATTCCCCGAAAAAGGTGACTTTTACCACTGGCAACCGAAAAACGGTAGAGGATATAGTGTCTGTATAGACGGTAAAGTGCTATCGTTGACTGAAATATAATGGATATTATCTTGCGTTGCAAGTGATATAATAAACAAACAAGAAAGTAAAGGAAGTTAAAATGTTTAAGAAGAATGTACGTATGATTGTAATGCTACTGGTGGTAGCGATGATGTTTGTAGGCTGTTCGCCGTCAGAACCGTCGCAGAGCAGTACGCCACCGGTTTCAGAACCGCAGAGCAGTGTGGCGTCGGAAGTGGAACCACAGAGCAGTACAGCCCCCGAGGTAGAACCACAGGCAACAACAATTACCGACCGTGAAGGTAAGGAAATCACAGTACCTACCGAGGTAAACGCTATCATTTCCATGGCGCCGTCTATAACAGAGACGCTGATAAATCTGGGACTTGGAGACAAGATTGTTGCCGTAGATACATACTCGGAGGGGATAGAGGGTCTACCTGCTGACCTACCGATGTTTGACATGCAACAGCCGAATGTCGAGGCTATAGCTGAGCTGTCAGCCGATGTTATGTTTGCAAGCGGACTTAGTGTAATAGGTACAGAAGATCCATTCACTCCTATAAAGGATATGGGGACGATAATAACCTATATACCGTCCCCTATAGACATCGAAGGCATAAAGGCTGACATCAAGTTCCTGGGCGATATGACACATACAGCGGACGAAGCAGCAGCTATAGTAGCGGACATGGAGAGTGCAATTTCAGAGATTACTACCGCTATTGCTGATGAAGAAAAAGGCACAACAGTCTACTTCGAAATAGCGGCTGCACCTTACGCTTACAGTTTCGGTAGCGGTACTTTCCTAAACGAGATAATAGAACTACTCGGCGCAACCAACATTCTGGCAGACAGCGAAGGTTGGATGTCAGTGTCTGAAGAAGTGGCTGTTACTGCTAATCCGCAGGTGATATTCACAAATGTTAACTATATTGAAAACCCGGTTGGCGAAATACTGAGCAGAGCAAGCTGGCAGTCAGTAGATGCTATCACAAACAGTAGAGTATACCTTGTGGATGCCAATGCAAGTTCCAGAGGTAATGAGAACATCGTCACAGCTATCTCCGAGATGGCTAAGGCACTTTATCCGAATAGTTTTAACTAAGCGGATATGCCAAGTTTAAACCACTCAAAAAGGCTAGGTGATATCATGTTAAATGTAAGTAAGAGTTTAAAATTTGCGGTTATCACCTTGATGTTGTTTGTTGTGGTGATTGTAGCTGTGGGGGTGGGGAGTGTCTACATTCCTCCCTCCCATACGCTCACTATTTTAGTAAACAAGCTACTGGGACTACCGCTACCCGATGACATTACAGCAGTCACAGCTGATATTGTGCTTCAAATGCGCATACCACGTATAATGCTTGCGCTTATTTCCGGTATGGGGCTTGCGCTTAGCGGTGTCATGATGCAGTCGGTACTCCGCAACCCGCTTGCGTCGTCCTTTACACTGGGAGTATCGTCAGGAGCCTCGCTTGGGGCAGGGGTAGCGATACTTTTTAGCGTTACAGTGTTTGGGGTGTTCACGTTGCCTGCGTTTGGGCTTACAGCCGGGCTACTCACTGTGTTTTTATCGCTGACAGTTGCGTATAAGCTGGACAAGCACATGCAAAATCATTCTATAATATTGACAGGTATGGCATTTTCTCTTTTTGCTAATGCCATGCTAACGATAGTGCTCAGCTTGTCAAAGGAGCAGATGAGCCAGCTTATCTACTGGCAGATGGGCAGTTTTTCCATGGGGGGGATGTCACAGAGTTTTGTACTTTACCCCACGGTGCTAATATGCTTTTTACTTGCAATGTTTTATTCGTCACAGATGGATATTATGACGCTGGGCGATGAACAGGCGATGACAACGGGAGTAAACGCAAGAGCTGTAAAGGTAACGTTACTGGCGATAGGCGCAATGCTGACAGGTACTATAGTGTCTGTTGTAGGTGTTATTGGATTTGTTGACCTGTTTACTCCGCATGTCGCAAGGAAGATATTCGGCTCATCACATAGGTATGTCCTACCTGCTTCAGCACTGCTTGGCGGACTGTTCATGGTGCTTTGTGACCTAATATCGCGTACGGTAGCGTCACCTATAATCATACCTATAGGTGCTGTTACCTCCGCACTGGGAGCGCCGTTTTTCATCTATCTGTTCTTTAGCGGAAAGAAGAAGGGGGGAGCGGCATGATAAGGGTAAAAAACGTGTCGGCAGGGTATGATAACCTACCTGTAATCCATGATGTTACCTTTAATATAAACAGAGGGGAGCACCTCAGCATAATAGGCCCTAACGGTTGTGGAAAGTCCACGCTTTTACGTGTGCTTTCGGGGGTTATGCCGTACAGCGGAAGTGTGGAACTTGATGGCGCCGAGGTTAAAAGGACGGGTAAGAAAAGCCTTTCACAAAAGGTGTCGTTACTTTCTCAGATGACGGCAGTCTACTTTAACTACACGGTGCTTGAACTGGTAATGATGGGGAGATTTGTCCATGCAAAGCGCAACTTTTTGAGCGTGCCGTCGGGACGTGACAGGGAACTGTCCGAGGAAGCGCTTAGATACGTGGGGCTGTTGGAACTAAAGGATAGAGCAGTGGACACGCTATCGGGCGGTCAGCTACAGCGTGTGTTTTTAGCTAAACTGTTTGCGCAAAATCCCGAAGTGGTGCTGCTTGACGAGCCGACAAACCACCTTGACCTCAGCTATCAGGTGGAACTTATCAGCTTCTTAAAGTCGTGGGCGAAGGAACAGGAAAAGACGATAATAGGTGTGCTTCACGACATAAACCTGGCGATGTCACTATCTGATAAAATGATGCTTATGGATAATGGTAGAATTGTGCTTCACGGCGATAGTGGGGAGATATGCTATTCGCAGGAACTTGCTAAGACGTACAGCATGGACGTGGTAGCGTATATGCGTGAGTCATTGGGGCGATGGGCTTAGCGGCTCACCCCTACCCTCAGCGTGCAAAACAGGCACAGTCCGCCGGTAGCCATCTGCCCAAGGGGCAGGAAGAAAGATAAGGTCAGCCTTTGGGGCTGACCTTATCTTTCTTAGTCGGCTTGCGAGCCGACATGGCTACCGGCGGACTGTGCCTGTTTTGCACG
>CAYJIK010000064.1:0-11459 GCA_964370205.1 uncultured Oscillospiraceae bacterium | reverse complement strand
AAACTGTCGAGGACATTGTACATCGCCACTCGGGCGAGACAGTAGCGATAGGCACTCACGGCACGGCACTCTGTACGCTCATACACCACTATGTCCCTTCCTTCGGCTATGAAAGCTTTGACGCTATGAGAGGCTTAACGCCGTGGTACTGCACTATGCTATTCAAGTATGGACGCTTTCACTCGATATCATATCATCCGCAGATTTAAGATTTATAAAAGAAAGGTGGTGTGCCAAAGCGTCCTCTGACGTTTTGGGAACTTCATGCTAAAAAACAAAGCTTTAACAGTAGGTGTGGCAGTGGTACTATCGTTTGTACTGGTCTACTTTGCACTACTCACCTTTGGTAACGGTGACATAACCGAGCCGTCGTCACAACCGCCCACTCCTTCGCCCACTCCCACGGCTACCCCAACACCGACACCAACCCCCACTCCGCCCCCCGATGTCACCGTTACCCTCACAGCAAGCGGCGACAATCTAATTCACGACGTAATTTATCTACAGGCAGGTAGACGTGCCGAAAACGGTGGTTATGACTTCACGTTCGCCTACGAGAATGTCGCCGACCTGTTCACAGCCGACAATGTGAACTTCATAAACCAAGAAACTCCACTCGCAACCACCATAGCCCCACCGTCCAACTATCCCCTGTTCAACACCCCCATCGAGATGGCTGACCACCTCGAGAGCATGAACTTCCACGTAGTATGTCACGCTAACAACCACATGTTCGACCAGGGCGAAAGCGGTCTGCGTGAGACATTCAAGCAGTGGGAGGGTACAGACATACTGCCAATCGGCATGTGGGAAAACGAATCGGAGATGTCAGAACCACTACTCTACGCGCGTGACGGCATAACGTTTGGTTGGGTGCCGCTTGCAGATCATACCAACGGCCTTTCACTACCATCAGGCAGTGAGATGGAGTACATTCTGACAAGTGACATAGAGCGCATCACAGAGCAGGTGGAGCTTGCAAAAGCGTCAGCGGACGTTGTTGTGGTGTCTGTCCACTGGGGCAACGAGAATGTCCACACCGTGACAGCGGCACAGACAGAACTTGCTAACAACCTTGCAAGCATGGGCGTGGACATCATCCTCGGCCATCACAGCCACACAATAGCCCCCACCGAGTGGATAGAAACGAAAAACGGAAGCACCCTTGTGGTATACTCACTTGGGAACTTCATATCAGCCATGCTTGATGCGCAGAACATGCTCGGGAACGTGCTTAGTGTGGACATAACAAAGGACGGCAGTACAGGAGATATATCGCTTTCGAATGTGACGCTCACTCCTGTTGTCACCCATTTCGGCCCTTCTTACGCCAACCTGACAATACACAAACTGTCCGACTACACCGACGAACTCGCCTCCGCCCACGGCATACGCTCACGCTACCCCAGCTTTAGCGTGGACTATCTCACGAACACATACCTCGACTATACCGATGAGGAGTTTAGGGTGGAGTTATCGTAGCGGTAGCACACTTACTGAAGCCTTGACTTTTAGCGTAAAGAACTTCATCTAAAAGAAAAATGTAGGGGCTGATGCCCTTCATCAGCCCGACACCTTGGTGCAAACCTGAGTTTCGGGTCGATGTAGGCATCGACCCCTACATTTTTTGAATGTTATTTTGATGTGACAGCGCCTAATATTTACAGTCTACAAAATATGCAAATCCACAATCTTATACCCATCATCAGCCGTCTTAGTGATAAACAACCTATACCGTGACGGAAACTCAAGTTGCTTCCAGCCCATGTCTATATGATAGGTAAACTCCACCTCGCAGGAGAGGTTCTCACCGTCCACAGCGTAGAAGGAGTCCACCTCTATGGGCGAAAACGAATTCGCTATATGGTCGACATACCAGCCGTTGTAATACTCGCTCAAATGCTGATAGAAGGAGGTGTCGGGGAGGAAGTAGCTCATGGCTTTTGTCTTTGTTTCGTCACGGGATATAAACCGTGAGTACGCCATAACAGCGTCCAACACAAACGGAGTAACGTCTTCTATTACCTGCTCGGTAGGCTTAAGCACTACTGTGTATTCATTCTCCCCCACTTCGTCCAGTGACGGTAACAGCCCCTCGTCTGCAGTGACAGTAAGCGTCGGCGATGCAAGCAGACCCTCCAGCTTGTACACCGAGGACGTCGGCATACCGTCAAGCTGCGAAAAGCCATCATTTATTATACCGCTCTCTATCACTGCTGTTTTGTCCAAAGGCACACCGTTTACAGATACTTCTGCATTCTCAGGACATGTAATGGTGGTGGGAGGTGCGTATTCTACGTCCATAGTAACCTCGGCAAGCTCATAGGGTGCAAAACCGTAATCATCCACGGTTTTAGACGGTTTCACCACCAGAGTAGCTACAGTGTTTTCTCCACTCTTTAAATCATACTTGCCACGTCCACTGCGTTCATGCGTTACCTTTGCCCAGTCGTCCACCACATTCTCTTCCAGATACGCTTTAATAGCGCTATCATCCTCGTACTGTGTCAGTTCTATGCCTGCCATAGTGACCAGCGTGTCTATGTCACCGCTCTGCACCTCGGTCAAAAGGCTTTCAATCGGGACAATGGGGTTTGTGGCTTCAAACGCTGTTGCGATGTCCTCCACCATACCCAGTCCTGCCACTACAATAGCCCCACAGAGTACAAACAACATAACTGCAAACACAAAAAACACAGAAACTTTAAAGCGAAACTTCTTACTTTCTTCCATAAAAAACCGACTTTCTATCTTTGAATTATTTACACTACTTCACCAAAAACGCCGTAGGTATCTTCCGTGAACCATAAAGTGACGCACACACGGTGATAATCTCATTTTCATACACCATCAGTGATGACGAACCGCCGTCCAGATTAGCGGCGTTAACCGCTTCAAAGTCCAGCATGACGTCTATAAGGTCGGAGTAGGTTGCACCGAGTGAGTGGGGCTGTCGTCCGTCCACTACAAGAAGTAGCATTGCGCCGTCCGCTCGCTGACCGATAGCGGTTCGTGGGTTTAGTCCGCCACCTGTACCGCTCACTTCTACCGCTTCGCCGTTTACAACAAGCGGCCCGACAGGTCCAAACGTCACAGCTTCCATGACACCTCTGTCAAGTGCCTCCTGTGCGGACATTGTCCCGACCACAAGCTTGTAATCCTTGTCAATGCCTATGACAGTGGTCACAGCTGCCGGGGAATTGTAGGTGAGTTCGCCGTTTTGGATAACGATGCCGAGCGGTGTTCCACCGTCGCCAACACCGTTGTTGTCCTCAAAACCGCCTGCATTCACACCGCCTATAGCGCCGTCACGCTCCACCATATCCTCCACACGCACACCGCCACCGGGCGCTCTAAACGCCGTAGGTGAGGCGACATACACCCGTGAAGGGTCATGGACAATCATCATCTTCCCTTTGAATGTCCCTCCGTACACGTCCACAACCTCTACCAAGTCCTTGTCCGTGTCTGTTTCATCGGTAGGAGTAAGCGTTACACCACTGCCGTCGCTGACAGGTATGTCCTCGGTGACTACCGTGTTAGCGGACATTATCTCCGCTATCTCATCGTCGGAAAAATACATCCTCGGTATAAACTTTGCGGCGCTGGTCTCCATAAGCGTGCTGACAAGCAAGTCCCTCGCCATCGGAGTTGAGCCTGTAAACACAATCCCTGTTCCTCGCCACACAAACACCACCACCCAAAACGCTACAATCAAAAGCACTATAAGCACCCTCACCGACACTTTAAGTGCAGTACGCATAAAACGTTTATCTTCCATCTAAACAATTCTCCACTTCAATGTTTTGGCGACAATCACAGTTGTATTGTCACTCCCTATAACAGTATTCGCCCATGTATCAAGCGTAAAGCCCGCACTGTCCGCCCATACTATCACATCACCATGAAACGCAAGGTGACAGTCAAAAATATCACAAAAACGGTTGTCAGTCAGGCCTCTAAGCGCCACCGACTGCACACCACCGAAATACATCTCCAAAACCCCAAGTCGCTTTGCGGTCATTACGTCTTTGGCTTGCGAATGTAGTTTTAGGACAAACTCGCTTTTCCCGGCATCCTGCCCCATACCGCCATTGTCGTCCACACATGCACCGCTTACATACTGCGCAGAGTGTATACATGAGTCGTGAAATCCTCCGTAGCTTTGGAGAAGATGTTGTATGTCGTCTATAGTGTTTACTATGTTAAAATTCATATAAATGGCCATTCCTTTCTGCAAGTTACAACCGCAGTTTTGTGCGCTTTTTGTGGCATGTCGTAATATGCCACAAAAACTGAGGCCGTGCCGAAGAGTACAATAACTGCAAACGGTTAAAATCGTTGTTTGAAAATCTTATTTCAAACTATATCCTCACTTTAAAGTTATATGTTACTCTTTAAATATATACTCCTTTTGTATTTTAAAGGACAGAACGGAAAGCGCTACGTCCACCATAGGCTTGAACAGCACAAAGCTGAAACCGAAAATGAAAGTGAGTAGCGACACACCCAGATAGGACAAAAACATGATAATAGCTACGAGTAGAGCGTACTGCACCACAGACCGCTTCACCGATCCGGGGTACTTAAACACAAGCTTTCGGTTTAGCGTATAATTAACCACCGCCGAGCAGAGGCGTGACACCACCGTAGCCCACAGAATGCGGTTGTAGACAGTAAGTTCAGAGAACAACCCCAAAAGATAGAACAACAGGTAATACAACCCCAAGTCCACCATCATAGACGTGACAGAAACGGCGTAGAACTTTATAAGTGTGCGCATTATCATGTACGAGTCTTTGAGCGGTCTGAAGTGGGACGTTTCATTCTCATTCAGATACACAGTTTCGATAGGCACACATACAGAAGTAGCCTTCATCCGAGGGATGGACAGTAGCATATTCGTTTCATACTCAAACCGCTCTCCCTCAAGTTCTATTAAAAACGGCAGAAACTTTAGCGGTATACCCCTAAGGCCCGTCTGTGTGTCGGGGATATCCTGCGCACAGCACAATTTAAAGAGAAGTGCTGTGGTTTTATTACCGAAACGAGAGCGAAACGGCACATCTTTTGACGAAAAGTCACGCACGCCCAGCACTACACTATCAGGGTTTTTGGCAATATAGGAGGACACATTTACAATGTCCTTCGCTGTATGCTGATTATCTCCATCCAGCGTAACCACGCCATCCACAGACGAGAAGTGCTCAAGTATATACGTGAAAGCGGTTTTGAGCGCCCTACCCTTCCCCTTATTGACCTCATGGGTAAGCACCACACAACCGTAGCGCTCCTCGGCTATCTTAAAGTAGCTATCATCCTTACTACCGTCATTCACCATGACAATATCGGTAAAGCCATTCGCCACCAAACCTTCAAGCACCGTTATTAACTTTTCATCGGGATCAAGTGACGGTACCACCGCAACTATATTCAAACTTATACACCCTTTCAGCATTATATAAACAGTTCTGTTTTTTAAGTCACCAACCAAACTATTATGAAAATTTACCTTCTATTACGTGTCCTCGCTTGAAGCACCATAACCACAGCGACAATAGCTACACCGCCCAATGCTGTCACGCCGACTAATATCATCGTGTTTACGCCTTTGTTTTCTGTAGTCGTCGGTGTCGGAGTAGGGGCTACTTCCGCTTTGGCGGCTTCTAGGGCGGCCTTTTGCTCTGCCGCAAGCCTTGCCGCCTCTGCTTCAGCGGCTTTTTTCGCTTCTTCTTCCGCCTTTATCAAGGCAAGCTCCGCTGCTTCATCCTCGGCGTGGGTGGTGATGTTCTCGGTCATATCGTTACCGCTATCAAGTCCCACTTTACTGTAATAAAGCCCGTATTCTCTAATATTATGCGCACCATCGGTGGTGACACTAAAGTAGGTCCAATGCTGTGACAGGTGTTTTGCATATGCATCTTTTGCCACCTCAAACGCTGTTCGTCCACCGTAACTTTCGAGCGGTGTATCGACATCCAGAAGTATAGAATTTTCATCATATAGATGGACATATATTTTGTCGGTGTCCCAGACTTCTCTACCATTTTCGTGGATATATTCACTGTCCGCCGCTAAGTGTACCGCTTCGGTTAAGCAGTCGGTGTTCAGCATATGTGCACCGTGACCGTATTCACCTGCAAAGTCGTGTGCTATGACTATTTTAGGGGTGAACTGTCTGAGAAGTCCTACCTGGTAGTCTATTATTTCATCACGAGGATATATCGTTTCAGCATGAGCAAGACTTTCACTGTAATAGTCGCCGAAGTGCGGTATCACGGGATAGTTTGTCACCCCGGCTTCCCATAGCCCATTTAACAGTTCATGTGGTCGGTACGGTTCGGTGTTATGATTCACCATATATGCCACCTGAACAGTCAAGCCCCTGTCTATATATGTTGGAGCAACTCCGCCCATAAACAGGTGCTCATCATCTGCATGGGTGGGCAACAGAAGTATATCGCACGCTTCTAAAGGCTCCTCCCACTGCTGTACAAAGTCAGGCACCTCGCCCACACCAAGTGCGTAGACATCGGTGACCACAGCTTTCTCTGCAAACGTGAGCGTGACAGTATTATCAGTGCCGCTAAGCTCTATATAGTTATGTATAAAGCCGTTATTAACCTCTATGACACTCTCCCCTTCCGTAACGGCAAAGCCGCCGATCGGAAAAGGTGCGTCCATAACCACATATAGCCCACCCAAAACATCGGTACTCTCCACCCTAACAGTGCTGTTTTGCACAGCAAGTTTTGTGGAGGTTGTACTGTCCGCAAGAGTGGGGGATATTATGTCGTTAACATATACTTGTGAGGTGAGCGTTTCGCTCGCTGTGGCAAATGTAGTTAAAGTAAGCATTAGTGACATCAGCAGTGTAAAAAGTAGTTTAAGCACGTTTTTTCTATCCTTAAGTGATGTAGTTGTGATAACTCGTATATTGCATTATTATATAGTATAGTATGCTATGTGTCAATAATTGAAGGTGATAGAGAACTGATAAAAGCGTCGGCAGGAATTAACGCCCGAATATTTATGTTCCACTTCCGACCCTCTACCGCAGGACAGTCACAACCGTGTCGGGGACTATCTCCAAAAGAGCTAAACTCCCCTGCCGTTCGCCATTTTGGAGCAAGAACAAAGCGAGCGCAGTCCATATGGTTTAACTCTGTCTCTTAAAAGGTATGCCACCGCCTACGACAATGTCAGTTACATAAACTACCGAAAGTAGCAAACCCCACAGACTACAATACTCCACCGATATTCAGCACAAATCCTCACTGTAAAACCTACCCCAATCGGCAAGATAAAGCAAAATTCTCCCCAAACTTTTCACCTAATACTTGCCCTAGCCTCGGTTTTTATGTTATAATAACGTCCAAGTACATATTATGCGAATATATGCTGATTTACAACGTGTTATTCGCTACTTTTAGGGAGGTGAGGCAGGATGTCAAAGGCTGCTACCGTTATATCGGTGACAAATCAAAAAGGCGGTGTAGGCAAGACAACCACTGCCGTAAACCTCGCCGCCGCTGTTGGTAGTTTAGGTAAAAGGGTATTATTGGTGGACATCGACCCACAGGGTAATGCTACAAGTGGGTTGGGGATCTCTAAGCGTGACCTGAAACATACCGTCTACCACCTGCTTACAGGTGCCGCAACCGCTGACAGCGTGCTGATTAAAACAAAGTTTGCAGGAGTGGACATTTTACCCTCAGGGCTTGACCTTGCAGGTGCGGAGATAGAGCTTGTGGAGCTCGAGGACAGAGTTATGCGACTTAAAAAGGCACTACTAAAAGTGTCCTCAAACTACGACTACATCTTTATAGACTGCCCCCCTTCACTAGGGATTATCACACTAAACGGACTTGTCTGCTCAGACTACCTGCTTATACCTATACAGTGCGAATTCTACGCACTTGAAGGACTTAGCCAACTTATGACAACGGTACGACAGGTAAAGCGTCTTTACAACCCTCGTATAGACCTGTTAGGTGTACTGCTCACCATGTACGACGGCAGGTTAAACCTCACACTACAGGTGGTGGGGGAGGTTAAAAAGTTTTTCCCCGGTAAGGTGTTTGCATCTACTATACCGAGGAACGTGAGACTATCCGAGGCGCCGAGTTACGGTATGCCTGTGATGTACTACGACAGATACTCAAAAGGCTCTCTCGCCTATGACGAACTCGCAAAGGAGTTTATGTCAAAGGGGGTCTAAACAGTATCGGGAGCCATCCATACCATCAATACATAGCTGAAAGGACGGCCAACACTTTATGAAAGACATTATCCTGACAGACTTCACCGATAAACGTTTTACAAAAGCCTTTAAGACATACTTTGATGAACTTGGTATACCGGTTAAAGAATGGGACAGGCTGTTTGTGAGCATGACAAAAGAGGGGGAGAACACCGCTTTTGTTCGCCTAACCGATGATGACGAAGTCCTCGGATTTATACAGGTAAAACCTATAGTGTTCACAAGTTGGTTTTTCGATGTGAAGATGGGGTTTATCCGTGAATTTTGGATTGACAGCGCCTATAGAGGTAGTAAGCACGGGACTGAACTGCTGGCGAAAGCGGAAAGCTTCTTTCTAGAAAACGGAATATACAAGTCCATATTGACTACACACACGGCAGATGGATTTTACTTAAAGCATGGATACAAAAAACACGATGACATTAACGCTCGAAACAATGACAGCGTTTACATAAAGCAGTTATAAACATAGTACAAATTCACATAACTTGAAAGGTGGTGATAGCAGGTGGCGAAGACAAAAATAGGTGGTCTCGGCAAAGGGCTTGATGCATTGTTCGTGGATAATACCATCGAGTCGGTCGCCGTCACTTCCCTCCCCATATCCGAGGTGACCCCTAACAAGGAACAGCCCCGAAAGGAGTTTGACGGTGAAGCACTCGCCGCCCTCACCGAATCGGTGAAGGAACACGGCATACTCCAACCGATAGTGGTGCGCCCCATACCCGGTGGCGGCTATGTAATAGTAGCAGGAGAACGCAGATGGCGTGCGGCTATGGCGGCAGGGCTAAGCGAACTACCTGTGGTGGTCAAGGACATGAGTGACCTTGAAGCCATGGAGATAGCGCTGATAGAAAATCTGCTACGTCAAGACCTCAGCCCCATTGAAGTGGCGCTCGGCTACAAAAGTTTGATTGAACAGTTTGGACAGACGCAGGAGGAAGTGTCACGCAGGGTGGGGCGTTCTCGTTCAGCCGTTGCGAATACACTTCGACTGTTGTCACTATCCGATAGCGTCATTACACTTTTAAAGGACGGAAAAATCACCGAGGGACATGCTAAAGCGCTCTGTTCTCTCGCCCACGAAGATGCGGACGAGATTGCAGAACTGATAATAAAAGACGACCTCACTGTCCGAAAGACAGAGGAGCTTGTAAAGCAAAAGCTTGAGAGCAGTGGCAAACCGCCACGCCCTCCGAGACTTTCCCCCTACCGTGAGTTTGAGCTGGCACTCGGAGAGAAGCTCAGCAGACGCATAAAGGTTGCCCCGGGGAAAGAAGGAAGCGGTACACTGTCCCTCGAATTCTTTGACCGTGACGAGCTTATGCGTATGGCGGAACTTTTAGAGAAGCTGATGGATTAGTCAAAGCTTTTCGTATTCCTGTAATGCAATGGAAAATGTGACCTCACTTACAGAGTAAAAGGAGGGTGACTTTTATGGAACAGGCAAGTAATATCATCTTCGGGCTTGATATAGGTACTCGCTCGGTGGTGGGTGTTGTTGCATCTATCGACGGCGACGACCTTAAAATCATAGACTGCGAGCAACAATTTCATAAAAAGCGTGCCATGCGTGACGGGCAAATTGAAGACATTGAAGGTGTAGGGGCGCTGGTTGGTCAGGTAAAGGCAACACTTGAAGAACGTTGTAATATGACGTTTCAAAGGGCGTCAATTGCGGCGGCAGGTAGAGCGCTCAAGACAGTGCGCACCACCTACGAATGCGACCTCGACGATGCAACCGCTCTGACTAAAGAGTCGTTAAGCGCTCTCGAATACTCGGCGGTGGGACTTGCCGCAGAGCAGTTTGCCACAGAGCAAGGCGGTGACGATTTCACCTGTGTGGGTTACAGCGTTGTGAGCAGTGCCGTAGACGGCTACTCGCTTGTCAACCTTGTAGGTCACCGTGGTAAACACCTGAAAATGGACATCATCTCGGCGTTTTTGCCACAAGGTGTTGTGCGCAGTTTGTACTCGGTCACCTCAACGAACAATCTGGAGGTTGATAACCTCACTCTCGAGCCGATAGCGGCGATAAATGTCATTGTACCCAGCGATATACGTCTACTAAACATAGCCATTGTGGACATTGGCGCAGGTACGTCAGATATTGCTATCTCAAAGAATGGCGGTATAGTCGCCTACGACATGGTAACCACCGCAGGAGACGAGATAACCGAAGCTATAATGACCGCCTACCTCACCGACTTCGAGACGGCGGAACGAATAAAGATATCACTTGACCACGGCAGTAACATCCCATACACCGACATCCTCGGCATGAGCCACAATCTACCGCACGAAGATGTTGTACGCACCATAAGCCCCGTAGTGGAACAGCTATCAAAAGCTATTTGCGAGCGGATACTTGACATAAACGGACACGCACCTGTTGCGGTATTCCTGGTAGGTGGCGGTAGTCATATATCAGGGCTACCCGAGCTTGTTTCACTGGGTCTGGGACTGCCTGAACAACGTGTCGCACTGGGTGGTAAGAGTGGCTACAAAAATATATCACTGCCAAACGACCGACTTCTCTCCCCCGAATTTGTAACACCGATAGGTATCGTTGCGATGACAGGGCTGTACAGAGGTTGCGACTTCTACTCGGTGTCGGTGAATGATAAGCGCATAATGCTACTCGGCACAGGGGAAAGCCGTGTGCTCGACGCACTGCTGTTAGCAGGCATAAAGCCGTCACGACTGATAGGCCTATCCCCACGACCGCTAACATACACGCTTAACGGCGAACGTATTCAGGAAAAAGGAACTCCGGCGGTGTCAGGCGAGATATTCGTTAATGATGTCTCCGCCTCGGTGGACACCTATGTAAAGCAGGGGGACAAAATCAAAGCTGTGTTCGCAAAGCAGGGGGAAATCCCCGAGATAACGGTTTTGTCACTGCTGGCAAAGTTTAAAGCACTTTATATAATGTTTGACGGCAAGGAAACACGCATAAACCCCACCTGCACTGTGAATGACAACTCAGTTTCAGCAGATTATGTCGTTGCGCAGTCGGACAAAGTGGCCATAACAGTGCCGAAAACACTTGGCGAGGTGCTTGAAGCCCTTAACTTTAACGAAAGCGGTGTCACATCGGGTGAAAATAAGATAATTTTCACTGTCAACGGCACTGAAGCCGCACCAAACTACCCTGTTGAGACAGGCGATATTATAAAACTAAAACGCCCTGCTG
>CAYJIK010000063.1:0-12115 GCA_964370205.1 uncultured Oscillospiraceae bacterium | reverse complement strand
GTGTGATTTGTCGTTAAAGTACAAACTCAAGCTGGATGTCAAGCGGTTCTAGGGCTAGAATGTCGGCGATGACTTCGGTGGCGTATACGCAGCCAAGCTTTTTGTATGCGCTTTGTGTCTCTCTTGCAGGGTGTGCTGAGATGTAAACCTTTTCGACGGGGATGTCCCTCGCCTCGTCACACAGTAGCTCAAACAGCTTCCTGCCTATCCCCATACCCCTGTATTCGTATGACGTGTGGAGCATTTGAAGCTCGATATATTGCTTCCTACTGCCGACTGTCTCGGTGCCGAAGTAGCCGAAACCTACCGTCTTTCCCTCAAGTGTTGCCATAAAGCCGATGAAGCCCTTTTCTGCGAGTTCCATCACCTTTTTGGCTCGTGTGCGTAGACCGTCCTCGTCCCAGTTCTCGACAAAGCTTTCGCTTATGTAGACATGCTCGCCGTCAGTCAAGCGCAGACACTCGGTGGTCTCCTGATAGCGGTTGTAGCTGTCCAGCGAGTTTATACCGAAGTTCTCTTTCGTTATCCTCTCAAACTTTAGCTTGTGAAAAATGTCCATACCCTCTCCTAAAACAGCGATATTTGATTTATTAGGACACTTCCTGTCTTTCGCTCGGTTATGATTGCAGTTTTGTCCACCTCGCCGATTAGCAGTGGGGACAGCGGATTGTGTCCGGTCATATTGATAAGCGCTGTGTTCTCGTTTTGTATTGCGTAGCAGTAGCTACAGCCGTTACCGCAGCTGTTGTACGTCCCGATGTCGATGCTCTCGAGGCAAAGGCAGTCGGGGCGCCCTTTTTTCTCCTTTGTGTCGGTGATGCTACTGCCTAAAACCTTCTCTATTATGCTTTTGTCAATGCAGGCGCCGTGCTTTATGCCGTACCTCTCAAGGTGGACTTTCTCGGCGCAGGTGTAGAGTTCAAATCCGTTTTCGGTGGCAATCCTGCCGAAAATCTCTGCAAGGGTGTGGATGTTCTGCTCGGTCATGTGGTGGGAGGGGTCTTTGCCCATTCTTGAAGTGACGTTTTTGTAGCTGTCCACAAAGCTGATGACACAGCGTTCGGTGCTGTCTTTTAGACGGCTTGCCATGTGGGAAAACCGCTCTGTGTGGTAGTCTATCGTGTGGACATCGTCAATGATTATAGGGTCGTACCGCCAGACCATGCGGTGCTTGCCCAATCGCTCGGACAGCTCAGCAAAGCAGTCAAGTAGCACCTCTTTATCGGGCAGGTTTCGCTCTGTTTCCTTACCGTAGGGGGTGAGCGTGAACTGGAAATAGTAGCTGTACCCCATGCGGTCGATTTCGGGGAGGTGCTTTAGAAACGGTATCGGGTTTTTCGTCCAAAAGACGATAATGTCCACATCGTTCGGCATTAAAGACGCTTTTGAATAGCGGTTTTTATTGTATGGATTTGGCACAAGCACATAACCCTCTTTCAGGCGGTTTACAAACCACTCGCCGTAAAAAGAGGGGATATCGGTGCGCCTTGTGGCGCTTATTATCATAAAAGGTAGCTGTTCGAATCGGCTGGGGCGTTTTCTCGGTCAAGGTCGGTGTACTCTCGCACCGCCTCGCAGACTGTTATCTTGTAGCTTTCAAAAAGCTTGTTCTTCCCCTCCGCTTGGCTCATTCGGTGCTGTAGATTGTTTCGCCAATTTTCCACAGCTTCCTCACTTTCCCACACATTCATCGACAGCAGTTTACCTTCCACGTTCAAACTCTGAAACCTCTCTGCGCTTATAAAACCGTCCACGCCACTCAGCATGGGCTTTAGCATCGCCGCAAGCTCCAGATACTTTTCCATGCCCTCCGCTGTGGGGGTCACCTCAAAAAGCACTATAATCTTTCCCATAATGTCCTACTTCCTCAAAATCTTTTCCATCGCCTTACCCTTAGCAAGCTCGTCAATCAGCTTGTCAAGGTAGCGGATTTCCTTCATAAGCGGCTCTTCAATCAGCTCGACTTTCACACCGCAGACCGACCCTTTTATAAGCGTCCTATTAGGGTTTAGACAGGGTGCTTCCTCGAAGAAGCTTGTCATGTCCACTTCATCGCTCAACTTGTCAAGTGCGTCCTGTGTGTAGCCTGTCAGCCAGCAGATTATTTCGTCCACCTCGGCTTTTGTCCTGCCCCTGCGCTCGGCTTTAGCGTTATAGAGCTTTCTCAGCTCGTTCCACCCAAAGGTGTAGATACTGTGTGTGCTCATTTTGTTTTTCTCCTTATCTTTCTGTAAAGGTCACGCTGACCTTGGCTGTCCTTTGTTCTATTTTCGCTTTGCCCCTAAAGCTGTCCCACTTTTTAAAGCAAGGGGCTGTGACGAAATAGAATTAATTTCGTTAATTTGACGAAACCTTGTAGGGGCGGTCCTATGTGACCGCCCGAAACCGTGGTTTTTACCATTAGTTTCGGGCGAACACGCAGGTTCGCCCCTACAAGTTTTGTGCATTATTACAATTTCGTCACAGCCCTTTTTTTATCGGTTGAAACTTCCTTGGTTACAGTTATTCGCCGTGGAGTAGCTTCTCGAAATCGGAAATGGGCATGGGCTTTGCAAACAGGTAACCTTGTGCGGCGTCGCAGTTAATTCTCTTAAGGAATTCCTCTTGATGTTCCTTTTCGATGCCTTCCGCCACCGTTTGCATACCAAGATTACTTGCAAGCTCTATTATACTCTCCACCACCAGATTGCCCCTGTGGTGATACTCCTCGTTCTCGTGGGAGACAAAGAAGCTTCTGTCCAGTTTCAGTGTGTCCACCTGAAAGTCCTTGAGCATACCCAAAGAGGAGTACCCCGACCCGAAGTCGTCTATAGACACGCTAAAGCCTGCCTCGTGCAGTTCTTTGAGAATATCCTGAAGTGACAGCTCGTTTTCCATGACAGTGCTCTCGGTAAGTTCGACCTCTATCAACTTGGGGTTTACACCATACTCTGCGGTCATGCTCTGTAACTCCTTTATGAAGCTCGGGTTTTGCAGATGCAGACGTGAGAAGTTGATGGAAATCGGCACGCACTCCTTGCCCTGCTCCGCCCATCTCTGAAGCGCCTCACAAACGCACCTAAGCATATACTTATCAAGCTCCACTATAAACCCGTTTTGCTCAAACAGCGGTATAAAGTCACTCGGATATATCATTGTCCCCTTCGGCTCTATCCATCTGACCAAAGCCTCGGCACCGCAAATTTTATCGTCACTGATGTTGTACTTTGGCTGTAGAAACGCCGTGAACTCTCGGCCCACAAGCGCTTTGTGCATTTTATTCGCAAGCTCGGTGTCACGAAGTGCCTTCCTTGTGAAGTCCTCGTCGTAGTCCCAGATGTTGCCTCTACCGTCTTTTTTAGCGAAGGAATGCGCTATGTTTGTCTTGTGGACAATATCGTTGACATCGTCCTCACCGGGCTTTAAGAAGTACCTTCCGTACCGAAACTCAAAGCGGTGTTCCGACAAATGCGGCATCATCTCTTTAAACAATGCCTCATACCTCTCGGCGCTTTGTTCCAGCCCACTCAACAACCCATCACCCGCAAAAAGCATAAACTCCTCAGCAGATACCCTCGCCTGAATAAACTTTTCCGCCGTTACAGTTTTTCCAACATCAGCAATGACACGAATGACGTTGTTCCCCTCCGCATAGCCAAACATATCGTTGATAGCCTTAAAGTTCACCACGTCCATTTTCACCATGATGAAGCTGTCAGCAGGGTACTTCTTTATCATTTTGGCAACGTCCATTTTGAACTTGATAATGTTGGGGATGCCGGTGAGTTCGTCATAGTAGGCGACTTTTTCGAGCGCCTTTGCGTTGTTGTTTTTTGACGTAATAACGTAAACTATGGTAATAAGTGCACTTGCCAGTATTATGGCGCTTGTGAACATCATAGCGTTCGATATATTTGTTACGCTTTCGTTTAGGCTCTCCTCCGAAATCTCAAAGAACAACATCCAGTCGTTAACCTGTATAGGGCGATATTCCCCGAACTTCTTTACACCGCCTATGCTGTATGAAATACTGCCTGACCTTCCGTTCGAAAAGTCGTCTACGACACTTTCAAAGGTGGTGCCACCGTCAAAGACTGCGTTCTTAAATGCCTCAAAGCTGATTACAAAGGAGTTTGTGCTGAGTAAGATGTTGCTCTCACCGTCAAGCACAAGGTTTAGGCCTCTGTCATCGGTGAAGGTGGTCAGGAGCGTGTCAAGATAGTCGGTGTTGTACTCCACAGCAAGCACACCGTCCACGACACCGTCCACGACAATTGGCACACCGACACAGCAAACCTCTTCACCGCTAAACTGTGAAATAAAAGGGGGAGAGGCGTAGACTTCACCTGTCATCGCTATCTTAAAGCAGTCGGAATCTGCCATGTCGTATAGTTTGCCGTCATCGACAAAAGCCATCCCCACATTGTCATAAATCAAGACGTTTTCAAGGTTTAGTATGTCTTTCTTCTCTCTGACATACTCCAAAATACCGCCTTCGTTCTCGCCGATGATAGGTAGCGTTTCGGCTACGGTGACAAGGTTGAATATCATGTTTTCAAGTTGGCGATCAAGGGAGAGTTGTTGTTGGTTTGCCAGGTCCTCGAGGTTGCCACGCACCGACTGTTCCAACTCTCGGTTCACGGTGTTGTAAAACAATACTGTACTATATGAAATGGTTACAAAAAACATAATCCCTAAAAAGATTGTTGCTATAAAACTCTTCTTCATAAACACCATCCCTTAATGTTGCGGCAATCACTCTTGTATACGCTTTATTGCCCACAACAGCTACTAATAATTTTATCAATAATGCAAAGGATTGTCAATTGATTTGCGTAAATTGGTTGAAAAATACTTAACTCGCATAAAGTATGTTGTATATTCGTTTTAGAGATTTTCTGCCGTTTGTGATGTGTTTTTTGCTTTGTGGCAATATTTTCCACCGGGGTGGTGCGTCACTTCACCCTTACCGAAAACACCTATTTGACTGTTCCGCTCGACTGTCCGACTACATCGGAGTTCGAGGGGCGGTCAAATAGGTGTCACTTTCGTTTGGGCTACTTCGTAAATTCGTCGTAGGTGATAATTAGGTCGGGGTCGTGACCTTTTTTCATCTTGCTACGTGCTTTGCGGTTTGATACGCTATCAAACACTATTGAGAAGTCGTAGTCCGGGGGGTAGAGTTCGCTTGCTCTTGTTTGGAGCTTGACCTTTGTGTGGTTGATATAGCACTTCTCGCCCTTCACCTGCACCACCAGATCGCCCTTTTCGTTTATCGGCTTGTAGACTATCCCGATGGTGTCGTCCGCCAGTATCATCACCGTGTCGCCCATGCTGTAAAGGTCTTTCAGGTCGTTTGTCTTGGGGGCGACCTGCTTGACCAGTCTGCTCGGCTTGGCTTTTTGAGGGGTGTCCTTCGTGTCGGCGGCGTCGGTGAAGCGCTCACTGCGCTTAACCGTTACATCGTCGGGGTACGCCTCTTTTTTAGCTCGCTCTAGCAAGTGCTTTGGCAGGCCGAGACGCTCCGCTATGGAGAGCGCACAGCTTTCGCCCGCTTCGCCTATCTGTAGCTTGTAGAGGGGCATGAGGTTCTCCCTGTCAAACGCCATACGTGCGTTGATAAGCGATGGGGTGTACTTTGCGTAGTCCTTAATCTCGGGGTAGTGGGTGGTCGCCAAAAACAGGCAGTTTGACTTGCGTAGTTCCTCTAGGATAGCCACCGCTATACCCATACCCTCGGCAGGGTCTGTCCCCGACCCCAGCTCGTCCAGTAGCACAAGGCTCTCGTGTGACACCTCTGCCAATATTTCAACAATATTTTTGATATGCGCCGAAAAGGTGGATAGGCTCTCCGAGATACTCTGGCCGTCGCCGATGTCGCAGAGTATGTTTGCAAACATGGAAAAAACACTCTCCGCCTTTGCGGGGACATGAAGTCCGCACTGCGCCATAAGCGTCAAAAGTCCGACGGTTTTCAGCGAGACAGTCTTCCCCCCTGTGTTCGGGCCTGTGATGACAATGCCACGGTACTGCTCGCCCAGCTCGAAATCAAGCGGTACGCACTCATCCTTTGCTAGGAGGGGGTGCCGCCCTTCGACGATTTTGATAACTCGCTTTGTGTTTATCTCCACCTCGTTTGCGTTTAGCTCGTAGGAGTATTTGCCTTTGGCGAATATGAAGTCCAGCGTTTCCATGTAGCCCATGTTTGTTCTGAGCGCCGTTAAATTGTCCTCCACTAAGGCGGTGAGTGTGTAGAGAATTTTGCGCACTTCGTTGTCTTCCTCGATTTGCAGGTCGTTTATGTCCGCTTGGATTTTGCCGACTGACGACGGCTCGATAAAGACAGTACCGCCTGTGTTTGATGTGTCGATAACCACTCCGGCTACTTGGTTTTTATGCTCCTTTTTTACGGGGACAGCGTACCTGTTGTTGCGCATAACGACGTTATTGTCCGAGAGGTACGCCTTTTTACTGCGCAGTACCGCTTCAAGTTTCGCTTTAACCGAGCTTTGCAGGTTTTCAATTTTCCGCCGTATGTCCTGTAGGCTGTTTGTGGCGGCACTGTCCACCTTGTCGTTCTTTATTGCAAAGGCGATTTCGCTGTGCAGATCCTCAAGGTCCGCAAAGGACATGCCGTAGTAGGCGACATTCACCTGTAGTGTCTCCGCTTTTTTTAGGAAGGACGCCATCCGCTTGCAAGAGTGGATAAACGTGGCGACGGCGGTCAACTGCTCGGGGATGAGCATCGAGCCTTTCTCGGTGAGCAGGAGCGTCCTGTCGAGGTCCTCCATTATCGCAATCGGCGGTACTCCGAAAGTCTCGATAATGCGCTTCGCCTCGGTGGTGTCCCTCATATGGCGTTTACATTCCTGCTCGCTCAGAAAGGGTTTTAGCTCCATTATTTTATCTTTGGCGCTTTCGGACAGAGCAAATTCGCTCAAAGCGCTCAATATTTGGCTGAATTCTAACGTGCCATGTGTGTTTAACATTTAAATGACCATTCCTCTCTGCAGTTTTATGGTGTTCCGAAGAACAAAAACCGCGGTTGTAACTGCGAGTTTGAAAATCTCATTTCCAACCGTTACTCGCTTTATTTAAAAGATGTTTGGACAACAAAAAAGTGCATAGTTACACTATACACAAAAACCGTCTTGCAGCACGCAAAACTCGATATGCAGAGTGTAATTTTGTTTAAATGTAGCCCAAAAAAGCCATGACAAATAAACGGCAAAAGCCGCCCCGCCAAAACTTACTTTGCTTTATCGACCTAAGCAACCGCTCCGGTCAAACTAGGCTACAAATAACAAAAATAGCACTCCTTCTTTTTTAAAATTGGGTTATTCAAAACCGTAAATCAAGCACCGCATTCGCTCACATCGCCACCCAAGCCCCATCCGCAAACACGCTACAGGTTTATTCTAGCAGAAATTTTTTTGATGTCAAGGGGGGTTAATCATTCCAAGCAAGGTAATGCTTGCGTGTATGATTATTATTTTTAAATGGATCTAATTCTTCTTTTTCACGTGAAATCAAAAAATTTTCAATACATTCAAAAGTTAGTTCCTTTATAAAGTCATATGGAAAGCCTAGCACCCAATCGATTTCATCACTCCCCCATGTTCCTTGCGATATAAAAGACGGCAGCTTATCTCTAGATTTAGATAAAAGTTTGCTTATACTGTTTAAAAACCCTTCATGAGATAATTTGCATCGCATGGTGTAAATCAAATTCACATAGGTATGTTTGTTTATTCGAAATTCGCTATCAACTGAACTCTTAGCTTTTATAAACTCAATAATCTCATTTGAGTTTCCAACGTCAACCACTGTTTGTGGAGCATAAATATTAGCCTCTTCTAAGTAGTCAAGATTAAATTCGCCCTCCAGTTCTTCCTCAAAGTCATAAAAAAGTGTGATAGGGTCAACTTCCTTTAAAAAAGGAAATTTTTCACTATACTTTAAAACAAAATTACAAAAATTAATACGCTGCCTTGATGTTGGATAATCATACTCTTCTTGAACAAATATTTCTAATAATGAGAATAAACACAGCATTTTTTGTTCATAGAATTCCATCTCATCGATAGCGTTGATTCGGCTACTGACGTAATCTCGTATTTCTTCAAAGCGAGCTTTTAAATATTCTTTTCCTAAATAAATCATATCTTTTTTCTCCTTTCCACCCCCACACCACCACCTAACAACCTGCGCTCACTCGTAGCTTTGAGGTGGCTGTGTCGTCTTTGTGTGCTTGGTGGGCGGTCTTTGGTGTGGGGGGCGACCTTTCGGGGGGCTATTCCCCGTAGTACCAGCGGAGCGACTCGGCGATGTGTAGCCGCCAGTAGTCCCAGTTGTGGACGCCTTCGCCCTCGATGTATTCGTGGGGAAATCCGATCTCGGATAGGTAGGCGGAGTAGTCCCGATTTCCCTCGATTAGGTAGTCGTCTTTTCCGCACGCAATGTAAAACCTCGGTAGCGCTCCGCCTGCGTCCACGAGTTTTTTAGCCAGCGCCTTAGGGTCGATAGCCGAGCCGAGGACATTTTCCGGCTTGCCAAACACATCAACAGCGTAATCGTAATCCATATGGGTGGACACGTCGCCCGGCTTTATCTTAGCCAAAAACTCCATAATAAACGCCGCAGACAGCGAGATTATCGCACCGAAAGTTTCGCTGTGCGTCATACCCACAAGTGCAGAGCCATACCCACCCATCGAAAGACCGCCGATAAACGTGTCCTCACGGCTGTGGGACAGCGGAAACAATTTCCTGGTAAATTCCACAAGTTCCTCCCCCACAAAACGATTAAAATACTCACGGCGGACAGGCTTGTCAATGTAAAAACTATTCTCCACCGCCGGCATCACCACCGCCAAATTGTACTTCCGAGAAAGGTCATCAATTTCCGTCTTGTAAAGCCAATCTGTCTGCGAGCCTGTCATGCCGTGCAGTAGGTAGAGCGTTTTAAACGGTTTCGCAAGCGTTTTCAGGGGCTTGTTTTCGTCGTTGTCAGCAGGGAGTAGCACCTTAACGTGCACAGCACGATTCAAACAGACCGAGTCAAACTCCAAACTCAATATAGCCATATGTAACCTCTCAATCCTTTATTGTCCACCAACCGTTAACAGCCAGCGTTCTTTACTCTAGTATTATTCTATACCCTTTTTTCCTTAAAGTAAATAGAGTAGCTAAATAAACCGCTCATACTGCCGTCGAGGAGTAGCAGAGTTGAAGGGGCTGTGACGAAATTGTAATAATGCACAAAACATGTAGGGGCGAACCTGTGTGTCCGCCCGAAACTAATGGTAAAAACCATGGTTTCGGGCGGTCACATAGGACCGCCCCTACAAGTTTCGTCACAGCCACCCTTTTGTGCCCGATTTCCGATGTTAGACGTTACTTTGCGTCTTCTGTTCTCTTGCGGTAAATCACATAAACCGCAATGCCCGAAATCGCCGCAAGCATTAGCATAGCTATATATGCCGAGTTGTTGCCCTGCCCTGTGGTAGCGGTAACAGCATCTTCGCCTGCAAATGCATCTGCTTCAAAACCTGCTGTGGGAGGTGTAACTGCCACGCTGTCCACGGTCTGTGACTGCGAGGTGGATTGAAGCGGTGCGCTGATTACATTGCTGTAACTGCCGCCGGGAAGAATACCACCTGATGACGGATTGATCTTGTCGTCCATTACTGCATCGTCAAAGGTAGCTTCGTTATACAGGTCTTCCAGCATTGATAACGGCCAGTAAATTCTGCCCTGTACTTTGTCCTGTGCCTCGCCGGAAGGTATCAGTATCGTTTCCCCACCGTTCCAGTCGATTACTATGTTCACATCGTAGTCGTGTAGTAGCTCCATGACTGTCCACGGCATTCTGTCGAAGTTTTTGGCCTCTACTTTAATTGTGTCCCCTGCCTGACTTCCTTCAATGCTATCCTTTACTTCTGCCCAGTACTCATACTCAAGCTCTGTATAGCTGGTTTGTGAGCCGGACGAACCGCTGCCTGTGCTGTTTGCGCTCCAGTTTGCTGTGATGGTTACAGCGCCCTCGGGCATGGTGAAGGTTGTGCTTGCGCTGTTTTCGTTTGCAAATGTACCGCCGTTATCTGACGTCCACTTTACAAATGTGTAACCGTCCTTTGTGCCTGCGTTGAGGTTTACACTGTTAGAGTTTGCATATTCTCCGTTTACAGTACCGCCTGTGCCGACTTCGGTTACTGACAGTGCATACGTTACAATGTTCCTATCTGTGTAGGTGTAGGCGTAGGTAGAGAACTTGCTCGCCTCAAACGTCAATGTGTGGAAATACGAATTGTAATCTGCCTGAATAATCTCTGTTACGCCGTTATGGACATGAATAATGTGGTACGGCGCTTTGTTTCTGTGTTCTGCCGGTAGCTGGATTGTGATTGTAACCTTTTCACCTGCCGGCGGTTGGATGCTTTCCGGCGTACCACTGTCGACAGTTTTTAGCAGTTCGATATCAAGGTACATACCGAGCGCATTTTGGCCGACTATGGCAAAGTCAATCTCTTCTTTGTCAGCAGGTTCAGTGGTTTTTGCTACCTTTAGCTCGATTTCAACGTCATCAGTGTCTGATTCGTTGCCGTCGAACATATTTTCAAGATTGTCCGCTGTGGTTGGAGGTGCGCCGCCAACTGTTGCGACAGTTATTGTAGTGTTTTTATTGCCCTCGGTAACGAAGACAATGTCGTCCATTGTGTCGTCATTTACAGTTACACTTGAGGTTTGGGTTTTTTCATCAGCACCACCACTTCCGGTTGTTACTGTAACAGTGTAAATGCCGTGTGGAATGTCAGCGATTGTGTAGCTTCCGTCTGCACCTGTTGTTGCGGTTTTGCCACCGATGGTCACAACTGCATCCTCAACGCCATCACCGTTTTCGTCAACAATTTTACCGCTGATGTTTTGTACAGGTGTTGCTGTGATGGTTGCTCCTGCTGTTGCCTCTGCTGTTGCTTCGCCTTTTTCTAAAGCTACAGTAAAGTTAAAGATACCGTCTGTACCGCCTGCCGCATCGTCAAATTCTGAAATAGTAATGTCAGCTACAGTTATTGTGACACCTGTTTCGCTCATGCCTGCTAAATCATTGATCTGTCTTGCGATTTCGATTTTGGCTTCATTTTCTGTGTTGGCTGTTGCCTGTGTGAAGGTGTATTCGCCGTCCTCGATTAGTTTTTTAGCTTCGGCTACTGCTGTTTCGTCGGGGGTTGGTGGGGCAGTATATTTTTTTATTCTTACATAGTGGTCGTCATCGGTAAATGTAACTGCTCTGCCTGTGCCTGCAGTGTAAACTGCACTATCGTCAGGCATTTCAGTATCACTTACTGCATACTCCAATGTGTTGGCGATATTAAAAGTATCGACATTAATGCTTTTGCTGGAAGAATACTGTGTACGCAACTCTCCGGTACCATAAAGGTTTATAGCATTGTCGTAGTTGATTAATGCCGGAGTACCGTCTAATATATTTACTGAACCCTCTGCAAGAGTGAGATTCAGCGGCGCTCTCGCATAAAATGGATATGTGCTTTTAAGATTCACACCTGCTAAAGTAATATTGGCAGTAATTCCATTTTGCGCTGTTCCGATAGAATTATTCGTTGCCGTATCTTTGTCAAAGTTTTCGATTGTTATTGGTGTTGCTGTCTTGATCCTCAATTCTCCGCTCGTTAGCTCGTAATCTGTGTCACTTACTCCACCTGTTACGATGAAATCACCGACTTTGTTTACAGGTCTGGTGTCAGTTTCACTCACTTGCCATTTTGCGTAAAGTGTGGTGGGCGCAGTGAAGGCTTTCATTTCATCAAGAGTTACTTCGTCTGTAAATGTTGTATCTGTATACCAGCCTGCTACATGAAAATTATTCCACGTTGCTGTCGGGATTGTCATGTCGTCTGCAACAGTGACATCGCTTGTAGTAGAGTTATCATCAAATTTACCACCGTTGGCGTTGAAGGTTACGGTTGCATCCTGTGGCGCTACCACATCTTCGCTACCCTTGCCACCGATACCAAGTTTAATTGAATAAGTCTGTGTTGCGCCTGCTGCGATTTCTTTATTTGCCCAGTGCCATGCCGCTACAGAGTCTGTACCATCTGGTAAGTTTGTTGGATTTG
>CAYJIK010000062.1:10911-12284 GCA_964370205.1 uncultured Oscillospiraceae bacterium | reverse complement strand
GAAATGAAAACCTCACTAAGCGGTTACCTAAATGTCCTGTTTACACAGAACCCCGCATCTGTAGGTGGCACAATGCCTGACGACGCTTTCTACTATGGACAATAAGAAACAAAAAAACAAAATTAAACTTTGGGCGGTACTTTTCTGGCTTGCTTTATGGCAAGCCACCGCCATGATTATTGATCAGGAGATACTTATTGTATCTCCTGTATCAGTATGTGGACGCTTGTCTGAACTGGTCTTAACAGGTGAGTTTTGGCTGTCACTGGCTAATTCCTTTTTGCGGATTGCATCAGGGTTTTTCAGTGGTATAGTGGTCGGTGTACTGCTCGCCGTATTCTCTGCACGGTTTAACATCGTTCGCAATCTCTTTGCACCGTTCATGCTCACCGTAAAGTCTGTACCTGTAGCGTCATTCGTGATTCTGTCGCTGTTTTGGTTTTCACCTGCCAGTTTGTCTGTGTTTGTCAGCTTTTTAATGGTACTCCCCGTCATATATACAAACGTACTGGAAGGTATTGCGACAACCGACAAAAAGCTACTCGAAATGGCGACTGTCTTCCGTGTAAACCGCACCAAAACAGCCCGCTACATCTACTTTTTTGAAGTATTCCCCTTCTTTCACTCAGCGGCTACAGTGTCGCTGGGGTTATGTTGGAAGTCGGGAGTTGCGGCGGAGGTTATAGGCATACCAAACAACTCGATAGGTGAGCACCTCTTCAACTCAAAAATCTACCTCGACACTTCCTCACTCTTCGCTTGGACAGTGGTGATTATCGTCATCAGCCTAACGTTTGAGAGATTGGTATTGATGGGACTATCAAAGTTTGCCGAGCGCTTGAAGAGAACATAGCCGTAGAAAGGGGTAACAACGTGAACGACATAGTAATAAAAGACCTCTGCAAGGCTTACGGCGATAACAAAGTGTTAAGCGACGTTTCGGTGACCTTCAAGGCAGGCGAAATCAGCACCGTCATGGCGCCGTCGGGCGTGGGGAAAACTACACTACTGCGCATACTTACAGGCCTTGAAACAGCGGACAGAGGCAGTATAGACGGCATAGACAAACAGCGCCTATCCGCCGTTTTCCAAGAGGACAGACTCTGCGAAAACCTAAGCGCTTTCACAAACATCAAGTTCGTCACCGACCGTGAGGACGAAGCGATACTGTCCGCACTGGTCGCACTGGGACTGTCGGGTTTTGAACATCACCCTGTCAGCAGTCTGTCAGGTGGTATGAAGCGACGTGTCGCCATAATCCGTGCCCTCCTAGCCGACTATGACGTCTTACTGCTTGACGAGCCGTTCAAAGGCTTGGACACAGCCACAAAGCAGACAGTCATAGACTACACAAAACAGCAAACAGTGGGCAA
>CAYJIK010000062.1:0-10811 GCA_964370205.1 uncultured Oscillospiraceae bacterium | reverse complement strand
ACACCGACAAAGTCAGGCTTCTCAATGCTCCGCTCACCCATACCAAAACCAACACCAAGCGGAAAAATCTTAGCGTATGTACCGCCGCCTATTACATATGGCTCGGTATTTTGGTTTGTCAGTTCGTTGTAGGTGTTCATCAGCGCCTGAACAGCCGGGGTTTTCGGGTCGATGTAGAAAGGTTTTGTCGCTCTTGTAGCAGGGACTGTACCGCCCACTGTCGCAAACAGGTCGCCAAGTGTCTTATGCATCTCCTCGAATGTGATGCTGGTGGGGTATCTGATGTTTATGTTCTGGCTATACTTGCCATCCTCAAACTTCAGCATACAACCTGCGCAGGTGAGTGGGTCAAACAGCCCATCATCCGACGCTATGCCGACTGTAGAGCCGTCTGTGCTATCGTGCAGTTTGTCGAGCAGTAGCATGTACGGCTTTTCGTCAGCGGAGAATAGCTCATTTGCTAAACAGTACTTAACAAGCAGACCTATAGCATTCACCGAGTTCTGAGGGCCTGCGGCATGTCCGCCAACACCGTAAGCGGTCAGCTTGACATGATCGCCGTCCTTCTCAATTTTGATAGTGTCTGTTTCGACAAGCTCTTTGTCAGTCTTAACCACAAACACAGCTCTGTCCGGCACAACATTGCTGGCAACTCCTGCTGTAACACTGATGATATTCGAATTAGCGATAGTACCACTCATAAGGTCAAAAGTAGCAATACCCTTTTCACCTATACACACAGGGAAAGCGGCGTCGGGTGTGAAAATAAACTCAGGGGCAGGTTGGGTCTTAACATAGTACTTTGCATCTTCCATACCTGTCTCTTCGTTTGTGCCGAGGATAGCTCTGAACGAGTAGGGAATACTCTTGTAGTTTTCCTTAAAGAACTTCAGCATGTAAAGACTGAGCACGCAAGCGCCCTTGTTATCGGATACACCTCTACCAATAAGCCAACCGTCAATGTTGCGCACTACAAAAGGATCGCCCTTCCAACCGTTACCGATGGGGACAATGTCCAAATGGCCTATGCTGGCTAGGTACTTCTCGCTGTCGCCCTTCATATATGCGTAGCCAAGGTGACCCTCACAGTTATGTGTGTCCAGCCCAAGACTCTCAGCAAGCAAAAGCGCCTTATCAAGCACCTCTTTAGGACCCACACCGTAAGGCGCACCGGGGGCAGGCTCGCCCTCAAGGCTGTTTATCTTTACAAGGTCAACGATATTCTCCACAATCTGATCTCTATGAGCCGCTACAAACTCCTGTACCTTAGCACGAAATGCACTGTCTATCATGATATTCTCCGTCCCTTTCTTCGGTGGCGTTGACATTCCCGTGAGCCCACGAAAAACCACCGTCCAACCGTTATTGTTTTTGTTATTATAACATAAAAGCAGTGTTGAGTAAACCTGAATTTGCACGTTTTCACATAAATCATTTCACATTAAAAAGCACATCCAACATAAGATACATTTCATACACACCCACTACTTCAAACAAAAAAGAGCGACAACAATCCCGGGACACACTATACGATGATGAATCGAATTTTCAAAAAGTAATGCGTAACATTTTTTGATTTATATACTAAATAACTACATAACAGCTATCCTCCACACACAAAGACGCCTTAACGGAAAAATCACAAACTCTACGGTGCGTTTATTGAAAAACCACCAACTATCATGTATTATTGAACTCAGGAGGTAATAACATGGAAACTATAGTTATTGGAAACGTTATAAAAAGCATAAGATTAGAGAAAAACATGACACAAAAGCAGCTCGCCGATTTGATGAATATCAGCGACAAAGCGGTCTCGAAGTGGGAGCGTGGGCTGGGTTTGCCTGACGTTTCGCTTTTGGGGGACTTATCAGAAATTTTAGGGGTGGACATTGCCAGTTTGTTAAATGGTAGTGTGTCCGATGATAGTATAGTAGGAGGGAATATGAAAAATACTAAGTTTTACGTTTGTCCGATATGCCATAATATATCGCTTTGCACAGGTAACGCCGAGATAACGTGCTGTGGCAGAAAGGTGTCGGAGCAGACTCTTCAAAAAGCCGAAGAAACCGGCAAACTCGCCATCGAAACTGTCGAAGACGAGTGGTTTATTACCAGCGATCACGAGATGACTAAAGAGAACTACATATCATTTATCTGCTATATTGCAGACGGAGGGTTAACGTTATACAAACTATACCCCGAATGGAACCTAGAGCTTCGTATGCCGAAAAAAAGGTTTGGGAAGCTTCTGTACTACTCAACCACAAAAGGGCTGTTTTATCAGTACGTGAAGTAGAAGGCACAACTCCGACTAACAAAAGAAGGTCAGCCATAAGGTTGACCTTCTTTTAATATACTCCATGTGCGACTAGTTTAGGAGGAAGTTCGTTGTCTAAAGCCCTTCCCCCTCATTCAGCACACTCTCCTCAGTCAGTATAACTTCCTCCCTCGCTATATCAATCTCCACCTCAAACACAGAACGCACATAAAACACCCCTTCGGACAACCAACCGTCCATCACCCTGTTCACGACAATGCCATCGGGGTACAGGTGCAGTTCTTGACGCTTTGCTTCCTCCATCGCAAGTTCCTTTGCGGTAAATTCGTCCAATGTGTCAGTGGTTCTGGTGTACGGTCGATACTCCAGCTTCGTTACTGTTACAAACGGCAGAAAGTCGATACTGTAGCTACTCTCGGTCACAGTAAAATCACCGTCAGGCTCACCACCAAGCGAAAGCGGTACGCTAATTCCTAACAGGTTTAGCTTAGTACTGCTGACGGTTCTATCCTCATACACTATGATTTCTCGCTCAAGCGGTATACCCACCGTCACGCTGTCCGACACCACCGCTATCACCTCCGCCGACGCGTGGCGGAGCATGGCATTGCCGTGGTTATCCTCTGTAATACCGCTCACTAATAAGTCACCTGCTTTTACCCCTTCCCCCTCCATCACAACAGGCTGACCCTCGTAAACGTCCATTGACTTTACCTGTCCCGTGTGTGTCGCCACAATATTACAGGGGAACTTATCAAGGTCTATAATTTCGGGAGGCATTATACGCTCCCTTATCTCAACATTTATATCTGTACCTATGATGTTAACCGCCACCCACGATATCCTGTGGTCGGACAGTAAAAGTGTCCGCTCCAGTTCACGTGAGTCAAGCTGACTTTTTCGCACACCCACCGTGACCTCCGCTTCGGACAGCACGTCCAGTATCTGGGTGGTGGACACCGCTTCGTTTCCCTCTACATTTATCCGCCACACCCCACCGCTCATATACAGAAACACCACAGCCATCAACAAAAATCCTACCGCAAGACCCCATCGTCTGCGATACCGCCACACTGTAAACGGCACACCTACCTTTTGCTTTATCCGTATACGTACCTTTTCCTGTTTAGCGAGTGGGCGGAGTTTCTTATAATCGCTCGCAAACACACTACCTTCATACCCTTCATCGGTAGGGCTCACTCCCCATATAAGCACCTTCGCTCTGGTGGCGAGGTTTACCAAGTTTTCGGGAGAAAGCCCCCATATCACAAAGCGTACATAACCACGAATATATCTTATCAACCTTATTAACAGCATTGACACAACCATGCCTTTCCCTTACATTAGGCTCTAACCCACAAACGAAAATCCCACCGACAGTATATCCCCCGTCACCGTTGCCCCTGTCAGCGTCAACGCACCGATATGCAGTTTTTTACCACTAAAGCTGACATGATGCTTTCCGCAGTACAGCACAATACTATCCTCGGTGAGCTTAACTATCCCCTTACAACCGTCTACCACGACAGTCTTATTGTCGGTAAACTCCATATAGAAGCCGCCCATCATACTGCCAAGCGGGAATGTATCAATAATCCCCTGCTTTTTTCCGTCGGCGGCAGACAACGCAGACTTTTTACGTTTTTTCTTCAACAGCTATCCCCCCTTACTCCCATATATATGCGGCATGTCCGTGAAAAAGTCGTGGGAATTGCTGTACGTGTCTACATGAGGCAATTAAAACTTTTCGGGATAGCTTGCTTAATCACCTCTATATCTGTATAATGGTGGTAGATTATTAATATAACGGAGGAACATGATGCGAAAAATCATAAGCAAATTATTTGGTGTATTGGAGTGTTCGGATACAGAAGATGTCGGGTTTTATGACATTACACCTATTGGGTTTTCCCATGAGGTTTTTATTTATTTAGGTAGTGGCGTAACTGCAAGCGAAGCCGCAGTGGATAGTGCTGTAAGTTTTCTTGATGATTTAGCAAGCATTGATTTGAAGTGTCGGGAAATTATTGAAAATGAATATGCAAATGTGGAAGATGCAACAGTTCAAGAGTATTTCGACTTCTACAAAGAAAACGTACCGGCTGTTTTTAATACTCTGGATATATCTTCGCTTACAATTAAAGAAATGATTGATAAATTAGTTATCCATCAGATAGGTATTCATAAAGATGATGAGATAGAGTATGTCGTTGATTATACTTTAGGGTATGACCAACTTCTTTGCGTGAAATTCGATGAGAAAAAAGAGTTTGAGAATATTGCTTGGGAGAGCTAAAAACTATAGTAAATATTATTTCTGTATAATAAAAAGACAAGCTGACACTTCAGTGAAGTGTCAGCTTGTTTCTTATAGTTATTAATGCTATTCTGGAACCTAAAAGCTTACATTTTGCCTGTTTCAAGACACACTACAAATAAAAGTGCTTAAAATCCTACTTCTTCCCCCTGTTCCCGAAGATATCAAGTATCTTACGGAAATCCAGTTCGTCGTCTTCGCCGTCAGCAGGGGTGGTGGTAGATGTCAGTACATCCTCGGTGACCGCTTTCTCCTCTGTCACTACCGCACCGCCTGTACTCTGTGGTGGTGTGCTTGTAACGGGGGCGGTGGCTGGGGTGGAAATCGGCTCGGCAGGACGCTGTGGTGTTGGGAGCGTTAGGCTGCTGTCCAGACCTGTTGCGATAAGCGTAACCACCAGTTCGTCCTTGAGGTCGTCGTTGTATGTAAAGCCCATGATAATCTGTGCATCGGGGTGTGCGGCGTTGCGAACCAACTCAACTGTTTCATCAAAGTCGTCAAGCAAGAAGTCGGACGGTACAGTAAGGTTTACCAGTATACCCTTCGCTCCTTCGATGGATGTTTCCAGCAGCGGTGACGATATCGCAAGTTCAGCGGCAATCTTCGCTTTGTCCTTACCTGAAGCACGCCCAACGCCCATGTGAGTAGGCCCTACGTCCTTCATTATTGTGGTGATATCGGCAAAGTCCAGATTGATCTCGCCGGGGTTTCTTATGATGTCCGAGATGCTCTGAACACCTTGTCTTAACACTTCGTCCGCCATTACAAAGGCGTTTTTCAGTGTGATTCTCTCTTCAGACAGGTACTTTAGTTTCTCGTTTGGTATAACAAGCAGTGCGTCAACATGCTCTTTTAGCGATGCTATACCGAATTCCGCCTGTGCCATGCGGTGCTTGCCCTCAAAGCCAAACGGTTTTGTGACTACTGCTACAGTCAATATGCCCATACCCTTTGCGATTTCCGCAACTACAGGAGAAGCTCCTGTACCTGTTCCGCCGCCCATACCTGCGGTGATGAACACCATGTCTGCACCCTTTAGTATGTTCGTGATTTCATCACGGTTTTCCTCGGCGGCACGTTGGCCTCTGTCCGCTACTCCGCCTGCGCCTTTGCCCTTTGTAAGTTTAACGCCGATGTTTATCTTGTGGGCGGCAAGTGAGTGGTTTAGCACCTGATTATCGGTGTTCATCGCGATAAACTCAACGCCACGCATACCTGACTGAACCATGCGATTTATTGCGTTACCGCCGCCGCCGCCAACTCCGATAACACGAATGACAACTTCTCTTTCGAATTCCTGTTCCATTGTAAAATTCATCTGCATTACCTACTCCTATATATTTTTATACGTCTGTATGTCAGATTCCAAGCCGTCTGTTTGGAAAAAAAGATTCTTAAACTCTCAGGGTATACCAAAAAGCGGTCACGCCATCTATTTCTACACAAATGGCTTATTCTCACCCTAAAAGCCTCGCAATTACGGGGCTGTTTAGGTTGTTTTTGCTACACTTTTCGTTTTTATGTGCTTAGTAGAATTGTATCATTTTTATATGAAATAATCAAGTGCAAATTTAACTATTTACTGTCTTTTTAAGCCATTTTTTACAAACTCATAACTTACGGCATATACTTCGCTTTTACATCCTGTGGCAAGCTCCAGTATTCATCACTCCAAATGTCCACCTCTCTGAGTGACACGGTCGGCCTGTCAGATGCGTCAAGTATTCCTCTCACGCCCTCCGCTAACGACTCCTCCAAGACTTGCTTCACAAACGTAAACTTATACTCTAAGTCGCTATCACTGCCCAGGTTAATAATAAGTCGTTTATCCAGTAGAAACTTGATGTTTAGCAGGTCACTAAAGTCGATGACATTTACGTTTTCCAATGCATTTAGCTCTATCTGCTCTCTTACCGACTTAAGTAGGAGGTACATCTCCATATCCGCCTCGCTAAGCGTGGCCGATACCTCTACGTCCGACATAGAATATCCACACAGGTCTATCCAATCCTCGGGTGGTGTGGCGGTATATTCCAGCACTCTTCCGTAGTCGGTGAGCAGTGCAAAACCGCTTTCTGTGGGCAGTGCGCCGTCCACCACTGCTTCTGTCACCACTATTGTCGCCGTCGAGGGGAACCCTCTGATAAGTTCCACAGTTTCAAAGTATGGGTACTGCGCTTTAAGGGTCGTCACCATAGCCTCTTCGTCAAGTTCAAGTAGGTTATCTCCAATATTTATTCCGCTATGAAGAAGCACTTCCCCCTCGGGGTAGCGTGTGTTACCGCTAAGCTCTATCACCTCAATGTTGAAAAAAACAGTGAAGGACAGTATCACCCCTGTGGACACAAGCAGTAACAACCCTACTATGTAGTAGAGGGTATAGCGTGCAGGATTAAATTTTTTCTTTCGGCGTGTGCTCTCGCGTCGCCGTGTTTGAGCTTTTCGCCTGCCGTCCTTTGCCATTATGTCCCCAACTTTCTTGTGAGCGTCTATTACGTTACTCCTCGGTCATCTGTCCGCCTAACAGTCTTATGTTTTCTACCACGTTTTCATACCCTCGCTCCACATGGACAATATCGTGGATACGACTCTCCCCCTCAGCCGCCAAAGCAGCTATAAGCAGTGCAGCGCCACCACGGAGGTCGGGGCACTTTACCTGTGCGCCCTGTAGTGATGGCACACCGTACACCACCGCTACACGTCCGTCTGTCTTGATTTTAGCACCCATCTTTACCAGTTCTCCGACATGCTTGTATCGTGCTTCAAATATCGTTTCTATAAACATGCTTATCCCCCTGCTCACCGTCGTGGCCGCCATAAATGGTGCTTGCAAGTCGGTGGGGAAACCGGGATACGGCATGGTTTTTACCATGTTTACTGCCTTTGGTGTTTTTGGTGCTGTTAGTTCTATGTAATCATTACCGATTTTGTGCTTTGCTCCCATCTCGTCAAAGAGTGGGAACACCGACTGTAGATGTGACGGTGCTACGTCACGAACCAATATCTCTCCACCTGTTGCGACAGCCGCACACAGGTATGTAGCGGTTGCTATCCTGTCAGGTATTACCCTGTGGGTGGTGTTCCCCAGACGGTCTACACCCAGGATGACTATGGCATCATCTGCTGTGAAAGTTATATTCGCTCCCAACGAGTTTAAAAACGCCACTAAGTCCACAATTTCCGGCTCTCGTGCAGGGTTTATTATCTTTGTCCTGCCCTCCGCTGTGGAGGCGGCAAGCAGTATATTCTCCGTTGCGCCCACACTGGGGGTTGCAAGCACAATTTCCGTCCCCTTTAACCTACTACCGCAGTAACAATGCAGATATCCCGAATGTTCCTCAATAACAGCCCCCATCTTCCTCAGTGCAGACAGATGAAGGTCTATTGGTCGTGGACCCAGTTCGCAACCGCCGGGGAAGCTTATGGACGCTCGGCCCGTCCTAGCGAGAGATGCTCCCAAGAACAGTATTGATGAGCGCATCGCTCCTGCCAGTTTCTCCTGCACAGCGGTGAAATCCGCCGCCGTCGCGTCCACTGTAACGGTACTGCCTGCCACAGTCACAACACAGCCAAACGCCTCCAAGATAGCAATAGAACAGTCCACGTCGGACAACCTCGGGCAGTTTTCTATAACACTCACACCGCCAATTAGCGACGCTGCCAGTATTGGCAACACCGAGTTTTTAGCGCCGTGCATGGTTATCTCACCGCTAAGCCTCCTACCACCGCTGATAATATATCTTGCCGAACTTGACATGCTCGACATACTTGACATACACATCACCTCATCTAAAAGAATTTCCCACGCTTTAGTATCATAATAAAAGCACGTGGTTTCATATGACATAGTATGCATATATTCCTTTATCAGTGAATAGCGGTATGTTTTGCAGTTTTCAGGCATCACGATGCTGTCGATCGTTAGTCGGCGTTTGCGAGGGATACTATCTCTTCTACTATAAGCTGTGCAGAGTTTCTCATGGACATCTCCCCTGCTCGTCTTCCGATATCCATTAGCGCAGAGGGGTTGTCCATTAAGCGGTTAACCTGTAGCACAAGTGTCTCCCCTGTGAGCTGTTTTTCTTCTATAAGTACAGCCGCATCTTTCTCGGACAGTTCCGAGGCGTTATAAAACTGATGATTTTCCGTGACATTCGGAGATGGTATTAGTATGGACGGCTTTGATGCCGCTGTGATCTCGGATATAGTGCTTGCCCCTGCTCTGCCTATGATGAGGTCTGCCGCCGCAAAGCAGATAGCCATGTTGTCTATATACTCTCGTATGTCCATACCTGCGCTGTCAGGGTCAAGACCTCTTTCCCTCATTGACTGCTTAAAGCTGTCCAGTGAACCCTTGCCTGTGGCGTGAATGTGGAACACGTTCCCTTTATCCTTTGTCCATTCCATAAGCGAGAGTATAGAGCCGTTAACTCTGTCCGCTCCCAGGCTACCGCCGAAGGACAGTATGCAAAAGCGCTCCCCCACGCCCAAGCGGTTACGTGCCGCCTTTTTGTCCGCTGTGAAGAAGGCGGAGCGGACGGGGTTGCCTGTGAATTTTATCTTGGAGGGATCTTTCACGCCAAAGCGGTCTGCCGCACCTCTTGCACCGAGTAGGATGCTGTCAACATGTTCGGCGAGCAGTTTGCTGGTCACACCGGGGTAGGCGTTTTGCTCGTGGGTAATAGTCTTTATACCCATCTTATGCGCCATTCTCACAACAGGTCCGGAAACATATCCACCTGTCCCCATCACTACATCGGGGGCAAATTTCTTTATGATCTCCCTCGCCCTCGGACTGCTTTTCAGTAGTAGGTAGACAGCTTTTATATTGCGGACAATATTCTCGGGGGTGAGCTTACGCCCAAGCCCTGCTACTTCAATATACTCAAAAGGGTATCCCGCTTTTGGGATAAGTGTGGATTCCATACCGTTTTTGTTCCCCACAAACAATATTTGAGTATCGGGGTGGGTTTTAAGAAGTAGTTCCGCCACCGATAACGCAGGGTTGATATGCCCCCCTGTGCCGCCGCATGTAAACAGTACACGCATAGTTATCACGCCTTTCGTTTGGTTTGTCTAACGTTTTTCCATTATAGAATGCCTTGATATCGACAGTATAATCCCCATCTGCGCCAGTAGCATTATAAGCGACGTGCCACCGTATGAAAAGAAGGGTAAGCTTATGCCTGTATTCGGGAGTGTGTTTGTAACAACAGCGATGTTCAGCAGTGCCTGTATACCCACCTGCGCTGTAAGCCCTATACACAGAAGGCAGCCAAAGCGGTCGGGACAGCGAAGTGCCACAATAAACCCTCTGCTAATCAGTAGCACAAACAGCACTATTATCAAAACAGCACCGATAAATCCAAGCTCCTCGCAGATAACCGAGAATATAAAATCGTTGTGCGGTTCGGGCAAAAACAGAAACTTCTGCCGTGACTCCCCGATACCCATACCTGTAAGCCCCCCCGACGCTATGGCGTACAGCGACTGAATGGTCTGATAACCTGCGTCTTGTGTGTCACTGAACGGGTCAAGCCAGACGGAAATACGTGAGCCTGCATAGGAGGAAAGTGCAGGGATATTTATGATGGCGAGTGCGGCGACTGTCGCAAAACCGCCACCGAGTATAAACCAGATGAGCGAAGTCCCACCTGCAAACATCAGCACAGCGCCAATACCGCAGATGATAACGATACCGGAAAGGTGCGGTTGAAAGAACATGAGCCCCACTATCGGTAACATTGCAAACACAAACGGCATTACACCGTGTTTAAACGTGTTCATAGTCTTTGAGTACTTCGCAATATACGCTGCAAACAACAGTGCCACCGAAAACTTTGCAACCTCTGACGGCTGAAACGTTGTTATTACCAGCGGTATCCACCGACGTGCGTTGTTTATAGGCGGACAAAACAGCACTATGACAAGTAGTACGAGTGTGACGAAGTAAATCGGCACTGCAAAAGGGCGAAGTATTCTATAGTCCACCTTTGACACGACAAACATCCCCACCACGCCGATAACAGCGTACACAAGCTGACGTGAGATGTAATGTAGACTGTCGTCCATGTAATAGTAAGCGTTAGCGTAGCTTGCCGAAAACAGCATAACAAGCCCCAGACACACCAGTATCATAACTATCACAAGAAAGGCAAGGTCAAACTCACCGCGCGCAATGACTGTGTTGTCCCTTTTTTCGGTGCTAAACAT
>CAYJIK010000061.1:9230-12471 GCA_964370205.1 uncultured Oscillospiraceae bacterium | reverse complement strand
AAATACAAAAAGCCGCAGACTTAGTTTTTCTAAATCTGCGGCTTACATTGTTTGTGTTGTGTTTGGGGTGTGGTCGGGGTTTAGGATCATCTCGTCTGCCATCTCTGCGAGGTGAGGGTATAGGTGCTCGAGTCGTTCAGTCAGCTTGTCGATTTCTTGCTCGTCGGAGAAGCTGAGGCTGTTGTCGTAACAGAGCGCATCACGCATGATTCGATAGAGTAGAGTCATTTCCGTTTCACTAAACAGGCGGTCTTGGTTCACAAGTCCCGAGCGTACCGAGAAGTTTTCCTTTGCTGTGGGGTAATCATCGAAGTAGTGACCATCGGTGTAGCCCTTGCCGGAGGCATCCCTTTCCCAAGTGGTGAACTGATACCCGAGTGAGGTATCTTTACCACCCAAAATGAAGCCGTTAAACTCGGCGAGCAACTTGTAGTCGGAGTTGCCGCTGATTGAGCAGATATTGGGAGCTTGCTCCATGAGCGAGGTGTACTCACGCACCGTTCGTGCGGCATCGATTGTTTTGTTGATGAGATACTCGGTCGTTTCGTCTTGCATGGAGATCTGCTCATACAAAACCGCCCATGTCGGGATGACGGTGCAGATGGGCTCGCCTTTGTACAGGACGGTGAGGTCGCCATTGTCGATGGTGGTTTCCATGCCTTGCTTGTCAAGCACTCGCTTGAGCTCGGTTAAGTAGCCTTGGTTTGAGTCTGCTCGGCTCGGTCGGTAGACGGGGCCTGTTTGTCCTCTTAGCGGTCTTTGAGGTTTGTTTTGCTCTGTAGGTGGGTGCTTCATTTTTTGTCCTCCTTGTTTTGGGTGAAATAAAAAAGCGCCCTATGTTATGAACGGCGGTTCATTGCGTAGGACGCTAATTTTATTTATTATGCAGTTGGTTTTTTGCTTTGTTTCGTCTCGAAAACGGCGAAAGTAAGAGTTCGGCTCTCTATCCATCACCAAAAACATCAAATGACAGCACCCAAAACGCATAGGTTTGCAGCGGTGTTTTTGGGGTGAAAAATCCCCGGAAATGCCGATGTCATCGGTGTTTTTCACCGATGACATCTTTTTTGCTTGGCACTGTTGGTCGGAGTGTGGAGATTCGAACTCCAGGCCTCTGCGTCCCGAACGCAGCGCTCTACCAAACTGAGCCACACCCCGAAAACTTTTGGTACAATTACTATTCGAAAACCGTACCAAAATATTGCCTGTCTATTATATCACGACACAATGGGAACGTCAAGATATTATCTTCGTTTTTTCCTCCGGTTGTGCCGTCCACTCTAAACATCAGCAAGCAAGCAGACAGCCAGTAAGTGTTTTCTACATGAAAACACTTTACCGCAAGTCAATTCACCTTGAATTTTAATCAAAACTCTGAAGTATCCAGATTGTCAGGGGGCTAAGGTTGATGTGTTAGAAGCTTGAGATGTAGTGCGCTAAAAGAGAATTTCCACCAGCGCTACCACTGTAATGACGAAGGCGAGTGCCGCCGCTGACGCCGCTGCTATTTTCGGGATGCTGTACGGGCGTTTGCTGTGGACTTTCCCTGTGTCGCCGTTTATGGCGTAGCTGTAGATTTTGTTTTTGTAGTACATACCGGAATACCACACAGGCAGTAGTACATGCTTAAACTTTATATCGCTGTAGTTCACTTCAACATGTGTGACCTGTGCCCTGTCGTAGTGGGACAGTATCTCACTTTCCGCCATCATGGTAAAGTGCTTCTCTGTTCGCTCTTGCACCTCATCAAAAGCAGTGTCCGCCTTAATGGAATACAGCTCAGCCGAGTAGCCTGACAGGTATTTGCTGTCATACGGTTTTGCTCCTGAGCGTGTCGAGAACGGCGTGAGGTTGTCGAAAATGCCCTTCATATCGCTGTCGCTTGCACAGACCAGTTCATCGTCATAGCCGCAGTCGAGCTTTCCCGAGACATTTGTCCAGCGCACCATACTTGACTTTGAATTGCTACTGCCGGAAATTCTACCGCCTTTGCCATGGTACTTTGCGTGAGCTTGGTAGTCATAACTCCAGTACGGAACATACATCGCCTGAAGTTTCCCCTCCTGCGCCATCGCCTTAAAGTCATTCGGGGCAAACCACTGCTTTTCTATCCACTGCTTATACCGCAGACGAGCGGCGTTTCTGTCCAATCGGAATGGGAGTATTGCCTCGGGGGGTATGCCCGACTGTTGCCTGTCTTTCAGCACCAGCCCAAAACCACACATAGGGCAGACCGCCGCTGTGGCACTACCGCTAAAAGCGATCTTACTGCCGCATTTTCCGCAGTCCGCCTCACTCATTCCATCGAAAGGCACAGACCGACTCTCCATTTCACGGTAACGCCCAAAGTCGTACTCCACCACTTCACGTTCTTCCACTTCCACAGTTGTTCGGCAGTGGGCGCAGACAATTGCGTCTATCTTTTCATCGTACGCTATCTCATAACCGCCGCAGTTTGGGCAGGTGTAGGAGGTTAGCGTTACGTTGGGGGTTTTTGGGTCGTTTGCTTGTTGGTACATCTTGTTAGCTCCTTTATAGTTAAGCACTAATGGTTGTATTCATTACGTAGTCTTTCTATGATGACAAAGGCTTGTATGTCGGTGATGTTTTTTGACAGTTTAGAGGTGGCGGTTATTATGTTATCGAGTTGTTCGTCGGTGGTTTTGCGGTCGAACAGCATACCGCCGTATATTTCGTCTAGTTGGAGGTTTTGGTAACTATAGTTGTTATTGTCCTCTAGTTCTGACATCAGGCGATATGCTTGCTTGAAAGCATAAAACTCGGATATCGCCTTTAGGTAGTCGGTTTCCTCGGCTGTGTTTTTATAGTCTGTAAAACTGTCATGTGAACTGTATACGGCGTTCTGTGCCAATAATTTTACGTCAGAGTTATCCCGATACTCGTACTGCCACAGTAGGGAGAATATGAGAGTGAGTATCAATAATGCTAGCGACAGTGTTTTGTAGAGTTTTAGGGGTTGCATGGGGTTCTCCTCCTCTTGTGGTATGTCCTGATTATAGCATAGATTGGTGGGGTTCGCAATGTATTATGTGTGTGATATAGCGATTTGCATTGGTAGCTTTAACGGTATTGCAAGGTGGAAACTGACGGCACTTTCCGTTACCGCCCACCGTAACAAAGAGGAACAGGCACAGTCGGGGCACTTGCCAAGTACGTGCTCAGCCCCGCCAAAACAAAAAAAATAAGCCCCCCAACCGCGGCCATAGAATAGTTTACACCC
>CAYJIK010000061.1:5898-9220 GCA_964370205.1 uncultured Oscillospiraceae bacterium | reverse complement strand
ACGGTAACAACTAGGACCCGGCACAGTGGGGGCTGCGGCCAGGGGGGGGGGCACCACCTACTAAAAATTATAAGCCCCCCCCCGAAGGGCTGACTTCTATTCGTTTCCGCCCCGTGGGCGGATGGCCACTGCCCCGACTGTGCCTGTTCCCCTTTGTGGAAGCCCGAGTGATGACGGAAAGTGACCGACCGTACCCCTATCACGCCTAAACATATTGACTACCACCCAAACACAAAGTATACTATACATAATAAAACAGGAAAGGCGGTGTCCTGACCCACAGTCAGGCGAATACATATATGGATTACTACAAAAAGTCATTGGAGATACACGAACAGTACAAAGGTAAAATCAGCATAGAGAGCAAAGTGCCTGTCACAAACAAGGAGGAACTGAGCGTAGCGTACACCCCGGGCGTTGCCGAGCCATGTAAGGAAATAGCGAAGGACCCCACACTCGCCTACAAGTACACCACAAAGGGCAACATGGTCGCCGTGGTGACAGACGGCTCCGCAGTCCTCGGCCTCGGTAACATAGGCCCGCTGGCGGCACTGCCTGTTATGGAGGGCAAATGCATACTGTTTAAAGAGTTTGCAGGGGTGGACGCTGTTCCAATCTGCCTTTCCACACAGGACAGCGACGAAATCATCAAAACCGTCGTCAACATCGCCCCCACATACGGCGGTATTAACCTTGAGGATATCTCCGCCCCACGCTGCTTTGAAATTGAAGCTGCGCTTAAAGAAAAGCTTGACATCCCTGTATTCCACGATGACCAACACGGCACTGCGATAGTAGCGTCAGCGGCAGTGATAAATGCTGTAAAGCTAGTTGGTAAGGACATTAAGAGCATAAAACTTGTCATAAATGGCGCAGGCTCGGCTGGCATTGCAACCGCTAAGATGTTTATGAGCCTCGGTGTGACGAATATTATCCTCTGTGATCGCCACGGCATACTCACAGGAAATGAAGAAAACCCCGCACAGTGTGACATGGCAAAGCAGACCAACCCCGAAAAGGTCACAGGCACACTCTCGGACGCTTTAAACGGCGCAGACGTGTTTGTAGGCCTGTCCGCTCCAAAGGTGGTCAGTGCTGACATGGTTAGTAGCATGGCGGACAAGTCAGTGGTGCTTGCTATGGCGAATCCGGAACCGGAAATACTCCCCGAACTCGCTAAGGAAGCAGGCGTATACGTCATGGGCACAGGCCGCTCCGACTACCCAAACCAGATAAACAATGTCCTCGCCTTCCCCGGCATATTCAAAGGCGCACTATCCTCAGGTGCAAAGCAGATAACGGACGACATGAAGGTCGCCGCCGCTTACGCCATAGCGGCCTGCGTATCTGACGACGAACTCTCCCCCGACATGGTAATCCCCAGCCCCTTTAACCCCAAAGTTGCGGAAGCTGTCGCGGAAGCTGTGAGACAGTCGTGGTTTAGCACACAAGCATAAAAGAGATGTTCAGCTACATTGTAGGGAACGCATTATCTGCGTTCCGTCGCCCCTGTTTTCACTTTCGCAAAAGAGGGCTTGACCAGAAAAGGCGGCACGCAAAAATGCGTGCCCTACAGTTGAATCAAAAATATTGAGATGGCGTGATGTATCGGAACGGTCAAGACCGTTCCCTACAACGAAAAACCGCAAACTGCACGTAAAGCGATATTGTTGGGAACGCACCCTATGCATTCCGCCACCCCTGTTTCTGCTTTCTTCAGAGAAGGCTTGAACATAAACAGAGGGTGTCGCATTTAGGAAATCTAAGTTTTCGAGTCGATGTAGAAATTAGATTCTACGAGTCTGATTTGTGCATCGACCCCTACAATGTATTTGTATGAAATTACACTAAACTTTTTTACAGGAGGTACCACACATGAAATTAAAAAACGGTCTCGAACTAACCATCACAAAAGCGGTAAAGGAAGACGCCGCTGACATGATTGCTTACCTCAACATAGTAGGCGGTGAAAGCGACAACCTCACATTCGGTGAAAACGAATTTCATATGACAGTAGAGGACGAGATCGCATTTATAGAAAAGCTTGCGACCGCTGATACTTCTGCGCTGTTTGTTGGGAAGATTGACGGTGAAGTGGTGTCAGTGGGTAGTATAATGGCTCCGCCCAGAAAGCGTTTTGAACATCAGGCTACAGTGGCGATATCATCAAAGAAAAAGTACTGGGGTCTGGGCATTGCGACAGCGATGATGAACGCTATGATAGACTTTGCAAGGTCTAACGGCAAGACGGAGATCGTCCACCTCGGGGTAAAAGCAGACAACGAAGCCGCTATATACCTCTACAAGAAGCTTGGATTTGTCGAGATGGGTAGGTATGAGAGGTACTTTAAAATCGGCGACAAGTACTATGACGAAATACTGATGAACCTGTACCTGTAGGCTTTTAGCTTGTGGCGATATGGTTGATGAAGATAACTATTGTACGCATCTCAATATTTTTGATTGACTGTTGTAGGGCACGCATTTTATGCGTGCCGCCTTTTTGCTCAAACCTTCTCCTGACGGGAGTGGAAACAGGGAATGGCGGAACGCATAGGGTGCGTTCCCTACAATATCACCCTCACATCCACCTTACAATTGTGTATAAGAAATTACTTCACAACAAAAATGTTAAAACCTCTTGACATTTCCTTCTCTTTGTAATATACTCAAAATGTAAAGAGTGCTTAACATTTTGAAGTGTATAACGCATCACCGCATCGGAAAGGAAGGTCAAATATGAAAAAGCTACTAAACAGTCTAGGTTTTCGCAAAATGGACGAGATGGAGAAAACTATTGCCCTCAAAGCTCAACGTGTGGCGCTGTTCTATGTAACAGTTGCGCTTTTGTCGTGGAGTTTTTATGAGTCATACAAGGTTTACGCCTACGGGGAAATGCTCAACTCCTTCCCCAGCATGTTACTGGGCAGCACCTCACTTGTCTTAGTGATATCGCAAGCATTTTTCAAATATCAAGCTGTCAAGGGGGACGAGGAGTTTAGCTATAGCGGTGCGGTGTGGAAGTTTGTTGTGATTGCGATGCTTGTGTTTGGGCTGATTATGATGGTGGGGACATTTATACTAGTCTCCGGTGTACTGCGGTGAGAAACAGGATAAAAGAGCTGCGCAAAAGCAAAAAACTCCGCCAAGAGGACCTTGCAGCAAATGTAGGTGTATCCCGGCAGACAATAATCGCCATAGAAAACGACAGATATAACCCCACGTTAGAGCTCGCCATGAAGCTGGCAAGAGAACTGGGCGTGGCAGTTGAGGAGCTGTTTTTCCTAGATTAATGATAAATCAAGAAGTTATGAATTATAAA
>CAYJIK010000061.1:0-5798 GCA_964370205.1 uncultured Oscillospiraceae bacterium | reverse complement strand
TTGTGCAGATATGTCCTTGCACCTTTCGGCATCTGGGTGGCGGCGTTGTAGATATTGTAGTAGTCCCCCACCCCCATGGGCAAAGACAGCGCACCGAGTGTCCCTAAAAACATATTGCTTGGCATAAACAAAAACAGCACAAGCGGCACAAGTCCAAACACGATATTCGGGAGCAGCGACATAAAGATATACCGCCCCTTACTCATCGCCTCATTCCCAACCACAAACATCATCCCCTGTTTCAAGTTGGTGTAAATATGAGCCTCCTCTTTAAAGCATATCGCATGAAGCAGTTCATGCGGAAGTAGCGAAAGCAAAGCAAAAATTATCCCAGTAAAGCTCATATCAAAGCCATTGCCCCACACTCTAGCCCACACTATTACAAACACAAACAAGACAACCGTCATTACCAGTGAAACCTTTGTCATAAACTTCCCCAGCTTTTTAATGTCGTCAAACTCTTTAAATTTCACAGCTCCCGGGACGTGCTCTCTATAGGGTAAACTGTCCATATCGCCGTTGAATTTTCCTTTGTACACTATCTTCATTGTTAGTCCTCCTGTGCAGTGTGAACACCGCTAAAATCAGGTACACCCAAGAACGCCACATATCTACCACCATCATAACCGTCAGCCGTCAAAAAGTAGGTTGGTGAGCTAAAAAGTGGATATACCACTGCGCTATCCAAGAGTCGCTGTTCTACTTCAAATGCGTACTGCGCAGATATGTTCTCGGTGGTTGTCTGAGCGGTTGGGTTGTCCGCTACCACCGTGTCAACGGCACTCTCAGTTGTGGCGTCTAATGACGCTTGCTCGTTGGGTGCTTCCTCTAACTGCATAACACCTTCGGTGACCTCTTGTAAAAACAGTAGCTGTTCCTCTAAAAGCGGAATATCAAGCGGCAGCAGCGCAATGGAGTACATCCCTGATTTTATCACGCTCTCCAGATTGTCCTCCGCTACCTCGCCCAAGCCCACATGTAGCGAAAGCTCGCTCGCCAGTGTCGCTTGTATCGAGGTCACAACACTGTCCACAACATCGCCTGACGGATATATAAGCGTGCTCTGAGGTAGTGTGAGCAGTTCAGACGCTTCAAGTGCGCTGTAAAAGCTCTCACTCGGGTTTTGATACAATTCGGGTAGTGTAGGATGACCTACCCCACTGCGGTAAAGTTCTGAGGAGTTTATAAGGCTGTTATCGGGGAAGACACCTTCGGCTTGTGTCCAACCGTCAGGTACTGTGATACCATCTAAAATTGTAGCCATAACAGAGTTTCGCACGTCGGCATTGTCATAGGGGGACGCTTCGGGATTAAAGAGCAATACCCAGTTTACATGATTTTGCCCTGAATAGTCAGCGTCTGCATAGTACTTTGTGAAGAAAAGCTGTGTTTCTCCGTCCTCAAAACGACTGTACGACTCCGAGATACCAGCGTTTAAAAATAGTTCCACGGAGGCGGGTTCTCGGTGTGCCTGCGAAGGGGTCAGTGTGATGCCGTTCTCAGTCCAACCACTAAGATTGAACACGCCGTTACCGATAATCTCCCCTCCTACTGTGCCATACTTCCCCCACTGCTCATCAAAAAAGTCCTCTCTGCACGGCATTGCCGGAGAAGTCGCAAGCAACTTAGGCAATTCGTCCATAGGCTCGGATAGCGAGATAACCAACTCCCCCTCACCGTTCACGCTTACACCAAGGCTGTCAATATTCTTTTCTCCGTTCACTATCTGCGGTGCGTTTTCTATAGCCATAAATCGCTCGCTGTACGGCGACGCTCCACCACCGACAAAAAGACGCTCCAGCGCAAACGCAAAGTCATGTGCTGTTACCGCTTCACCGTCCTGCCAGTAAATGTCGTCACGCAATGTGAAACGATAGAGAGTGCCGCCCTCCGATATCTCCATGTCCTCGCAAGCGGCATAGATTGGCTCTTCGTTTTCGTCAAGTACAAATAGACCCTCAAAAATGCTGTACACGACGGTCAATTCGTCGGTGGTTACAGCGTGTTGAGGGTCCAGCGTATGAGGGGAGGATGCCATATCGTACTCAAGAGATGGCGTATCCTCCCCAAAGTTGCAAGATGTTAATAGCAGCGATAGAATGAGCAAAATACATGATATGAAGCCACGGCGCTTCATTACAGCTTGCTTTCGTTTGCAAACCCGACAAACGCGAGCAGTTTTAACACTTCACTGCCGGTGTTAACTATGCCGTGGGTTTCTCCGTCATCACAGTAAAATGTATCGCCTTCCTCAACAGAAATTGAAACACCGTTATCGTTATAAGTCCCCTTACCGGAGAGAATATAATAGATTTCGAATTCACCAGTGTGGGTGTGGTCGCCAAACGACGCACCCTCAGGGATATTTATCAGGCTAAACAATCTTCCACTGCCTTTAAGTTGTTCTGCGGTGATGATTGTTTCCATTACAGACTCGCCCATTCCGCCAAAAGGTGCGACTCTGATATCACGTGGGGCTGTATTAGCTTTTATAACCATTGTAGACCTCTTTCTGTTTGGTTTTAAAATTGTTTAGTGTTGTGACTAGTGGTTAGAAAAAAGTAGAATTAGGCGCATCTTTCCACTAGTGATTTTTCTATAAATTCGGGAGTACGGGGTTCGGGTTGGAGGACATCGCTACCGCTTCCACTGTCTCGCCGGGGCGCATCAGGCGTGCCATGACCACGAAACGCTGCTGGTCACTTGAGCCATATGCTCTGGTACAGGTAGATAGCGTAAGTATGGTATCCGACGTGTTAACGTCGGTGTCTATTATATGACGGCTACGTGCTATAGCGCCGTTTATGATGTTTGCAAAGTCAGCGTCAGAGGGGTTACCGTAGATGTAGGGGAAGCTGGTGTCGGTATAAAATGCCGCAAACACCACCCACAGCATTTCCTCATCCTCGGTGGAGTAATGTATGTAGGGGTTCTCCTTAGCGAAGTTGAGATGATGGTAGGAAGTCAACTGTGCAAACATTACGTCGTTTGCATTGCCTATTCTGGGATTACTGGAAACGTTTGTCCAGTTGTGGCCGTAAATGATGTTGTTGCGGCTGAGGTCGTCCGAAGTCCCGAAACGGTTTTCATAGTCGCCGTAGATAACGCCGTTCTTAGAGTAGTTTTTGTAAAGGTCACGCTCAAGGTAGTAGTCATTATTTGAAGCGTAGTACAGTACAGGGTAGTTTATATTAGTACCCGGCACTTTTAGCCACGCCATAACGTCCGAGTTTATCGCCTTGTAGCTTGCTATGCTCGACTGTCCGCTACTACCCACTGTCGCAGGGTCGAATATCCCTGTAAGTGTCGAAGCGGGTGTTGGGGACGGTGTTGGGGTGGTGGTTGTAGGTGGAGTCACGCCTGCCTCAACAGTCGAGGACACCACAGGTGCTGTAGAGGACGTAGCAGGGGTTTCACTGCTTGTGGGCGGAGTTACCGCCGAGGAAGTGTCTGTAGGCGGTGTGGGGGTGGAAGGTGTGGACGTTGTCGGCTCTGAAGGCTCGACAGGTGCAGAGCTGCTTGCGTCAGGTACGTCCGAGGGGTTCGGCGGGTCAACCACATCTGCGCCGATAATGCTTATTGCGCCACCGACAATCAACAAAAACACCACCAGTGACGATAGCACGACAAAGATGGAACTAAGCGGAGAACCTCCGCCCGACGATTTTCTACTGCTCATAATTACCTCCGTTAACATATACTGTTTTCACGCACATTTATGTATACGAACAAATTGTAGTGTTTATAAATCCGTTCGTCTATATAGTGTCATATTGGCTGTGCATACTTGCGTAGAATTATAGCACATTTGCTGTTTTATGGCAAGAGTTTAATTTTGGGGGTTTGGGGATAAATTGTGGGGTTGTTTTTTGGTTTAGGTGGTGTTTTGTGAAGCTTTTATTTTGCACCTCCTACGGACGGTAGCGTAAACAAGCACGTAGGGGGAGTGGCCATGTCGGCTCGCAAGCCGACTAACGAAGCATGTTCAGCCCCAACGGCTGAACATGCTTCGTTTCTGCACCTTGTGCAGATGGCCACTCCCCCTACGTGCTTGTTTACGCTACCTCCACCCCAAGCGATACCGCCAAGGATTCGACCGTTCCCCTCGAAACATACCTCAACTTATTTATACAGCTTATTCTTAACCGCTTCCACCCCCGGCACACCCTGCGCACCGATAAGCACACCGCTCGCTTCGACAGCTGAGTTTAGCAGCAAAAACAGGAGCGGTATCCACCAAAACTCCACTGCCATAAAGAACCCCAAACAACAGCTCACCACAAAGCCGGTCACCTCAAACACCGCCGTCACAACACCGTACAGCCTAGTCTTATCGTCGCCCATACCCACCAACGCTCCTTGCATAAACGGTTGAATAACAAGCATAACCAGCCCGATTTTTGTCATACCGAACAGAAACATCATCACATGCCCCGGTATGTTACAGACAAACACCATTACAAACGACAAAAAGTAATTCTTATTCTCATAAGCCTTTAAGAACAGCGAAAACGGCGGTTTTCCCAGTTTATCTATCCTTGAATTCCACAGAAACTTGTTCAGGCTGTGCGCCTTACTAAAGTTAGTCCCGATAAAAGCAAACGCAAATGTAAACACAAACCACGAGAATATAATGGCAATCAGTATAAATGTCAGCATACAGCCCTCCACTTTATTGTTGTTTTTTTCATCATACCACTACCCCCACGTAGTTTCAAGCTATACTCTGCCTTGCTCGGAAATTCACCTGCCGCTATTGTCTAACACCGCAATACATGGTAAAATAACATCATTAACATTTAAAAGGCTTTAACGCTTCATTTTGGAGGTCGTATTTTGGAAAAGATAAAACTGACACTCCCCACAACTGCGGAGATTACCGCTAAACTGCGTGTGGGGGACAGTGTTCTGGTGAGCGGTGTGCTGTATACCGCAAGAGACGCCGCACATAAACTGCTTGTCCATGCGGTGGAGTGTGGTGAAGAACTGCCTGTACCGCTTTCGGGCCAGGGGATATACTATGTAGGCCCCACACCTGCAAAGCCGGGTAATGTCAGCGGACCTGCAGGCCCTACCACCGCCGGCAGAATGGACAAGTATACCCCCACTCTACTCGAAAAAGGTCTGCTTGTAATGCTGGGTAAAGGCGCACGTTCCACAGAGGTAGTGGAAAGCATTAAGGAGCATAAAGCGGTCTACCTTGGGGTGACAGGCGGTGTCGCCGCTCTTATATCAAAGCATATTAAAGAGAGCGAGGTCGTCGCATACCCACATTTGGGGGCGGAAGCCATCCACCGTTACTATGTGGAGGATCTCCCTGCGGTGGTGCTTATTGACAGCGAAGGCGGCAACCTCTATGAGAGCGAGCGTGAGCTTTATAAGGCAAGCCCATACACCACCCTGCACTTTGTCCGCCATGCGCAATCTGATAACACTGTGAAGGACGACCGTTCTCGACCACTGACCGCTAAGGGTCTGGCGAGCAGGCAAGAGGTGGCGGACATGCTAAAAGACAAGAACATCACTCACATATACTCAAGCCCTTACAAGCGAACAATGGACACACTGTCCGTATTCGCCGAGGAACAACAGCTTGAAATCAAAACCTTCGACGCACTAAGGGAGCGTGAAATCGGCACATGGGTGGAGGACTTTGGAGAATTCTCCAAGCGCCAATGGGCTGACTTCGACTACTCCATCGAGGGTGGTGAGTCACTTAACCAAGTCAGCGAGCGCTATGTGAAAACTGTCGAGGACATTGTACATCGCCACTCGGGCGAGACAGTAGCGATAGGCAC
>CAYJIK010000060.1:0-12549 GCA_964370205.1 uncultured Oscillospiraceae bacterium | reverse complement strand
GCACCAAACTACCCTGTTGAGACAGGCGATATTATAAAACTAAAACGCCCTGCTGCCGTTAATATAACACCGGCAAGCAACCCGTCTGAATTATCCGAGAAGATATTGACAAGGATAACACTAAACGACAGAGCTACCACAGTGGAAACAACAAGCCCCCCGATGTTTGTAGACCTTTTAAACTACGTGGACATAGACACGAAAAACCCTGTCGGCACGCTGGTGCAGACCATAAACGGAGCAGTAGCAGGGTACACGGATAGAGTAAAAGACGGCGATATAGTTATCCTCAGATTTGAATAAAGACATTCTAACCCAAAAAACAATTTTAACAAGGAGTGTTTACATGATTGACATTAGATTTGTAAGACAAAACCCCGACGCAGTTAAGACCGCTATGACAAACAGAGGCAAGCCCCAGCTGTGTGCCGAAGTTGATAAGCTACTCGAGATAGATGAGCAGCGCCGTGAATTGTCCTTTAAGGCGGACAATCTAAAGGCTCGCCAAAACAAGGCAAGTAAAGAGATACCCGCCATTAAAAAATCCGGCGGAGACGCTACAGCACTGCTAGCCGAGATGAAGGACATTGCCGAAGAGATAAAAGGACTTGAAAAGGAAATATCCACCCTTGAAGCAACGCAGGAGGATATTCTTCTCGGTTTACCGAATATCCCCGACAGCTCTGTGCCTGTAGGTAAGGACGAAAACGATAACAAGGAAATAAAAGTGGTCGGGACACCCACCGAATTCCCTTACACACCTCTCCCACACTGGGAACTTGGCGCAAGCCTGAAAATGCTTGACCCTGAGCGTGCTGCTAAGGTGACAGGCTCACGCTTTAACTTTTACAGAGGTATGGGCGCAAGACTTATGCGTGCGCTGATGACATACTTCTTGTCCACCCACACCGAACACGGCTACGAGGAGCTGGTACCACCCTTTATCGTGAACGCCGACTCGGCAAGGGGCACAGGTCAGCTACCTAAGTTTGCTGAGGATATGTTTAAACTTGAAGGTGAGAACTACTACCTAATTCCGACAGCCGAAGTGCCTGTCACAAACTTCTACCGTGACGAGATACTCACAGCGGACGAACTCCCGATATATCACTGTGCTTATTCGCCCTGTTTCCGCTCTGAAGTGGGCAGTGCAGGTAGAGACACAAGAGGTATTATCCGCCAGCACCAGTTTAACAAGGTAGAACTTGTTAAGTTCTGCGAGCCTGAAGAGAGCTTTAACGAGCTTGAGAAGCTTCTGGCCGATGCTGAGCGTATACTTGTAGGGCTTGGACTGCCCTACCGTGTTGTACTGCTCTGTACAGGGGACACAGGTATTGCGTCCGCTAAAACCTACGACCTCGAAGTGTGGATGCCGTCCTATGGTAGGTACGTGGAAATTTCGAGCTGTTCTAACTTCACCGACTATCAAGCAAGACGTGCACAGGTGCGCTTTAAGAAGGAACGTGGTGACAAAGCACAGTTTGTACACACACTAAACGGCTCGGGTCTTGCCATAGGTAGAACAGTAGCCGCAATTATGGAAAATTATCAGAACGGTGACGGAACAATAACTGTCCCTGAGGTATTGCGTCCTTTCATGGGATGTGATAAAATAGGCGTTACCAAGTAACAAAACTGTCCCCGACAGGTCACGGCTTGTCGGGGGTATACTTTATGCAAAAAGAAACATAAGCTATTAATTCAGGAGAGTGCCTATGAACTTAGCGGACAGATACCCTTTCAAGTTGGAGTTACAAGCAAAGGAATACGAATGTGACCTTACAGGTGTGCTGAGCGTGACCTCGCTTGCACGGTATGTGCAGGAGGTGTCCACGGCTCACCTAGTGGAAATGTCACTGGGCTATGAACGGCTTTACAGCGAAGGAATTGTATTCTTGTTGGCGGCTGTGGGGATGAAAATCGTCAGGCGGCCAAAGCCCGGCGAGAAGGTCACCATTGCAACCTGTCCCTGTGCCGTAAATGGTGTGTCTCGTCCCAGAGAAACGCTACTGCTTGACGAAAACGGTGACCTACTTATAGAAAACCAAAGTGCATGGGTGATGGTTGACCCCGTAAGCAGAACGATACTGCGTCCGTCAAAGTTCACTCACACCATGCCACAGCTTGAGGACTATTCACCTTTTATAATGCCCACTAAGATAAAGCCGCCGTCCGCCAAGACATTATATAGCGAACGCACCGTGCGAGTATCCGACCTAGACCGTAACAAGCACCTAAACAACACCGTCTACTACAGCGTAGCGCTTGACTGTCTACCCGACATAGTGATGGCAGGAAACGTAAGCGAGATACAGATGCGTTTTCGCAGTGAGGCAAAACTGGGCGACAAAATTTTGCTTTACTGTGACAGGACCGAAAAAAGTGCCACAGTAAGCGGCTTTATCGGTGACACCCCCTGCTTTGACAGCTACATAGCGTGGGCGTAAAAATACTCTGGGCTATACCAATCCGCTACTCAAAAATCACCACCCACCGCAAGATCGGTGATTAAACTATATATTTAAAGCTACCACATTTAAATGAAGTCTAAAGTAAACCATAAAAACATATATGGGGAGGAAAATATGTTAAATCTAAATCATTCGGAAAAATTCGGGGTAACAGGGTTAACGTTTGATGACGTACTGCTGGTGCCGGGCTATTCGGAGATACTGCCTGCCGACATCAAACTCCGTACGCGCCTTGCTAAGAACATCTACTTAAACGTGCCTATTGTCACCGCAGCTATGGACACTGTCACAACGTCCGAGATGGCAATAGCCATGGCTCGGGAGGGCGGTATAGGTATCGTCCATAAGAACATGACCATTGAACAACAAGCGGCAGAGGTGGACAAGGTTAAACGCTCGGAGAACGGTGTTATTGTCGACCCCTTCTTCCTGTCCCCCGACCACTTTGTATACGATGCTGACGCACTTATGGGACGTTACAGAATTTCTGGTGTACCGATTTGTGATGATAAAGGTAAGCTTGTCGGCATAATCACAAACCGTGACCTGCGTTTCCTCTCTAACTATAACTTGCCCATTAAAGACGTTATGACTAAAGAAAACCTCATAACAGGCGCAGTTGGCACTACGCTTGAAGAAGCACAAGTAGTGCTCGCTAAAAACAAAATTGAAAAGCTCCCGATAGTGGACGAGTACGGTATGCTAAAGGGTCTAATCACCATAAAGGACATCGAAAAAGCAGTTAAGTACCCCTCCTCCGCCAAGGACGAACAGGGCAGACTTCTCTGCGGTGCGGCACTGGGCGTTACCTCCACCATGATGGAGAGAGCAAAGGCGCTGGTTGACGCTAATGTTGACGCTCTCGTGCTCGACTCCGCTCACGGACACAGCAAAGGCATACTGGACTGTGTAACACAGCTGAAGGACGCTTTCCCTGATGTAGCGATTATCGCAGGTAACGTTGCAACCTACGAGGGCTGTGACGCACTTATGAGAGCAGGCGCGGACGCTGTCAAGGTAGGTATAGGCCCGGGCTCTATCTGTACAACACGTGTGGTTGCCGGTATAGGTGTACCGCAGATTACAGCGGTATACGACGCAGCAACAGCAGCAGCAAAATATAACCGCCCCATCATAGCGGACGGCGGTATTAAGTACTCAGGCGACATTATAAAAGCACTCGCCGCAGGTGCGGACACAGTTATGCTCGGTTCACTGCTTGCAGGATGTTCCGAGTCACCGGGTGAAACAGAGATATTCCAAGGTAGAAACTTCAAGGTCTACCGTGGAATGGGCAGTATCGGCGCTATGAACAAAGGCTCAAAGGACCGCTACTTCCAAGAGGACAACAAAAAGCTCGTCCCCGAAGGCGTTGAAGGCCGTGTACCGTACAAAGGCCCTCTCGCTGACACTGTTTACCAGCTTGTCGGCGGTGTACGTGCCGGTATGGGCTACTGTGGTGCGCCTAACATCGAGACACTCCACAAAACCGCTAAGTTTATCCGCATAACAGGCGCAGGTCTAAGAGAATCCCACCCCCACGATATCTACATCACCAAGGAAGCACCGAACTACTCGGGCAACGCATACACGGACTAAGCACAAAACTACCCCCACCCTCCATTTCAGAGGGTGGGGGCTTACGTTTTAACGCCTCAGAACTCTTATCCTCGGTCGGTGTAGACAGGTATATTAGCCTACAAGTCGTCAGCATCCTGTACGGGCTTTTGCTTCTTCTTAGCTTGAGCTGTCATGCACTTAGATTTAACCGCACCTGTGTAGCTACCCTGTGGGTCGGTGTTGTAATCGCCCAAATATGCAAGCACAACCCCCATCGCTATAGCGGTGGGAGGAGGGGCCTTATCCGTACTTCTCATACTTTTCTCCGTCATAGTGTTATATAAACAAAAAAGGGCTGTGACGAAATTGTAATAATGCACAAAACTTGTAGGGGCGAACCTGTGTGTTCGCCCGAAACTAATGGTAAAAACCACGGTTTCGGGCGGTCACATAGGACCGCCCCTACAAGGTTTCGTCACAGACCCTTTTGCATTATAGTATTAGTAAAAACTCACCCACTATTCAGGGAAAGTGTATCCTTCTTCAAACGCTTCCCACGGGTTGATGTACTGACTGTTCACCGCCATGGCAAAATGCATATGCGCCCCTGTGGAAAATCCTGTAGAGCCTACTGTACCTATCACTTCACCCTGCTCCACCATATCCCCCGCTTCGACATCAAGCGTGTGCATGTGGTAGTAAAGGCTCTTAAGCCCGTAACCGTGCTCTATCACGACGGTATTACCTGTAAGCTGTAAAAAGTCGGCGTACAGCACTCGGCCCGCTCCGCTTGCAAGGGTTGGTGTCCCAGTACCTGCCGCTATGTCGATAGCGCCGTGGCGTGTGCCCACTGTCGAACCGTTGACGTAGCGAATAAGCCCAAACTCGGTAGTTATACGGTACTCCTGACCGTCAGGCAGTTCAGGAAGTGGGAAAATAAAGTCGCCCTCCCAGTACTGCTCAGGGTCGGCGGCAGCTTTCACAGGCTCCATTGCGACGTTGTATTCGTAGTTTGCTGCATCACTGTTTACCGTGTCATCCGCTATCGACTGGTCGATCGTCAAGTTTTGAATGGTAAATTCCCTATCCACCAGCTGTAGCACCGTGTCCACCGATGCCTCACCGCTTGCAATGGTAAGTGTGTACTCACCGGGTGTAGCGTCATACGAAATCGGCAGGATAGCTACATAGGTTGTGCCACCTTCGGAAAGACTAAAAAACTGCGGCTGAAGAGGTAGGTTAGAGCTACATATCGGAGTTTCGATGGCGTTTTTGACCGTTATAGTCATCGACTCACCAAGTATAACCTCGCTACTTGCAAGCAGGACAGATATCGGCAACTGTGCTTTAATAGGAACACGATACTCCACAGGCTCTACGTCGTCCGCCCAAGTTACGCTGATCGTGTAAAGGTAGTCACCACTTTCGGCGATATCGGTCGTTACAATCTCACCGTTTTTTGTAAGTTCCGAAGTCATGTTCGAAGGCTGTATTTCACCGCCAAACAACTCGGACAGCGAACCTGTGCTCTCTATGTAAAGTTCACTGTTATCCCCGGGGGTTAGCACTGTACTGCCACCACTGTGGTTTAGTGTTAGCTCGGTTGGGTAGGTCGCAGTTGGTTCAGGGGTAGGTGTCGGGGGGGGAGTTGCGCTTGACACAGGGATTGAAGACTCCCCTCGGCTAAAAGAATCCGTTAAAAAGTCGCATCCGCTAAGTGCTATAAGCACCACACAGAAAAGCAGTAGTTTTTTCATTTAAATACCATCCTTTAAGGTTGTTGTTATTTGATCAGTCTAAAAGAAAAACACCGCACATCATCTGATGTACGGTGTTTTGGTTGCCGAACTAGGATTCGAACCCAGACAAACAGAGTCAGAGTCTGTCGTGCTACCGTTACACAATTCGGCAATATGCGAACATTTACAGCGTATTCCTCTGCTCACCAAACTATTATATATAACATTGTCCCTTTTGTCAATACAAAAATTGTATCTAAAATAGCAAAACCTATTGTTTTTGAGTTATAGCAGTGAAGATACGACCGAGAGGTCGTGTTTACCTATCGCCGTTCGATCAATATAAACACAATATCAAGGAGAAGCCGTCTACCCAAGAGGCAGAAAGAAAACCATATCAGTCCAAAAGGAGAAAGACAATTTTCTTAATCGGCACAACGCCGACACGGCATCTCTCTAATCCTATGTTCGTTCCACTATCTAAAATCAAGCGTTAACTTCAAGTCTAAAAGTTTATCCTAAAAATCCAGAAGCACTCCCATAGCATTCTTCACACGAGCCACCGTTTCACTGCCCACCTGACACGCCTTCGCAGTTCCGCTATAGATAATGTCATACACCTCGGAGGGGTGCGCTTCATAGTAGCTGCGCTTTTCACGAAGCGGCGCAAGCATTGTGTTCAGGACGGTAGTTAGGTTTTTCTTACATGCTACACAGCCTATCTGCCCTGCCCTACAAAGTTCTGCGATGTTATCCTTTTCCACAGCATTAAAGGCGCAGTGGTACTTAAACACGGTGCATACCGAAGGGTCGCCGGGATCGGTTTTGGCTATGCGGTTTTTGTCAGTCAGTGCCATTCGCACCTTTTCTGTCACTTCCTTCTCGCTGTCCGAGAGGAAAATAGCATTTCCAAGACTCTTCCCCATCTTAGCAGCACCATCCACCCCGGGTAGACGTGGCGTGTCGCTAAGCACATGAGTTGGCACTATCAGAATATCTGTACCGTTACCATAAAGGTCGTTGAAGCGACGGACAATCTTCCTAGTCAGTTCCATATGCGGTAACTGATCATCACCCACAGGGACGACGTGCGCATCGCAGAAAGTGATGTCCGCCGCCTGACTGACAGGGTAGCCAAGGAAACCATAAGTCATATCGTCGTAGCCGTAATTTGCGGCTTCGGTCTTTATTGTAGGGTTGTGGCGCAAAACATTCACTGTTACTAACATCGAGTAAAACACCGTCAGTTCAGCTATAGCAGGTACAGCGGACTGCTGCACGAAAATCACTTTATTAGGGTCAAGCCCGGCCGAGAGGTTGTCCACCGCAACATCGAATAAGCTCTGCTTAATAAGGGAGGGGTCCTTAAAATGCGTGGTAAGAGCCTGTATATCAGCCAGCAGTATCCAAGTGTCATAGTCATGTTGCATATTCACACGACTGCGAAGACTGCCAACGTAATGGCCTAAATGTAGCTTACCGGTGGTTCTGTCACCCGTCAAAATTCGCTTTAGTTCACTCACCTAATCACTCCTTTCAGTGAATTATACAAGACATATACACCATTGTCAATACAACCAACCTCCATGCACTCACTATCACAAAGCTCCTCCCTACCTTTCAGCACTACAAAGCACCCAAACACAGCGTAAAAAGGTCACAAACAGAGAAAAGTGCGACCGTCACAGTCGCACTTTAGCTATCTAATGGGATCTTCCCAATTCCAGTTGGTGTAAATTGCGTAGGCTTCAATTTCAGTAGCGTTTTCATCTTGAGTAAAGCCGGAAACCGAGTTGCCAACCCTAAACGTCGGCTCTATAAACAAGCTATCCTTCTCTTCCTCATCGCTACAAGTCTTACCTATTATCGTCTCATCAGTGATATAAACCCACCTACCGTCATCAAGCCTAAAACTAAGCCCATCTTTACTGACTCTCGTTATAATCCCCTCAATATTAACCACAACATCTGCAGTTATCGACCCTGAAATCTCGGGGGCACCTGATATCCCGGGGGCAGCAGGTTCTTTTTCCTGCACATTTAAAGAAAACTCCTCCACAACAATTCTATCTGTCAAATCAATGGGTGGATACTGTGTGCTGTTATAAAAAATAGTAACCGCACCGATGACAATCACAAAGCAGGCAGCGATAAGCGCATATTTCTTAAAGGGTACAACTCTTTTTGCTGTAATCTCCGCAGCATTCTCAATCAAATCGTCATCAATATTATTTATAGCACTGTAAAGCTTCCTCATAAATTGTACCCCTCCTTTACAAGATGAGTTTTAAGCTTACTGCGTGTCCTTGAGAGTATAACCTTAGCATTGCTCACACTAACGCCAAACATCCTCGAAATATCCTCAATTTTATCGTTGTACCAATATCTACGAATAAAAACGTTTCTCGCCTTCTCATCACAACCACGCAAAAAGTCACTTATACTCTTTGACAGCTCTTTTTCCGAAACGCTATCAAATATGTCATCACCGCCGATGTCGGACAGTTCAGAAAGCACGCTGTCAAAATGAGTGTTCCGCTTAGTCGCAGTCAAATAGTCGTAGCGGTTTAGCGAGGTGTTTTTCGCTATTCTCCCCAGATAGGGTAGAAACTTCTTTGGCTTTTCAGGGGGGATTTGATTCCATGCTGTGTTATATGTGTCGTTCACGCACTCCTCACTGTCCTCCTTTATACCTAAAATGTTCATGCAGATTTTCAGGAGGTATGCACCGTACTTCTTTGATGTTTCCAAAAGTGCGGTTTCGTTTCGGCTTTCAAAAAGCTCCAGTATTTTAATGTCCTCCACAAAGTACCTCCGTTTTTGTCATACTAAGGACTTTTCTCATAACCGTTAACTGTCAATAGCAGTCTCAACCCTAGTTTGTAATGGAAACTATCCGGTTATATTCTGCGTAGTTAACAAAACTCAGCGCTTCCAGCTTTTCTATGATATCTTTGACAGGCTCCTCGGTTTTTATAAGATACATAATCGTATCCTCAACTGCAAATATATTCTCAACCGACACCACGCCCAAATTTGTCAGCTCAGCTGTAAGCGTACCGTCATATTCCTCAGTCACATTTATGATGATCTCTGTCTCGATTATACCTAAATCGCTGTCCCCTATCGGGCTCTCCCAGTTCCAATTGGTGTAAATTGCGTAGGCTATCAGCTCTTCGGATGTGGTGTCTTCAGTAAAACCTGAAATAGAATTGCCCACCCTAAACGTTTCCTCTAGGTATTGCTCATCTCTCAGTGCGGCATTAGGGCCTGTAATGCCAAGCTCTGTTTCGTCTGTGACTATCACCCATTTACCGCTGTCCAGTAGGAAGCTGTTGCCGTCGTCGGACACTTCGGTTATAACACCCTCAATGTTTACTACAACATCACCCATCGGCATCTCCAAAACTTCGTTGGAGCTTATGACGTCAGCGGTAACTTCGTCTGCTGCCGCGTCACCCAGTGTAAACCCTTGTATAAAATTGCCTACTACATCTCGTCGTCAACAGCTAAAAAGTTGCCGACATTTTCCGTCTCAAACTCTGTTTCCTCTGTGATAACGACAACTTTGCCACTGTCCAGCGTTATCCTGTTTCCGTCAACGTTCGTCACAAAGCCTTCAATATTTATGGCTATCTTCGCTGTCGGCAAAAGCTCGCTTACAACCTTATCGTCGTCGCTTGAATTTGCGTTATCATCAATCGTTTGATCGAAATCTTCCGAGAGCTCAACGTCAACAGTGTTAATCTGCAAAGGGTAGGACTCCATGATTTCTCCTGTGTAATACACTACAATCTCATCACCTACCTCAAACTTACCATCCGACACCGATAGGTTCACCTTGACCTTATCGCCGGAAGACAGTATATGCTCTTGGTCGTCATTGGGGGCGACAGTGGCGGTGCTGTCGCTCATTTCTTCAATAACTCCACGGAAAATCGCGACGGAATTTTCTCCTGACAGGTTCTGCTCCTGTCCTTGGGTATCCGCTGTAGGGGGCTGTTCGCTTATGAGTGGCGGTTGCTCGTTGCAAGCACTCAAAAGTGTCAACGCCATTGTCCCTGCAAGTAAGGTCGTCAGTAATCTTTTCATTATAATATCCATTCCTTTCTGTATGTTTTGTGCGCTTTTGGTGGCATATCGTTTAATGTCGCCAAAACTGAGGCTATGCCGAAGAGCACAAAACTGTGATTAGTTTTGTCTTTCATCTATACAGTAGGAAATAAATCGAAAAGGTTACAGTTTTTTAGAAAATTTCAAAAGGGGAAAAATCACCGACGTTTCTATGCAACTGTCTACCGACAGCTGCATAGCTAAACACACTGAGGGTTTACTATCTCAAATCTGCCGTCATTATTCTTTTCGCCCCACTCGCACATCATCTCAAGTATCGGGAACAGTGTTCTACCTCTATCCGTCACCGAATACTCCACACGTGGCGGAATTTCGCTGTAGGCGACCCTTGTTATCAAGCCGTCAGCCTCCAGTTCACGAAGCTGGTTTGTAAGCGTCTTTTGTGAAACTTGTGTGACAGCGCACATAAGGTCTTTAAACCTCATGGTTCCGTCCTCAATAAGCATGTACAAAATGATAGGCTTACACTTTCCCCCTATCATTTTTAGCGTTATCTCAATTTCCGAGTTTACCTTTATCTTATCCATAAGCATTAGTTACCTTTCTTTCTCTAAGTGAAAAAAATGTGCCTTATTGACTATATTACTATTCGCTCTTATAATAAAAACATCTATTGCAGTATATTATACTATAATAATAAAAAAGTCAATCAAAAGGAGAAAGCATCATGAAAAAGTTAGTAGTTATCACCGGGGCAAGTTCCGGTTTTGGCAAGGCGATGGCAATTGAGTTTAACAAGGCGGGCTATCCCCTTCTGCTTCTCGCCAGAAGAGTTGAAATATTAGAGGGCTTAGGGCTTGAAAATGCAATGTGCGAAAAGGTGGACGTTACCGACAGAGAAGCTTTTGAGAAAGCAGTCAGAAAAGCGGAGGCTGTCTACGGCAAGACAGACCTAATCGTAAACAGCGCAGGTATAATGTTGCTGGGTAACCTCGAAAGTCAGAATGCTGTAGAATGGCAAAAAATGCTTGACGTCAACCTGATGGGCGTTATGCACGGTATGCAAATCGTGATGAATGACATGAAGGAGAGGCAGGGCGGTACTATCGTTAACATCTCCTCCATCGCAGGCGTAAAGCCTTTTGGCAACCATGCGGCTTACTGCGCAAGTAAGTACGGCGTTGTGGGCATGTCCGAAGTTGCGAGAGCGGAGCTTGCGCCCTTCAATGTAAGAGTTATGCGTGTTTGCCCCGGCGCAGTTGCAACCGAACTACTCAGCCACACCACAAACGACGAAATCAAAGAGGGTTACAACGCTTGGCGTGACGGTCTCGGCGCAAACAGCATAACAGCTGAAGATATCGCAAAAACCATTAAGTTTGCATACGAGATGCCGCAGGGTGTCAACCTAAGAGAAATCCAGATAGCGGACACAAGACAAGATGGCTAATTCGGAGGTAATTATGCAGTATAGAAAGCTTGGGAGAACTAACTTAGAAGTCAGTGTTATAGGACTGGGCGGAGAGTGGTTTAATGACAAACCGCAAGAGTTGGTAAGCGATGTGATAAATACAGCTATGGATAAAGGCGTCAACTTTATTGATGTCTTTATGCCGCAACCTGCGGTTAGAACAGCTATCGGCAATGCGCTGGTCGGTCGTAGGGAAAAGATGCTCATTCAAGGGCATCTATGTACAGTCATGCAAAACGGGCAGTACGAGAGAACCCGTGACATTGAGAAAACAAAGAAATCCTTTGAAGATTTGCTAACTCAGCTACAAACCGACTATATCGATGTGGGCATGATCCACTATGTAGACAGCTTTGAAGATTGGGAGCTTGTTCTGGGCGGTGAAATCATGGAGTATGCTAAGGCATTAAAGGACAACGGCGTTATCCGCCACATTGGCGTAAGCTCCCACAATCCTCTCGTGGCACTTGAAATGGTTAAAAGCGGTTTGATTGACGTTTTGATGTTTAGCATCAACCCCGCTTACGATCTTGAAGATGAGAGCACGGAGGTTGGTGATCTGATTGACTATAAAGGGCTTAGCTCTGCTGAATGGGCGGTTAACCCTACAAGGCAAAAGCTGTACACCGCTTGTGAAGCGTTTGGTGTCGGAATTACTGTTATGAAGGCGCTCGGTGCCGGCACGCTGTTAAAGGCGGAGAGCTCGCCGTTTGGCAAGGCTATGACTGTGGCGCAGTGCTGTCACTACTCGCTGACCCGCCCTGCGGTCACGTCTGTGCTTATAGGTTGTGCAAGCGTCGAGGAGCTGGATGCGTCACTAGAGTACCTAAACAGTACGGATGAAGAAAAAGACTACTCATGGGTTTTAAGCAGTACTGAAAAGGTCAAAATGACAGGCAAGTGCATGTACTGCAACCACTGTTTGCCATGTCCTGTCAATATCGACATTGCTACAGTGACAAAGTTCCTTGATATTGCAAAGGAGAACAACGAGATACCTCCGACAATAAAGGCTCACTATCATTCGTTAAGCGCTAACGCTAACGACTGCATTATGTGCGGTAACTGCGAAAAGAACTGCCCATTTGAAGTGAAAATCCGTGAGAACATGCAGTTAGCAAAGGAAATGTTTTAAACAGTAGTGATATCAAGCTGTTAAGCTTAAACCGCCTTGACCGGAAGCTTCTTGATTTGAGCGAACCCCGACGAGGGTGTTTTGCGGCGAGGTTAGTGC
>CAYJIK010000059.1:0-12950 GCA_964370205.1 uncultured Oscillospiraceae bacterium | reverse complement strand
GTGGGAACAACAGGGCTCGAACCTGTGACCCTCTGCTTGTAAGGCAGATGCTCTTCCAGCTGAGCTATGCTCCCTTGCCTTGCTTATCCTGTTCGGTCAGCTTTTATATACTATCACACAGAGAAAAGAATGTCAATACTTTTTTTGAAAATTTGGAGGAATTTCTTTTTTGGCTCTGATTATTCGCTCTCTTTGAAACGATAGCTTTAGGCAACCTGCTTTGCTGACTCTGTTGGTTATTTGATTAATGTCAAACTTCAAAAAATTAGAGCGGTTAACGGTGCGAAATGTCCGCAAAATAACTATGAAGCGAAGTTACGGCTTTGTTTTAACGGCAAAATCGCAAAAGAAAGTGGGGATATTATGGTAGACTTAACTACAAAAGAATTGACCGCACTTGAAGATCAGCTAGGGCTTGAACAGAACATGATAAAGAAGTACAGGATGTACTCCACCCTCTGCACTGACCCACAGCTCAAGGCAAAGTGCGAGCAGATAGCCGCACAGCACACAGAGCACTTTAACAAGCTTTTAAGCCACCTCGGAGGTTAGGCTCAGCTTGAAATATTTATCAAAATCAAATGAGATTATAACGGAGGAGTGGTGTTATGGATATGACGGGGAAATACGGTGATCGTGAGATGATGACCGACGCACTGGCATCGCAAAAGCTGTTGACAGACAACTACAACCTGTTCACGAGCGAGATCAAAAGCCCGTCCGTAATGGCGGACTTTATGAATATTCTGGCAGATGAGCACAAGATAGGCCATGACCTATTCGGAGAAATGTCAAAGCGTGGCTGGTACCCTACCGAAACGGCAGAACAGCAGAAGGTAGCAAAGGCGAGAGATAAGTTCACAGGAACGAAGCGGTAAGCCGCATTATAAAAAACGAGAGGGTGTTTTTCACCCTCTCGTTTGCTTGTTCATTAAAGCTTACTGTAGCTTAAACTCTGTCCAGATGTCTGTATACATGCTTGTTGCGTCGCCCACGTCCTTTATAAACTCTGCGCCTGCAATCTGATCTTCTGTGATGCTCAGCGCAGGGTTTAGCAGGTATTCCGCTGCAGTTGTTGTACAGTTAATGTACTTTGTCTGGTCGGAGATACGTGCCGAACGCTCGGGGTCAAGGATGTAGTCTAGGAACATCATGGCGTTATCGGGGTGTGGGGCATTTACAGGCACAAAACATGAGTCGATACCAAAGCCCAGACCCTCCTTGGGGTACACAACCTTTAGGTCAGAGTTCGCTTCAAGCGCTTCCACAACTTGAGATGTGAACACATAACCGATGGACGCTTCACCCGATATCAATAGGTTGTGGGACAGGTTGTAGTCAAGCGCTCTGATATTTGGCTTAAGTTCAAACAGCTTTGCCTTCGCCTCATCAAGAACTGCTTTATCGGTCACGTTAAAGCTCTGTCCCATTGTCTTTAGCGTGATGCCGATGATGTTACGTGCATCGTCCATCGCTACGACAGAGTCGGCGAGTGCCGGGTTCCACAGGTCTTCATAACCTGTGGGCACAAAGTCTATCATTGTGGGGTTATAAACGATAAGCGGTATACCTGCCGCATACGGTACAGTATACAGGTTATCGGGGTCGTAGTACTGGCTCTGGAAGCCGGGGTTGATGTTGGCAAAGTTAGGTATTAGTTCTTTGTTAAGCTCCCCTACCAGGCCTTCCTTTGATGCTATGTCTATTATGTAGTCGCTGGCTAGGACTATGTCGTAGTCGCCACCCTCGGCGGCTTCGAGTTTTAGTAGCATTTCTTCGTTACTTTCAAATGTTGCGTAGTTAACTGTGATGCCTGTGTCCGCCTCAAACTCGGCGATGATGTCTGCCGGGAAGTAGTCTATCCAAGTGAAGATGTTGAGCTCTTTAGCCTCTTCGCCGGGAGTACCTGCCGGTGAACATCCTGCCATGATTACCAAAAAGGCTAGTAGTAGTGTGATTAGACGTGTGTGTTTCATAGTGTTGTATCATTCCTTTCTTAAATGCAGAGGTAAGGCGTTTTTAAGGCACATACCCCTAGTACGTTTCGCCCATATAGTTACAGGCGAATGCGAACAATGTAACCATCGTTATCATAACACATTGTTAAGATTTTTTCAATACCAATCGTGACACGCCCACAGCGCAAAACACAAACAGTAGCATAACTGTACATAGTGCGTTGATCTCGGGAGTTACGCCCATCTTTATGGCGGAGTAGACGTATAGTGGTAGCGTGTTTGTGGTGGGGCCTGTTGCAAAAAAGCTGATGACTACATCGTCAAAGCTCATGGCGAATGCAAGAAGGCTACCCGACACTATCGCAGGGGCGATAAGCGGTACTGTGATATCGAAGAAGGTGCGTGTTTTAGACGCCCCAAGGTCACGTGCCGCCTCTGCTATTGAGGGATCTATGCCGACCAGTCGAGCTTTTACATTTATGTACACGTACGGTATGCAAAAGGTGGTGTGTGACGCTATCAGCGTTAGCATACCCATGGGGAGGTCAAGGAAGGTGAAGAAGGAGAGGTACGCCATACCGAGGATGATTTCAGGGATCATTATCGGTATCATGGATGTGTTCTCCACGAGCCCTTTGAACTTGAACACGCTCCTAGCCATGCCCACAGCGCCGATAGTCCCGATAACAGCTGCGGACAGTGCCGACAGTACAGCAAGCCAGACGCTGTTCATAAACGCACGCTGAATGGTACGGTTAGAGAACAGCTTTGTATACCAGTCAAGTGTAAAGCCCTCCCAGTGGAAAAGCTCGGTGGAGTTAAAAGAGTAGACCATTACCACAAAAATCGGCAGATATACCATAAGCAGTAAGACACTTATATAGGCAGTGGAGAGTTTTTTATACTTGTTAGCCATTACATCAGCCCCTCCCAACTCTTTTCACCTGATACTTTGCGATAAATCCAGATTACAATCATGGTGACCGCCATCATCAGTACAGACAAAGCCGCTCCCATCGGGAAGTTTCTGGCGGTGAACAGTTCGTTTCGTATGACGTTGCCGAGTAGCGCTATCTTTGCGCCACCCATGAGGTCGGATATAAAGAACAGCCCCATAGACGGTATAAACACAAGCACACAGCCTGCGAGTATACCCGGCATTGTGAGCGGTAGCGTGACTGTTAAAAAAGCTCTGACACGCCCTGCGCCGAGGTCTCTTGCCGCCTCCACCATCGACCAATCCATCTTCTCCACAGAGTTATAGATAGCAAGTATCATGAAGGGTATGAGTGCGTACACCATACCGAGTAGCACTGCGCCCATGTTGTAGAGCAGTTTAAGCGGTGTGTCTATGATGCCGAGTGTAGTCAGCACAGTGTCCACCACTCCCCTGCTACGCAGTATTATTATCCAGCCGTATATACGCATAAGCGAACTTGTCCAAAACGGTATGATGAGAAGTGTCAGCACCCAGCTACGGATTTTTTTCGGTAGTTTTGCGGTGATATAGGCAAAAGGGTAGCCGACAATCAGGCTTATTAGTGTAGTGAACACCGCCACAATCAAACTATTTGACACAACTCGTGCGTAAGCAGGGCTTAGTATGCGCATATAGTTCTCAAGCGTGTACACGTTAGTGACACCCCATGTGGATGCCTTCTCCAAAAATGACATGTTGAGCACGTACAAAAGCGGTATCCACACCAGTAGTATTGTCCAGATGATAATAGGTACAGCGGATAGAGGAGGTATTAGCTTCTTCACGCTACACACCTCTTTCCAGTACTACAGAGTAGCTCGGCTCCCAGTGCACACCGACAGTTGTCCCTGTGACGCCCCTAAGCTCTGTCCCCCCCATGCTGATAGAGATAAGCTCCTCGCCGTCAGGTAGGGACAGCACAGTCCGCTGTACCCCGCCTGTATAGATGCTCTCTTTTATCACGCCGGTCAGGCTAAAGCCTTTTGTGGGTATACCTGTGTATCGGACACGCTCTTGTCTCACCGACAACATTACGCTTTCGCCGACTTCCGCTTCGCCCTCCGCTACTATAAAGCCGCCACCGTAGGATAGTATCAGATTACCACGACCCCCGGAATGTACTTTCGCCTTAATAATATTGCTCTGGCCGATAAATCTAGCTACAAACGTATTTTTAGGGCTGTCGTAGATATAGTCGGGGGTGCCTAGCTGTAGTATCTCCCCCTCATTCATTACGCCAATCCTGTCCGACATATTGAGCGCTTCCTCTTGGTCGTGTGTGATGTAGAGGAACGTTATACCAAGTTGCTGTTGCAGATGCTTCAGCTCGTGTTGCATACTGCGGCGTAGCTGTAGGTCAAGTGCGCCGAGAGGTTCGTCGAGGAGCAGTATTGCAGGGTCGTTGACTATCGCTCTGGCGATGGCTACACGCTGACGCTGGCCGCCTGACAGCTGTGCAGGGGTACGGTTCTCGTACCCCGACAGCTTTACAAGCGATAACATCTCCCCCACCTTCTTTTTAATATCTGCAGTGGGGGTTTTCTTTACTTTAAGTCCGTAAGCTATGTTGTCAAACACGTTCATGTGCGGAAACAGTGCATAGCTTTGAAAGACGGTGTTTACGGGCCGCAAGTGTGGCTCTACATTTGTCACATCTCGGCCGCTGATGGACACTGTCCCGTTACTCGGGGTTTCCAGTCCTGCGATTATTCTGAGCAGAGTGGTTTTGCCGCAACCTGAAGGGCCTAAAAGTGTTAAGAATTCGCCTTCCTTTATCTCAAGCGAAACATTTTTAAGCGCCTTAACTGTATCAAAATTCTTGCTAACATTATTTACTGAGACGATTGACTCTGCCAACCTTACGCTCCCTCCTTGTCACCTTTAAAGTAACTGAGTGCCGCTTCCTCTTGGAACTGACGTGTGTACAGTCCGTGGTAGTGACCTCTTTGTTTGAGTAATTCCTCGTGAGTACCTTGTTCCACAATCTTGCCGGCATGAACAACGAGAATCATGTCCGCTTGGCGAATTGTAGAAAGCCTGTGCGCTATGAGGAATGATGTTCTATCTTTAAGTATATGTGATATTGCGCCTTGTATGAGCATTTCTGTGTGGGTATCTATAGAGGAAGTGGCTTCGTCCAGCACGAATATCCTCGGGTCTGCTATGACGGCTCTTGCAAAGGATATAAGCTGCTTTTCACCTGTTGACAGCCTATCACCGCCTTCGCCGACATCGCTGTTGTACCCTTCCTCCAGTCGCTCAACGACAGTATTCGCTGAAACGCACTTAGCCGCCCAGTCAATCTCGTCCATAGTTGCGTCCAGTTTACCGTAACGTATATTGTCCGCAATTGTACCGGAAAACAGATGAGGAGCTTGCAGCACATAGCCGATGTTGGAGTGTAACCACAGCTGTGAGCGCTCTTTGTAGTCGATGCCGTCTATTAGTATCTGCCCCGACACAGGCTCAAAGAATCGACATGCTAGGTTTACAAGTGTACTCTTCCCTGCCCCTGTTTCACCGACTATCGCAACAGTTGTGCCAGCCGGGATTTTAAGGCTGAAGTTCTCAAGAACATAGTCCTTGCCATCGGGGTACTTGAAGGTTACGTCCTTAAATTCAATGTCGCCCTTTATCGGCTCCCAGTTGTCCTTTTTCGGGAAGAAGCTGTCGCCGTACTTTTCCACTACCTCGGGAGAGTCTACGACGTTTGGTGTCTCGGCGAGTAGTTCCTCGACACGCTCGATGTTTGCCTGCGCCGAGATAAGCTCCGCTATATTACGGGCAAGCTGTTGTATCGGCTCGAAGATACCGACAGCGTAGGTGGTGAACACCGAAAGTGTACCAATTAGCATGAGGTCGTCCATAACAAACTGTCCACCCCTTGACAGTACAAATGCTGAAGCAAGTGCTCCAAAGAACACAATTGACGGTATATATATACCATTAAGCTTTGCGGAACTCAAAAATGTTTCAAAGTGGCTCTTAGTCAGCTCTGTGAACTGCTCGTGGCTCTTTTTCTCAACCACAAGCGTCTTTGTGGTCTTAACACCTGTGATACCCTCGTTATATGCACCTGTAATTAACGAATTTATACGGCGATTACGCCTGTTTAGGCGCAGTATCTTGCCTTGGAAGTAGAGTGTCAGCAGTGCAATGGCAGGGACAACTGTCACCACCATAAGCGCCAGCTGGACATTCAGCAAAAACATAGCGATAAACACGCCTATAACGTAAGAGAAAGCCCAGAACATGTCTATAAGACCCCAAGCGATAACACCTGCTATACGGTTTGCATCGCTCATAACCCTTGCAATTATAAAACCTACAGGAGTGGTGTTGTAGTAGGAAAAGGACAGTGTCTGTAGCTTTAAGAACGTCGCACGTCTAAGGTCTTTAGACACATTCACGTCCAAAAACATCGACATCCTAGTAAACACCACAACTCCTGCTGTGTGCATCGCAATAACCAACAGATAAAGTAGCACAAACGGGAACAGCCCGTCAAGTGTAGCCCCTCTTATAAAGTTGTTAATCGCATACTGTCCAAACAGCGGCAACACGATATCGACAATGGACGAGAAAATAATAAGCGAAACTGCTGTAATAAACACTTTTAAGTACGGCTTAAAAAACGGCACCATTGTAAGCCATGTCTTCAGTGAAAACGGCTTATTATAGTCCTTTTCTTCGAATCTATCATTCATTATCGCCACCCCCTTCTGTGAGTGCTCTGTCCTCGCCGGACAGCTGAATGTCGTAAATATCACGGTATATGCCATCACTGTTTATAAGCTCGTTGTGGTGGCCTATCTGCTCTACCTTGCCGTCATTCAGTACCATTATCATGTCCGCCTGCATAAGCGTTGTTATGCGGTGGGAGATGATGATAACGGTGGCGTCCGATGTGTTTTCACGCAGTGCTTGACGTATTTTATAATCAGTTTCCGAGTCCACAGCGGACAGTGAGTCGTCAAACACCATTATCGGCGTATTCTGCATAAGCATACGAGATATGGCGACACGCTGTTTCTGACCGCCTGAAAGCGTAACGCCACGCTCACCGACAATTGTGTCATACCCGTCAGCAAAGCCAACGATAGAGTCATCCACACAAGCTATCCTCGCAACATTTCGCACTTCGTCCAGTACAATATCGTCACGGAACGCCTGTATGTTCTCTTTGATGGTGCGTGAATAGAGGTACGGCTCTTGTAGCACCATTCCTATGTTCTTTCTTAGGTGTGAAAGCTCAATATCACGGATATCGGTGCCACCTATCGAGATTTTGCCATTTTTCTCAGGCAGCTCGTAGAGGCGGTTTAATAGGTGCATAAGCGTGGACTTACCACTGCCTGTGCCACCGAGTATCGCAAAGGTTGAACCTGCTTTTATTGTAAAGCTTGCATCTCGGATAACGCCTGAGGTCTGGTTTTCATAGCCGAACGATACGTTTTCAAAGACGATATCGCCTTTGACAGCTACCGGTTTCGCAGTGGGTTTGTCGCTCTCTCGTTCAGCATTTATGATGTAACCGATACGGCTAAACGACACGCCCGCCTTACTCATCTCAGACAGCATTCTACCCAAACTTCTCATAGGCCAGACCAGCATGGAGTTGTAGGACAAGAAAGCAATGTATTCACCGAGTGAGATATTGCCCGACACTGCCTCAATAGAACCAAACACTGTTATAACCAGCGTCTGAAGCCCAAGACCCGTTAAAAAGTCACCCACGCCCCAGTACACGCCCATAAGGTAGGACAGCTTAATCCAAGCCTGTGAGTAGATGTTGTTTTTCTTATCAAATCTGTCCATTTCAAACGCTTCACGCCCGAACGCACGCACAACACGCACACCGCTCAGGTTTTCCTGGACAGTGGCGGTCAATTCACCCTCGAGTTCATCCGCTTCACGGTAGCGCTTTGAAAGCCTTGAATAGAATACGCTTGAGTAGAGTATAACAACAGGCACAAACGCCAGTGAAATAAACGCCAATTTGACATTCATGGTGAACATAATCGAAATAGCGTACAGTATTAAAAACACGGTACGAAACGAGTCGATCATCTGCACCGAAATAAACTGACGCACTACGTTCACGTCCGACGTCGCCCTTTGGATAATCTCACCCGTCTGGTGACCTACATGCCATGAGAGGGGCAATTTTTGTATATGCTCAAACAAATAGTCACGAAGACGTTTAATAAAGCCTTCCGACCCTGAAGTAGCACATACACGAAACAGGTAATTACATACACCTGCAAGTATAGAGGCCACAACAATCAAAGCCCCCATGACAGCAAGGTTAGCTACAAAAAAATCCCTCCCACCAAGCGAGTCAATAATGCTGACGATAAAATCAGGCACATTCTCCTCGTAAGGTAGTGAATCTATAACATGGTCTACTGTAAAACGAATAATTTGCGGGGTAAGTGAATTTATTACGGTATTAAGCATTGATAGTATTACTGCGGAAAAGAAGAAAAACCGAGAACCTTTGATAAACCGTCCGATAATATCAATTCCGGATTTCAGTTCGCTGTTTTGCATAAATATGACCATTCCTTTCTGCAAGTTTTGTGCGGTTTTTGCCACATGTAGTTTTCAATTTCACATAAACTGAGGCTGTGCCGAAGAGCACAAAACTGCTGTTTGAAAACCTTGTTTTCAAACTATTCAACCTCCTTTTTCTGCAAACAGGTATGTCGCCCAGCTACAGTAACAACCCTCCTTGTAAAGATGTATAAATAGCAATCGAATAACCGTTAAAACTTGGCGACTTAACAAGTATATCACAAACAGTTCAAATTTGCCACACAATTGCATATGCTTTTATTATTTAGAAGTTGCTACAAATTCGTTTGGTACAACTCACAAAACAGGTAGCGTAGCCTTGTAGTGATCTCTTTTGCGAACAGGTGTAATCGTTGCAAACAGTGCTCCTAAAGTCACTAGCTTCCCACCTCAAACACCTCATACAAAGGCACATTATCCCCTGCATAATTATCTACATAGAAAAAATGAACAACCCCCTCGGTATCGGTGATGACATAGTAGTATTTTAGCGTATGAACTTCAGCCACTATGTCAGCGTGAATACCCTGTATAGGAATATGTGTTTCGGTGTAATCGCCGTTTTCATACAGTCCGAACATATAGGTACCGTCCTCTAACTGGGCTAGGTACATGTCAAGATCCGCATAGATTTTCTTTATCGGGTAGGTGATATTAGGACTTCTAAAAGGGTAGTCATCTTCTTGATAGTAGTGATCCAAACCAAGTTTTCCATCCGAGGTGACGTACCATATCTCACCGTAGTGTGTGACAGCCCCTCTAAAGAAATCAAAGTCCACTACATCAGTTCCCACTTCTCTATACGTCCCTGTCTTATAGCTGTACGCCCATAAAGTGCCGACATTATCCAGTATTATCAGCCCACTTGACCCTGTGGAAATAAGCTTTTGCGCTTTTATATCAAGACTGTGAAATTCGCCATCGTGGTAATATCGCACTGTGTCGTCGTTTGTGATGTATGCGTCAAAATCTATGCTTTTTGCGTTTTCATACTTGATGGTAGTGGTCTTGAAATTTGGCAAGTCGTAGTATGACGTAAGTTCCGCTGTACCATCTTTCAGCGGTACTACCTTGCCGAACTCGGTCAGCTCTATGTCCTCGACGTCAGACATATAAAGCGTCACACTCTGCTCGCCGTCAATCATCTCGCAGATATACAGGTTGTTTTGCTCGGTCAGTCCGTATACGGCACTATCGATACCAATAGAGTCATTTCCGACTGCATACGCCTTCGTGAATTTCTCATTATGCTTTACTGTATACTCCTCATTCACACTCCTAACCACCTTCCAACTATCATCGGTGATTATATAGTCAACTTTAAAGGTGGACTGTGGTATAAGGCTACGTATCTCGCCGCCCTCGGCAAAGTTATACATACCGAGAGTGATAGAAACTTCATCTCCATTTTTGACATACTCTATAACCTCTGTAGACCTCGCTCCTCCGTATCCGCCGATATAGTCCCTGTACAGTATTTCGTTCTCGCTGTCATATGTAAAGCTGCCCCACGGACTTCCACCCCTGTTCCAGTCTTCAAGAGCGGTTTCAATGTCAAAACTATCGAGGTTTAAGCGTTCCAAAATAATCTGCTCCACATCAGCAAGCGGAAAACCATAGGTGTAGTCCTCCAATATCCACCGAAAGCGGTCATAAAAATCTTTATCCTGTATTAAATATAGGAAGAAAAACAGCGTATCTCGCCCATCTATAGGCTCGCTTAGGTCAAGTCTCACCAGGTTGAACGTTTCGGTTTTGTTTATCCAAAACTTCTCAAGCTGACTAAACCCATCAAAAATCGGCTTAGGCGGGTCGTTTTCAGTGTGGGGGTGGACGTCTGCGCTGTTAGAGATGTAACGGAAGTCGTCCTCCGAGGTTATCTCCACTGTCAGAGTGTAGCTGTCCTCCTGTGCTTTTTGGTAGCGTGACTCCATCTCAAACACGTGGACATCCCCCTCAAGCTCGTTGACATTCACTATCGCCACAGGTGGGTTTGAGTAGTAACTGAGCGCTTGCTCGTAGTCAAAGACGTATGCTTTCAAAGTGCTGTCGTAGTACTTTGATCTACGCAGAAACTCACTTGTTACATCCGCATAGCTTTGCACATACGCTTCAACCTCACTTGCAGGTACGGTGACGGTGTTCGGCTCGTAGCGGTAGAAACTTTCAAGCACATCTATAGGTATTGTCGGTAGGTATGGCTCGGTATACTCGGGTGCGTTCGGGTAAGCCGCTACCGACTGTTCAAGTGCCGTTTGAAGCGGTGTGTAGATGTAAAGCTGAACCCAGTAATCGGGGGCGATGTCGCTTGGCTTCTCCCACGACAGGTCAAGAGCCTTTGCGTAAGTAAGCGGCAGGATGTATTGCCGGTAGAGCGCTTCGTACTCGTCGGTGTCGTTGTAGGAAGTGGTGTGACGTATTGCCTTAGAGCTGTTTGCTTGTAGTAGGTAGTTTGTTGGGGTGGGAAGTGGGATGGGTGTCGGGGTCGGGGTCGGGGTTGGGGTAGCTATTGGGGTTAATGATGGTGTAGGTGATGGGGTTGGTGTTGAGACGGGTGGTGGGGTGGTTGATGATGGAGGGAGTGGCGATTGCGGAGTGGGAGTGCAGGCGGTTAGGAGGAGTACGAGTGTTAAGGTGAGTAGTAGTGTTAGTGTTTTTTTCATGGTGGTGTACCTCCTGACAGTGTTTTTGCTGAAATTACAATTAACATTCGTTGTGCTAATTGTATAATATATTGAGGAAATTGTCAATGTGAGATGGTAACGAGCGTGGTTGAGGTGTTATTAGGCTTCCGGGGGTAACTGTGTATTTTTTGTTGCTCCACTGACAGCAGGTAGCGGAAACAAGAACCGGGCAAAAGCCGTCTGCCCTGCGGGCGGAAAGAAAGCACAGTCAGCCCTTATGGGGCGGCCTACTGTGCTTTCTTAGTCGGTGCCGAGCACCGACACGGTTTCGCCCCTACGGTCTTGTTTTTGCTACCCCGATTTGGAACTCCAAGTCACATTCTACGTCAGTCAAAACCGAAAACCCCCGCCTAAGCGGGGGTACGGCCAATCAGAGGGGTTTACGTATATAGTAACAGTTTGATGACCACCTTGAAAACGATAAAAAGGCGGCTTGTCCCGTGTGGGTTGTTTGTGTGGGTGGGACTGTAACTGTCGCTACTTTAGTGAGGTGGGATTATCTTTGCGTTGTTTTTTACGTCACTGTTCTTGTTTATCTTTATCGTGTATGTAATCCAGTCGCCGTCTTCGTCCTTCTCTGTGGTGGCGTCTATGCCTGAATTTGTCATTACTGAAATGGCATTGTTTATGGTGTTTGTGAATATTCGCAGGCTACGTATTATTGGCGATTTTGCTTTGCGTTTGTTGTTCGCCTGCTCTGCTGTTAGGGCGGCAACCAACGTTTCTGTCTGTACCACTGACAGCTTACGGTCGTTCACCGACGTTATTACATTATTTATGCGACTGTCGGAACAAAGCGGCAGAAGTGCCCTTGCGTGGCGCTCGGTTAAGCCGTAACCTATCATTAGTGCGACACTTTCCTCGGTAAAACGGAGCAGGCGGAGTTTGTTAGCGACGGTGGGTTGGGACAGCCCTAGCCTTTCCGCAACTTGTAGCTGGGTCATAGAACCTTGTGACATTATACCCTTGATCGCTACAGCCTCCTCGAAAAAGTTGAGCGACTGACGTTGGATGTTCTCCACCAGTGCTTGTACCGACGCTTCGGTGTCTCCAATATCCGCTACAATGGATGGTATGCTCTCACGTCCTAACAATGTAAACGCCGCCAGTCTGCGTTGGCCTGCAACCAGTATAAAATCTCCACCCACCTTGCGCACCACTATCGGTGATATGAGGCCATTTTGCTCTATGGAGCGTGCTAGTTCTTGTACGCTGTCGGCGGACATTATCTTCCTCGGTTGTGTGGGGTTTGGTAGCACCTCCGAGATAGGTATCATTATCACCTTAGCGGCGGTGGCGTACTTCCTCTTTAAAAACAATTACCTTCCCCCTTTGCAGTTACGACACAGCCGCTGTTTTGGGGCTATCTGTAAACAATGCCACAAAACAGCTCTGCTTCATCGGTGTTACATCAGTACAATATCTTTATACCACATTTTACCATATTTGTCTACATTTTTTTATCGCAAGTTTCGCTATTGTTCATGTGTTTGGTATCGTTTGGGGTGTCTATTGTTCCGGGTGGTGTTTTGATATTGCATGAGGCGTGTATAGCGGTGCTATCATGGACGTTAGCAACAGTGGTATCGGTTGCGTAAACAAGAACGTAGGGGGCGAAGCCCCGCCTGTGCCGCTGCACAGGCAACAAAAGCAGGCTCGGGCCGCCGCCCGAGCCTGCTTTTGTTATTTGGCGTACGCCAAATGGGGCTTCGCCCCCTACGTTCTTGTTTCCACAACCTACAGAACCGAGCG
>CAYJIK010000058.1:0-12967 GCA_964370205.1 uncultured Oscillospiraceae bacterium | reverse complement strand
ATTCACCAAACAGGAAAAGAGTTGGATTGCCTACGACTGGGCTAACTCGTCCTATGCTACTATAATGCTTGCGGCTATTTTTCCTGTTTACTTCTCGGGGATAGTAACGGGGGGCGATGGTGATATGTGGCTGGGTGTGGGGAGCTCGGTTGCTACTGCGGCCTCGGCGGTGTTAGCGCCGATACTTGGCTCTTTCGGTGACTATAAAGGGTACAAGAAGCGGTTGTTTTCTGTTTTCTTATTGTTGGGGCTTGTCGCTACTGCACTATGTGCGGCCTTTGACAACTGGCAGTATGTGTTGGTGGGCTATGTGCTGTCTAACATCGGGTACAACGGCTCGTTACTGTTTGCCGACAGTATGCTGACCGATGTGACCACCCCCGACCGTATGAATCGGGTGTCAGCGTGGGCGTATTCCATGGGATACATAGGTGGTAGCACAATACCGTTTATCTTTGCAATACTGCTTATAACTTTCGGTGGAACTGTAGGCATTGACGCTGTAACCGCTACAAAGATTTCTATTGTCATCTGCGTGGTGTGGTGGGCTGTGTTCTCTGTCCCGATACTGCGTGACCACAAGCAGTTGTACGGTAAAGACGTGCCGAAAAACGGTAAGGTTAAAGAAGCGTTTGTGTCGGTGTTCCGCTGTGGGGCTGACATCCTGAAAAATAAGGGCATGACACTTTTTATAGTGGCGTACTTCTTTTATATTGACGGAGTTGGGACTGTTATTAAAATGTCCACCGCCTACGGTGCGTCGCTCGGTCTTGACTCGGTAGGTATGATACTGGCACTACTGGTAACGCAGTTTGTAGCGTTTCCTTTTGCTATAGTGTTTAGCAAACTCGCCGCAAAGTTTGGGACTGTAAACATTATCGGAGTGGCTATAGGCATCTATTTTGTGATATGTTCGCTCGGCTTTTATATGGGCTTTGGTATCGAGGAAGGCTTTTTGACACTGTCTGAGGCGCTAACGATTTTCTGGGTGCTCGCTATACTGGTGGGGACGGCTCAGGGCGGTATACAAGCGCTGTCACGTTCCTACTACGGCATGATGATACCAAAGGAGAAGTCCAACGAGTACTTCGGCTTCTACGATGTATTCGGACGTTTTGCCGCTGTGATGGGGCCGGCTATCTACTCATTTACAAAGGCGCTTACAGGTAGAAGTTCGTTTTCAATATTGTCCATCACGCTGTTTTTTGCCATCGGTGGAGTATTGCTGTTTCAGGCGAAGAAGTATCTACCCGATGAGAAGTCACTACAGCAAGGGAAGTAGTGAGGGAAAAATAAAAAGCAAGAAGCCTTTTAAGGTTTCTTGCTTTGTTTGTGTGTAGCTTGGTTGTTAAACGCCTGTCGAGGACAGCGCTACAATTTTCTTTGTGGTTTTTGTCTTTTTAAACAGGTGCAAAAACTCAATTGTGGCGCAGTATGTATCGGCTAGGTTTACAATAAGCGCTTCTTTGGATTTTGGGAATTTCAGCGGAGTGACAGGCCACATATGCGACCTGATAATGTCCTTCTCAAGTTCGCTTAGGTCAAAGTTTTCCGCCGCCTGTTTAACGGCAAGACCGCTGTGTGTAAATAAGGATAGTGCGCTTGGGTCTTCTTCCAAACGAAAATCGTGGAGAAGTGCGCCACGGACTGTTTCCTCTGTGTTAAGGTTAAATATGCCGCATAGCTTGTATGCTACGTATGCGGTGTACAGTGAGTGCTCCAGCAGGTTTGCTGCGTCTGAATGTTGTTTCATCTCGCTCATCCTCTGTACAAGGGGGTTAGCTAGCAACTCCTGTGTTAGCTCACTGAATTCTGTGTTTATCTCGTTCATATAAGGGGGAAAAGCTCCTTCCTACCAGTAACTTGCTCTGTAACGGTAAGACAATTTATGTAAGGGTGTAAGTTGTTTTGTTTAGATGGTGTACTGTCACAGTAACTTTTTGTATTATAACAGTTTGTTATTATAAACGCAATAGTTTTTTCATAAATTGGTAATGCATAATTATACATAAAACTTAACATGCCTATCGTTGAATCTTTAGTTCACTCCATGTTACAGGTATATTCTAATTGACATTACAGCTTGTTGTGATATTATTGGTTTTAGTTATGCTTAGGATAATATCAGTTACCCTATGCACATAGCACTGTATAAATAGTGTGGTTTTTCACTTGGAAAACTGCCGTAAAATATTTGTAAAATTATTAAGTATGTTAAATGGTGATGTTAGAGTAGAAAGGAATGTACATGAGGGTTTCTAATCCTGTACTTGTGTTGTTATGAAGATAAAGAAAACTAACGCTATGCGAATGCTTGAAGCGGCTGATATACCTTACGACGTCAAGGAGTATGTGGTGAGAGGGGAAAGCACAGACGGTGGTGAGGTGGCTGTGGAAATAGGGTTTACTGCTGATGAAGTGTTTAAAACATTGGTGACAGTGGGGGATAAAAACGGTGTTAATGTGTTTTGTGTTCCTGTGGGGGCGGAACTCAACCTTAAAAAAGCGGCCGCTGTAAGCGGAAACAAGAAGGTGGATATGATAGCGCTGAAGGAGTTGTTACCACTTACGGGATATGTCAGGGGTGGTTGCTCGCCTATTGGTATGAAAAAGCTGTATCCCACATACATTGACGAGACGGCGGTGCTGTTTGACGTTATAGCGGTGAGCGCCGGGGTGAGGGGTGCGCAGATTGTCCTAAACGCTGAAAGGTTGTGCGAGTTTATCGAGGCTACATTTGCCGACCTTACAGACTAGTTTTGACCGTCAAAAAAGGGGATGCAGAAAGAAGTGTCTGCATCCCCTTTATATTTTTGCGCATTAGTATCGGCGGATAATCTCTTCAACTTTAAACACTTCCATCGGCTTGCTTTTGCCCTTTAGCTTTACTTCTGTGCCTATCGACGAAAATGTCACACGACCTTCGAGTAGGTCTTTAACTGTTTCGCTCACCAGTATACAGCTGTGTGTAGCTATAGACTCAAGTCGTGCGGCTACGTTTACAGTGTCACCGATGGCTGTGTAGTCCATGCGAGTTGGCGAGCCAAAGTTGCCTATGACGGCGGTGCCGTAGTTAATGCCAACGCCGATACCGATAGCATGAGAGTAGGTCGATTTTATCTCTGTGTTTAGGTCGTTTGTCATCTCAATTAAGTCCAAAGCCGCCTGTACAGCACGAAGTGCAACGTCCTCCTGCGGAAACGGTGCGCCCCAAAACGCCATTGCGCCGTCGCCTATAAACTTGTCAAGCGTTCCGCCATACTTGAATATGCACTCGCTCATTAGCGTTAGATACCTGTTTAATATGTCCGCTACCTCTGTAGCGGGGAGTGCTTCGGAAAAGGCGGTAAATCCTCGTATGTCCACGAACATTACGGCGATATCTGCGGGTTTTCCGCCGAGTTGGATAGAGTCGTCATCTGCATCGGTAAGTTCTGAAACAACGGAGGGGGATAGGTAGCGTGAGAAGTTCTTTACTATCCGGCGCTTTTCCACCAGTGCCTTGATGTAGTTAAGCGCTATTGAAACTATGTAACATATCGTCACGGCAGTGGGGACATAGAGAACATGCAGTACATAACCCATCTGCCACACCGCTAAGCATAAAAGCCACCATAATAGTGAAATTGAAACCCAGACTACTGTAGAATGAAGCACCTTTTTGCCCCTAAAGTATAGTAGCAAGGCAAAGGAGAGCACAAACAGAATAAGCTGTTGGGGGAACATTGCAACATCGCTCTTAAAACTGTCTGTCATATGTGCAGCGACGGCGTTTCCTTGATATTCGACTCCGAACATCGCTTCGGTATGGTCTATAGCTGTCAAATGCTCGTCGTTCATGCCCGGGGCGTAAGGGCCGATAAGTACTATTTTACCTGCGAAAATATCCGGGTCCAGTGTGCCATCAACCAAGTCAACAACAGAAAAACCGTCGCTGTATGACCCGGGGCGTGAAGTGAAGGGGAGGTAGTGCACAAGCTCTTCGCTGTTAAGCAAACTCTCAGGAACTTCTTCCCCCATACTCTTCAGATACTGAGCATAGATCGCTTGGCTGAAGGATGGTAGATAGTTTTCGTCCGTTATCTCGATGTCAGTCAGCACATGTCGAAGTAGGCTGTCAGTGTCGGGTATGGCGTTAATGTGCCCAACTGCGGAAACATCGGCGAGGGCGTCAAACGGCATCTCCACAAGCAGTACTGACTGATTATCCATATAGAAAGAGCTGTCAGACAGCGTTACTATTTCACTACCGAACTTCACATAAGCTGCAGTTACAACATTGTCTGCGTTTCCCACCGCTTCAACCAGTTTGCTATCCGCTACAGGGTCACCTTCTACGGTGTATAGCGTGTCTATCCCGATGACGGCCGGCTTTTTCTCACTGTCCTTATTCAGATACTCTATAGCTTCCGCCATGATATCACGAGGCCATGGCATGTTACCGTAAGCTTCTATCGCCCTTTCGTCCATACCTATTATCACAATCTCGGGGTTTGGTGAGCTGTGCTTTTGGTACACACTGTCGGACAGTCGGTGAGATAAGGTTAAAACCATATCTAAGCTCAGCAATAGTCCTATGAGTGTAGCCCCTACAAATGCTAGGGTGGTGACAAAGAGACGGTTTGTGTGTTTGTTCATTTTGGTGTCCTCTGCTGTTTGATGTGATAGATTTGATTAGCCTCGAGTTTTCTAGTCGTCGTCATCGTCATTGCTTTGATTGCTTCCTTCTGTGCGTCCGTTTGTGGGAATACTCGAGCTGTTATTGTAGGTGAAAGTTGTTGGTTTATCGCTATCTGGTTTATCATTGTCCTCGTCTGAATTTTCGTCGTTGTCGTCGTCACTATCATTTTCGTCATTGCCATCATTGTCGGACGTGCTGTCTTCTGTGTTGGAGGATGGTTTGTCTATATCTCCTGCTTCGCTTGACGGATTGCCGTCGTCGTCATCGTCGTCGTTTTCGCCATCTTGATTATCGTCCTTGTCTTCGTCGTTTTCGTCATCGTCGTTTTCGTCATCGTCGTCGGACAATAGCTCATCAAGGTCAAAGTCGTCCGACTCTTCGAGCTCTTCACGGAGGTCGTCGTCATCCTCTATAGCGTTTTTGACAAATTTCGGCACATCGCTTTCCTTTGTTTCGGCTATGTCGATTTGCTCTTCACGGTCATCGTAGACAGCGGTATTACCTGACTCTAAGGCGGTTTCAGTCGGTTGTTCGTCGTCCAGACTGCTGACAACCACCTTGCCTGTCAGTATAGTTGTAGAGCTGACATTGGAGTTGTCTACAATGTGAGAAGTCACATACCCTGAAGTTCCACGTATGCCTGTCATCATGTTGGAGGTTTGTATCTGCATGGTTTCGTCTTCTTCAAGTGGCTTTGTGACATTGAAGAATAGTTCTCCGCTCTCCAGTGTGATGAGTAGTTGCTTATCCTTATCCTCAATCAGTGAAACGGACATCTCATCCAATTTTATCGCTTTACTGTCGTCAAGGCTTATGTAAGCGTGGGAACTTTCCGCTGTGGCGACTGTGTAGCCGCTGTGTAGACGTATGCCTTCTGTAGGCGTTATGTCGTCCCCTTCATTGTCAGTGACTGTCACCTCGCCGTCAAATTCCATAAGCCGCATAACGTCTGCCGTTTCACCGCCTATCTGCACCACCTGCTGTAAGTCGTGCTCCAGTACGGTCCCTCCCGAACTTTCAGCTGACGGGGTGGGGGTGTTTGGCGTGCAACCGCTAACAAATAAAAGCAGTAAAACCATAGCTGCTGCTGTGACCGATTTAATGCTCTTCTTCTGTGCCGGAGAACCCTTTAGTGTACTGCCCATAATTATGACCATTCCTTTCTGCAAGTTTTGTGCGTTTTTTGACATATTTTTGATATGTAAAAAAACTGAGGCTGTGCCGAAGAGCACAAAACTGTGAGTTTGAAAATTTTATTTTCAAACTTATGACCATTCCTTTCTATTTGCCTGTTTAACATTGGTACATACATAATATCGGTCATAATCAATCGAATTGCGATAACTAACCGTTAATATCCCTATAGTTGGTGCATTAGTCTTGCCAAGTCCAGACTTCGCTCTTTTTGAATATGCTTAAAATGTAACCGTCAAGTTTGCCCTCGTCCACCATATCGCCCATGATGCTAAACACTTTGTCTATCGGTGTTGCTTTTTTATAGGGGCGGTCGGTGGCGGACAGGCCGTCAAATACGTCAATGATGGTGAGCAGGCGCGTTTCGGTGTCGAGGTTTTCGGAGGTGAGCTGTTTGGGGTAGCCACTGCCGTCAAGGAATTCGTGGTGGTTGCTCGCCCAGATAGGGACGACCGAGTACTCGTTTTTGAAGTCCATTTTAGCGAGTATCCTCTCGGTCATAACAACATGCTGTTGCATAACCGCACGCTCCTTCGGTGTGAGTGTACCCTTGATGATGGAAAGGTCTTCTATCTCGTCATCAGTGAACCATGGTTTTGACTGTCCACTGTCGTCAATGTAGGTAAGGTGTACAAGTTCTTTTACCTTTGCCAGTGTTTCATTGTCCAAAAACGGCTTTACATTCACCTCGCCTATGAAACTGCGTACCTTTTCAATCTGTGACAATGTTTCGCTACAGTCGACACCCTGTCGCAGGGCATTTAGCTTAGCGGTGAGTGTGATGATGTCCAGCCGTGCCATGACACGCTCGTACTTTGTGCTAAGCCTTGTTTCCTTGTCCATTATCTCCAGTGGTGTGATGAGTTTTCCGATGTCGTGAAGCCATATACTCATGTAAAAAAGCTGCATACCTTCTTCAGTGAAGCTGAGCCTGTCATGCGGATTGTCCGAGAGCCACTGCATAAAGCGGCTTGCGTACTTATGCATATTGTGGGTGTGAGATACATTGTATGGTGTGCGCTGATAGATAACTTCGGCAAATGTCCGCACAATGGACTCCATCAGCCCTTTTATCTCAAGTGTGTAGTTTATGTTTGTTAGCTTTATCGCCGCCTGTGACGCTATAGCTGTCAGTATCATTTCGTTTTTCTTGCTGAAGCTTATGATGTTGCCGTCGCCGTCCAGTGCGTTCATAAGTTGGAGTACTCCGATTATTGTCCCTTTATCGTTCTCCATGGGTATGACCATCATGGACTTTGTACGGTAGTTTGTCAGTTTATCGTAGTTTTTAGGGCCGGAGAAGTCAAACAGCTCGCTACTGTATACGTCAGCGATGTTTACAGACTTCTTTTCCAACACACTGTAAGCGCAAACGTTGTGCCTGCTCATCTGGACAGGTGGTAGCGTTATTCGCTCGTTTTTACCACCTCGGTTTATATTCTGCGACTTTGTAATCATTACACGAAACTCAAGCTTGCCTTCGTTTACAATGTAGAGAGTACCGGCGTCACAGTTTGTGATAAACAACGCATCGTTTAGAATGTTTTCGGTGAGCACGTCGCTGTCCTTCTGCGCTGACATAGAGATGAATGTCTCAAGTATTCTACGTGTTTCCTCGTTTATCATAATGTGATCACCATCCCTTTCCGTGCAAAGAAGTAGCATGGATTTTGCTGTTTCAGTACTGTTTCTGAAGCGGTGAGGTAGCTGTCATCGCTGTAGGGGTCGTGGTGGAATATACAAAGGCGGTGAACGTGTCCAAGTTGTGCCACCTTAGCTGTCCTCTGCCACGACGAATGGCCGTAACCGCTCCTGTCAGTAGCGTGGTTATCGTCATACTGGCCGTCACAAATGAGAAGGTCAGCTCCTTTTGAAAAGTCTACCAACTTTTGCTCTGAACTATCGTCAATTTCAAAGTCGGTAGCGTATACAAGTGTTTTACCACCATATTTGAGTTTAAACATAGTACACCCCCCGGGGTGGTTACCGTCAGCATGGGAGATAAGTATACCGCCTATTTGGATGTCCTCTGTTAACTCACGATAGATGACATTAGCTCTAAACACGTCGGAACTCACAGGCCAGATAGGAGGGGACATAAGTCTGTCAATCTGTTCTTTTATGGTTAGGCCGTCCTTGGAAACGCCGTATATGTAAATTGTTATGTCAGGGTTAAACATAAGGTCACACACAGGTAGCCCCATTATGTGGTCAAAGTGGGTGTGTGATAAAAAAAGATGTAGTGTTGCTTTGCCGTCCTTTGAGATGTCTATATGGTTTTGTATATCGGTAAAGCCACTGCCGGCGTCAAAAACGATTTGCTCATTGTCCGCTTTTATCAGTGTGCAGATGGTAGCACCACCGTAGACCGAGTAACGCTTAGCGTCCACCGACACCGAGCCTCTTGTGCCGAGAAACAGCACTTCAATGTCCTTCATATTGAAAGCCTCCTTTTGCGATAGAACGGCGGTAGTTGACATGTAACTATATGTCCGCCGAAAGCTGTAGTGACAATATTATAACACAGACCACGGGAGCAATCAATTATAATTAGATTACGTGAATTGTAAAATAAAACAGGGGTGAAAAAGTGTTTGTTGGGAATTTTTTACGATAGATGAAACAAGTTTACCTGAAAGTAAAAACCTAAGGGAGGGCAATTGTCCCTCCCCATTCTCTTTACCTATTTATATCAGCGAGCGAGTAAAACCCGTTTGGACGATTTAGTAGTTCCTTAGCGGCGGACAATGCACCTCGTGCGTAGACGTTACGAGAATAAACTCTGTGGGTGATGGTTAGACATTCGTCGTACCCTGAAAAGGTTATCTCATGTGAGCCAGCAGTGTTTCCCCCTCTAAAGGAGCAAACTGTAGTGTCATCTTTGCTGTCGCCACAGGCTGCTTGCTTGAGTGCAAGCGCAGTGGCAGATGGTGCGTCTTTTTTGTAGCGGTGGTGGTGTTCTGTAATATGGATATCGTAACCGCCTGTACTATCTGAACCGCTATATCCGGTGCATAGCATGTCAGCGGCAACTCCTGCAAGTTTGTTCATCACAAGGGCGGCGGGGGAGTAGTTTTCCGCAAGCAGTATCGGAATGTACCTCGACGCTTGTCTTAGTAGGTTTATTTGATGTTTTGTGTAAGCTGTTGTGCCGATAAGTAGTGGTAGACGCCTGTTTACCGAGAATTCTAACAGCTCTACAAGCATGGTGGGGGAGGAGAAGTCTATTATGATATCCGCCTGCTCGTCGCACTGTGAAAAGTAGCTGTATAGTGGCGGATGGACAGCGGTTTTTTCACCGTCCCCCACCATAGCCACTACGCTGACATCGCACTCACCCGACACTTCAAGGAGTGCTTTGCCCATGTTGCCAAAACCGCTGAGTATTGCCTTCATAACAGTTACCACCTTTCTCTTTTATGTTTAAAACACTCTATACGAGTCCGTATTCCGCTAACCTTTTCAGCAGTATTCTCATGTTTTCATCGTCGGGGAGAACAAGTGGTAGCCGACCTTCTCCCACTGCAAAGCCCATAAGGTTAAGTGCAAGTTTAACCATTATTGGGTTGACATCGTAGAAAAGTGTGTCCATAAGCGGAAGTAGAGATAGCTGTAGGGAAGAAGCACGCTCAAAGTCTCCGGCAAGAGCGTACTCACACACCTTCTTTACTTTTTTTTTTATTATTTTGGGAGCAACGTTTTTTACACCAATACCTCCGAGTGACATTATCGGTACAATCTGGTCGTCGTTGCCGCTGTATATTTTTAGAGCGTCACCGCAGAGCTGTGCAGTCTTAGCCACCGACGATATATCGGAATTTGCCTCCTTAGTCGCCACGATATTCTCGTGCGTCGAGAGCTTCTTGTAGGTTTGCGGTGTGATGTTAAGCGAAGTGCGAGTTGGCACGTTATAGAGTATCACAGGCAGAGCGGTACTATCGGCGATGGTAAAGAAGTGTTTTGCCAGCCCTGCCTGTGATGTCTTGTTGTAGTAGGGGGTTATCTGCAGTAGTGCATCTACTCCGACCTTCTCCGCCTGCTTGGACAGGTCGCAGACTGCCGCGGTATTGTTGCCGCCTGTGCTGGCGATTATAGGCACACGACCTGCCGAGTGCTCCACTGCCGCCGCAAAAAGCGTCAGTTTTTCCTCGGTGCTAAGGGTAGAGCCTTCCCCTGTAGTACCGCAGACGATGAGAGCGTCACTGCCGCCGTCAATCAAAAAGTCCATGTGCTTTTTAAAGCTCTCTATATGTAGCTTCCCTTCCTTGTCAAAAGGTGTGACTATTGCCACTCCCGAGCCGGTAAAGACAGTTTTTTTCATAATGATGACAATTCCCTTCGTATAAATTTTGTTTGATATCGGTTAAGAGCCGAGATAGCCCAATTTATAAAGCAGTTCAGCCGTTAAAACCGCACCTTTGCCTGCGCCTCTGAGGGTGTTGTGCGATAGACAGACAAACTTGTAATCAAGCACCGAGCAGCGGCGCAGTCTACCTACCGAAATACCCATTCCACCTTCCAAGTCTCTGTCTAGCTTTGTCTGTGGGCGGTCGACATCGTTAAAGTAAGTGATAAACTGCCCAGGTGCGGAGGGGAGTTTTAACCGCTGTGGTTCACCGCTGAAGGAGGTGAGTCTGTCTATTATGGTGGCTTCGGTGACATCTTTGTCAAAGGAAACACAGACAGTTGCAAGGTGACCGTCACTGACAGGGACACGTACGCACTGGGCGGAAATTGTTGGAGTGTCAGTGTTTAAAATACTGTTTTTGGTTAGACTGCCCAGTATTTTAAGCGGTTCACGTTCTGTTTTTTCCTCCTCGCCACCGATGTATGGAGTGACATTATCCTGCATCTCCGCCCACCCCTCCACTGTCTTACCTGCGCCGGATACCGCTTGATATGTGGATACCATGACGCTGTTAACGCCAAGGTCTAGTAGCGGATAGATTGCAGGTAAAAAGCTCTGAACCGAGCAGTTTGGTTTTGCGACTATAAACCCTCGGTGTGTGCCCAGCCTTCGCCGCTGTGCAGGGATTATCTCAAAGTGATGCGGATTGATTTCGGGGATTACCATTGGGACATCAGCGGTAAAGCGGTGGGCGGAAGCGGTGGAGATTACAGGGCACTCAAACTTTGCGTACTGCTCTTCCAAGTCGGCGAGAGCGGTCTTTTCCATGTCGAGGGCTGAGAAGACAAAGTCGCTAGATGTAGCAATGACTTTGATGTCCAAAACTGCGTCAAGGACGGTCAGTTCGCCGATGTGTTTAGGTGTCGGTGCGCTCATATGCCACCTGCCTTCAACTGCTTCGGAGTACAGCTTGCCTGACGAGCGTGATGAAGCGGCGACTGCAGTGACTTTAAAGTAGGGATGATCACTGAGGAGCTGTACAAGTCGCTGACCGACCATCCCTGTTGCTCCGAGAATGCCTACATTTAGTTTTTTCATTAAACCGATTCCTTTCAAGTTGGTGTTGGGATAGCTGAATTGGAAGAAAATATGAATTTTACTTGATTATCACTTGTAATATCAAAGGAAATTTACTATAATAAATAAATATGCCTTGGCAGTATGGGTTAGAGTTCGTCGTGTGTATAGTGCTCATGTCGGACGTTTTAGTTAATTGATAGTTAGATAGAGAGGCACGGACACAATATGAAAAAAAGCGACTTTAATTTTGTATTACCTGAGGAACTGATAGCGCAGTATCCCATCGAACATCGAGACAATTCACGCCTGCTATTGTTAGGTAGGCAGAGTGGTCAAATTCAGCATAGAACGTTCCGTGATGTATGCGACCTTTTAAGGGAAGGAGACGTGCTTGTGCTCAACAACTCAAAGGTGTTGCCGGCACGCCTTTTAGGTAAGCGAGCGGACACAGGATCGGGTATCGAGGTGTTACTGTTAAAAGAGTATGGGGACGGACACTGGGAATTCGCCGCAAAACCGGGCAAGAAGGCTAAAGTGGGCAAAAAGCTGGTGTTTGGCGAAAATTCCGACATTACGATAACAGTCACCGAGGTGCTTGATAACGGCAACAGAATAGGTAAGGCTGAGAGCAGAGAACCGTTTTTAGAGGCACTTGACAAAGTAGGGCAAGTACCGTTGCCGCATTACATCACAGGTGAGCAGAGCGACAACGACCGCTACCAGACAGTATACGCCGACACACTGGGGTCTGCCGCCGCACCTACGGCAGGTCTACACTTTACCGAGGAACTACTCGACAACCTAAGACAGAAGGGTGTTGAGGTAGCGTTTGTGACGTTACACGTTGGCCTTGGCACATTTAGACCTGTCAAAGAGGAGCTTATTACAAACCATTATATGCACAGCGAGTGGTATACTCTACCGAAAGAAACAGCGGACAGCATTGTCCGTGTCAAAAAAAACGGGGGACGTGTTATTGCTGTCGGCACAACCTCCTGCCGCACACTTGAGGGAAGCTTTAAAAAGCTCGGCAAAACCGCACAGGACAGTGGCGAAACCAATATTTTCATCTACCCCGGCTACGAATTCGGTGTCATAGACGGGCTTATAACAAATTTCCATCTACCTGAGAGCACACTGATCATGCTGGTAAGCGCATTTTCGGGATATGACGCTACTATGTCCGCTTACAAAAGCGCCATAGAAAACCGATACCGCTTTTACTCGTTTGGCGATGCGATGATGATAGTTTAACGAAGACTGTAAGTGACTAGTTGATAATGAAAATGTTGGTGTCTCCCTTTGGGAGACATGAAATAAAACGCACACAAAACCAACTTGAAAGGAAACAAAATGATATATACACTAAAGAAAAATGAAGGACGTGCACGACTGGGGGAGCTCAATACGGTGGACGGAATTGTCCACACCCCTGCTTTTATGAATGTTGCGACCTCTGCGGCGATAAAGGGCGGACTGTCCGCCATAGACCTTGAAAGTGTCGGCTGTCAGGTGATGCTCTGTAACACATATCACCTGCATGTCCGGCCCGGTGAAGATGTAGTCCGTGATCAGGGAGGGCTGAGGGGGTTTACAGGATGGAAGCGTCCGTCACTTACAGACAGCGGAGGTTTTCAGGTGTTTTCACTCTCCTCACTGCGGAA
>CAYJIK010000057.1:0-13043 GCA_964370205.1 uncultured Oscillospiraceae bacterium | reverse complement strand
TAATACCAAACTCGCTGATACTTTCCACCATATCTTGAAGTCGCCCGCCCTCATATAGTTTATACTTGTGGTTGGGGAACGGTAGCATTTCGGACAATTCCATTTCGGTGATACCGCCTGTATTCGAGGGTTCTTTTTCCTCAAAATCGAGCATATCAGCAAAATCTTCTAACTGAATTTTTGGTTTATCTTTAAGTGCCATAGTTCATCAGCTCCTTTGCAAAGTTTTCATAAGCGATAGCAGCCGCATTATCGGGCATATACTCACAAACAGTTTTCTGATAAAGGCACGCCTCCGCAACTTTGATAGACCGAGGGATGCGAGTTTTAAAGACTTTGATACTGTTTCCGAATGTATCATTTATCATCGAGTTCACCTGTGCTGACAATACAGTTTTCGGTGAATCCATTGTTATAAGTATGCCTTCAACATATAGCTTGTGGTTACTGTTTTTCTTGATAACTCTGATATGCTTTAACAGCTCCGAAAGACCTTGTGCCGATAGAAGTTCTGCTTGGGTGGGAATAATTATGCTGTCCGCACACATCATAACATTTATCATTGCTGTTCCTATCGAGGGTAGGCAATCCACCAAAATGTAATCGTATAACGGTTTTAACGGCTCAACTACTTCTTTGAGTTTTGTTTCTCTAAAATCTACATTGTTCAAATTTCTCTCTAATACAAACAAATTGCTGTTTGCAGGGATAAGGTCAACACCATTCTCGTTATGATGGATATATTCAGCAGGGTCGGGCAATGGTTCGTCAAGTATTACTTTGTTTAGTAGTGTCGCAATCGTAATTTCTGCTTTATTTGGATTGACTCCACAAATAATGCTTGAATGTGCCTGTCCATCAAAATCAATCACAAGAGTTTTCTTTTCCGCTTTTGCAAGTAGATATGCAAGTGTTGTAGTTGTGGTGCTCTTACCCGTCCCCCCTTTTTCGTTTATTATTGCTATTACTTTTGACATTCGTGCTTTTGATCTCCTTTCATTTTTATGCCTGTGTATAATAGGGTAAAAAAATAGGACTAAGTCTGCAAACCCCCATGATTAAAGGCTTTTTTGACTTAGTCTTATTATATATTGGACGCCTATATAAATATCCCCACCCGTGCGCTTTGCGATATCGTCGTATATGTTGTTTATCATTGTATCTTTCCTTTCTGTCCGCCTGTCATTGGTGTGGTTTTAATTTGAAAGGCTTTTTGACGGTGTTCTGCTGTTCTAAACACTTGGGATTATGAGTGGCATGGGACGCTCAAGTGTTTCGCTTCCCAGTGCGTTTTCGCTGACTATAAGACTGCCCACCGTCCCGTATTTCTTAGCGATGTCCCAGACCTGTTCGCCGGGCTTTGCGTAGTAAATGCGCATACCTATGCCCTCGTTTTCAGGGGATGGTTCCTTGTCCGCCAGGTGGAGGTCTGTGATGAGGTTGTGCTTTTTGAAACACATGGCAGTACCTGTAACTTTATAGTCTACCGTGACGGTAGGTCTGCCCATATCGGTGCCAAAGTTAATGGTGTTCACCTCGAAGCGTGGGAGGAAGTCGAAGTTGCCGTCGCACTCGAAACTCCCTAGCGACACTTTAATGTCTGCCGAATGGTCGGTGCAGAACATGCCGTTTTCTTCCGAGTGGCTGAGGGTTTTGTAGTTCATTTTGCAGGAGGCGAAAAGTATACCGTCCTCGAGCATTGCGGTGGGGTGAGTGGGGGTTACTGTTACGTCAATGATGTTACGTTCTACCTCGTCTGCAGGTAGGCTTTCTTTGTGCTGGAAGCTGAAGTTCGGTATACCCAAAAGTGTCGAGGTTGTGACCTGTGCGGTGTCCAGTTCACTGTTCATAATTGTGCTGTAGCCGTCCGTAGCGCCACAGTAGTTGTAGTTTTCGTACAGCTTGACATCGCAAATGAGAGTTGCGGTTATTGTTATACCGCCCTCGGTGGGGTCGTATTCACCGTCTGACATGCCCTCGCAGGTCAGTGTCGTGAGCTTGGCGGTGCATACGGCGTCATTTGAAGCCGCTGACGTGTCCAAAAACGCCCCTATCGGCAGACTGCCTGTGATGAGGGAGGGCTTTTCGCTGTCCTCCGTTTGGTACAGCACCGACACGTTGAGTTTGCCTTTAACCACAACCCTACCCGCTACGAGACGGCACTCGTCGGTGGTGGGGTAGGAGGTTACACGGAGAACCTTGCCTGTGGGGGACATTCCTGTGGGCAGTTCCATCTCCTCACGCAGTTGTATCTGGCGTGTGATTTGGTCGATTAACTTGGTCGCAGTACCCTCGGTGGGGAGTATCTGCACGCCGTCGCCCTCAGCTTCGCAAACAACTTCCATCATCTTTGTGTCGCAAAAGCGGATGGATATTGACACTGTACCGCTGATGTCCAGGCGGCGCTTACTGATGGCTCTGCAGCTTATATGGGGGCATTCGGTGTTTACCTCAAGTCCCGATGGCGAGTAGCCCTCTTTAATCTGAACCTGACGGGTAAACGGGACTTTGTATTCGGCGTTGTGTAGCATACCCTTTTCGCAGGCGTAGTTTAGACTTACGTTAGCTACTCCGTCCACGATTAGTCTGTCCCCTCTGGGGGAAATGTCTGTGACCACACCTGTTGCTGTACAGCACAGCACCCTTGATATGTCGGGGTAGTAGTCGGGGAGAAGTACGTCACATTCTATGGGCTGGTCGGCGGCGTGTATAACCGCTGGTTCTGACGTGATTATCTCCTGCTTTTTTACGGTCATCTCCATGTTGTAACCATTCCTTTCTCTGGTGGTATATGCGGCAGACAGCCTTTTTGTATGCCGCTTTGGTTGTTGTTTTTTGATGTCCGATTTCGCTTTCTGCGTTAAGACAACCTTTGCTTACTTGATATATATGTACAATGTGGGACAAATATGTGCACTGTAATGCGGAGTTTGTACGGAAAAAATCGGGGGACATTTTGTGGGAACTGCAGATAATTTTTGCTTAAGGGTTCAACCATCAAAAGTAACATACATGTAACAATAAACGGGAAAATCGCAACCTATAAAATTGAGCAGCCTGCAACCAAGCGGTTTTTTCAATAAATATTGTTTTGATTTTCGGTAAAAACAGTTAATATTGAACAACAGAATAGCTGAAATAATATTTTGGGGGTTTCATCAGCGTTATATTTCGCAAATAGCGTTGATTTTTGTTAATATTCTATGTATAATTGTTTTAATAGTATGTTTATTAGCATTTAATGCTTTATTATATACAGACTCGGGGGATTGCGATGAAACGTAAAGGTGTCGGTTCTAAAAAGGCGGCAACGATTGTGGTTGCCATAGCTATAGTCTTTATAGGGCTTATGATAAATTGGGGAAAAAGCCAAATGGATTCTGCTATAGTGGACACTACTATCGGTGAAATGCAGCAGGTAGGTACGCAGATGAATATTTTGCTGGTCGATACTCTTCAAGAGGGTAGGTCTTCTCTTGCCTTACTTGCTGACTATGTCGCTGAATATGGTGTAACCGAGAGCAACGCCGTGGAGTTTTTTGCTTTGCAGTCGCAGAGTGAAGAGTTTGAGACGCTTTACTACGTCGACCTCAAGGGTAACGGCATATCCCGTGAGGGGAAGGTACATGATTTTTCCGGTAACGAGGCGTACATGTTTGCACTCACGGAACAGTTTTTAGTAACCAGCCCACATGTGTCCGTTACAACTAATGAAATGACTTTTGACATTGCAGTACCTGTTATGGTTGACGACGAAGTGACTGCGGTATTGTTCAGCGAGGTGCCGCTAAAAAATATATTTGATGTTATGGACGACTCTTTAAGCGAAATGGGCGACATGTTTATAGTTGACCACAACCTTAACTTAGTGTTTTCCTCCAGTGAAAAACATGCCGGGTCTACTGTTATACCGGAGAGTGATGTGGTGGAAATGGGCATTGAAAATGTCACACAGGCTCAGCATGACATTATAGCAGGTAGAGACGGCGGTTTTTACTACAACTACCACGGTGTACCCAAAATCATGGTATATACCGCTATTGAAATGACCGATTGGGCGCTTGCTTTGAATGTTGAGCTAGAGCAATTCAGCAGTGCGCTAACCACGGCGATAGTGCAGTTTGAAGGTATAAGCAGTATCGTGTACTGGACTGTCGTCCTTCTGGTGGCGTACATTTCATTCTCCCAGGCACGAGCGAGTAAAAAGCTTATCAAAACCGCTTACTATGACCCGCTCACCGACATGCCTAACCTAGCAAAGTTAAAGCTTGAAATGGCAGAGGTGCTGGAGCGTGACAGACAAACCGCCTACTCTATCGTCGTGTTTGATATTGAGAACTTCAAGGCGATAAACGAGATGTTCGGCTTTGAAGTGGGAGACCGTGTGCTTAAGGCGATAAAGCCGTTCGCTGATAGCTTTGGGGATCAGATATCAATTGCCGCCAGGTTGGGCGGAGATGAATTTGCCATGTTTGGTGCTCGTAGCTTCTTTGACGAGATGGAAGTGGTGGTGAGTGCGGTACCGGAATTCTTCGATGCAATCGTACCGGAACTTACCGAGTATGCCGCAAGCTTTACGATTGGTAGATACAGTATTGAACCGGGTGAAACCGATGTCGAGGATATAATGACAAAGGTGAACTTAGCGCACACAAGCGCAAAGAACTCTAAGAATGTGTTGGTGTGCGACTACGACGAAAGCTTCCGTAAAAAAATAATGGTGGAAGCTGAAATCACAAACAAGATGAAAGCCGCCATTGATAACAAGGAATTCAAGGTGTATTTGCAACCGAAGTTTAGCACCTACGAGGATAAACTGGTGGGGGCGGAAGCGCTTGTCCGATGGATAGAAGCGGACGGCAATATGATTTATCCAAATGACTTTATACCGCTGTTTGAAAAGAATGGCTTTATCGTTGAGCTTGACAGATATGTCCTTGAAACTGTGTGCCAAACCTTGAAAAAGTGGATGGACGACGGCATGGGGCATATCACTATTTCCATAAACTGCTCAAGGCTCAATCTGGAAAATCCGTTTTTCGTGGACGGTGTCGTGGCGATAGCGGACAAATATGGGGTGCCGCACGAATGCATCGAAATAGAGCTGACCGAGTCCACCACTTTCTCGAACGAGGACATGATAGTGGAGCTGTTTACCGACTTGAGAAATAATAACTTCCGCATTTCCATCGACGACTTCGGTGCGGGTTATTCTTCGCTTGGTATGCTGAAAAACCTACATGTGGACACGCTGAAGATGGACAGAAGCTTTTTCGTTGGTGGCAAGAATGCACGCCGTGACGACATGCTAATTGACAGCATAGTGAAAATGTCCCACAACCTCGGCATGTACGTAGTTGCTGAGGGGATAGAAACCCCCGAGCAGGTGGAACTACTGCGAAGCATGAACTGCGATGCGGTGCAGGGGTATGTCTTTGACAAGCCGATGCCAATTCCTGATTTTGAAGCAAAATACCGTAATGACATACAAAGCTATAACACCGCTGACGATTCGGATATGTCGGTGATTTACAACATAAACGATGCGAAGTTTGCCAATACATTTGTTCCGTGTGGTCTACTTATAGCCGAGATGGATGAACACTTCACCATTGTGGAAGCTAACGACTACTACTTTGAAATGATAGGATACACAAGGGAAGAGGTTCGGGATAAGTTTAAAAACCAAGGCCTGATGATTATGAATCCTGAAAGCAAAAATTATCTACTTAAGTATCTAGCTGAGCGGGCCGAGACCGACCCATACGGCCAGATGGAGTACACAAGCACCTTCACCACCAAGTCGGGCAGTAACAACAGTTTCAGGCTTGTGGGCAGGATTGCGGCGAGTGAACACGGCCGGAACCGTATTTACCTATCTGTCACCGATATTACCGACCTTGTCGAAGTTCACAACCAGTTAGAAAAAGAGAAATACTTTGTAAGCGATATAGCGTCGCTCACGGGTAGTGATTTTTACGATTTTGATGTCGCCGCTGGAGCTATCAGGTTTTCCGAGGACTTTGCAAGGCGTTTTGGTATACCGGAGGTGGTGGAGAACTTTTTGGACTCAGAGCTGGGGCAAACCATGTTCCCGACTTGTGTGGCTGTGCTAAGAAACGCCAACCAAGCCACAGAACGATTTGAAGGCGAGTTCTGCGTGACACTTTCAAATGGTGAGGTGGTATGGTATACATACAGCTGCCAAACCATATACGATAACAGGCAAAACCGATACCGCACCATCGGTAAAATGTCAGAAGTGACAGGACATAAGATCGAGATGGATATACTTAAGCAAAAATCTGAGGCAGACGCTTTAAACCGTGTCTACGACAAACAAGCGACCGAGCGATACATCAAAAACTACCTACGCACCGCTACCAGTAAAGAAACAGGTGCGCTGTTTGTGGTGGAGCTTTCCGACTTCGGACGCATTAGCGAAGTTGCCGGCGAGCAGTTTGGGCAGGAGTGCCTACAGGATGTCGGCTCGATACTGCGAAACACATTCCGAAGCACTGACATTATAGGCAGAGTGGACAACAGCAGGTTTTACGTGTTTATCAACGATTACAAAAGCATTGCATTTGTCGAAAGAAAAGCATCAGAGCTCTGTGCCCTTCTTCGCAAGACATACAATGACGGCGAGAACAGTGTGGACATTTCCGCAAGCATAGGCGTCTCGCTATACCCCGAGCACGGAGATAGCTTTGAAAAAGTCTATGAAAAGGCGGATAAAGCACTTAAACTTGTAGGGGCTGACGGTAAAACGGGCTTTTCATTGTACAAGGACGCATAGGACTAAAGGAGAGTGACATGAGCGTTTTTTTCATGCTTTTCAGCAGCGTAATGATGGTTGTTTACCACAGCTATGCAATAAAGTTTGCAAAGAGCATATTACACGGTACCACTGACAGCAGATGGGACTGTGTTCTAATTGCGCTTTTTAACACTGTGCTATATCATGCAATCTACCTTCTCGGCGGCTCATACCCTTTGATGTTGTGGGTAAGTGGTGCGTTGTTCCTGTTGGAGTTTGCGATTATATCAAAAACAGACTTGCGTCAGCTTTTCTTCGGAGCGTCTGTGTTTGGCTTTAACATTATTGCTGTTAGTGTCGTGGTGTTTGTTAGCTACTGCCACCTTATCGGCGTTCCGACGTTGGAGGTATTTGAAAACGATAACATCTTCTACATCTCGAACTTCTTTTCACAGCTGATGTTGGTGGTGGTGCTTAAAATGGTGAAGGGTATTGTGCCGCTTGATAAGCTTAGGGGCATGTCTTCCACCAGACAGTACTCCGAAGTGGTAACGCTGACCGCTGCTTGTATGAGCATGTATTTAATAATTACGGCTTGGGTGGTGATGGCAGAGGAGCTATATGTATTCTACCTGTTTTCCACAATAGTTAGCGTTAGTGTCATGGCTATTGCTTTTTATTGTCTGTTCTTCTTTAATGTAAACCTAATATCGCTTTATTCCTTCAAGCGCAAGTCGGACAGGGCGGATGTGATGCGTCGAAAGAACATTGAAAAGCAGACCGTCGCAGAAAAGCGTCTCTACACAGACGAACTTACAGGTACATATAATAAACTGTTCATCGAGCGAAAGCTGGACGAGTTTTGTCAGAGGGAAGGGTTCTCGTTTGCGGTTATTTACAGCGATTTAGCGTCCCTTAAACATGTGAACGACAACTACGGCCATGCTGTGGGAGACGAGTACATTAAAGGAATTGCCGATATATTCAGGAACAGTGTTAGAGAAGATGACTACGTAGCCCGAATTGGCGGCGATGAGTTTTTGGTGCTCTTGGATAGTGTGGAAGAGGCCGAGCTACACACGGTAGTTAGTAGAATAAAGAGGAACATTACTATAGTGGCAGAGACGGTAGAGTATAGAATGCACGCCAATCTGGGCTTTACGGTAGTTGGTCCGGACAGTCCAATCAGAGACAAGCTTCAGATATTGGAGGAAGCGGACCGTTATATGCGAGAAGACAAAAAAGAATACTATGCGAGAGGCGGTGGCTACGTATGATGCCTGCGGTGACATTCTTGATTTACTGTGCTTATATGGTGGTCGTGTTTAACTACACCTCGTATGTGCTAGGAGCCACAAGGATAGGTGCACTCGTTTACATTGTTCTGGTTGCGCTAAACAGTTTTATATTCTTCCTGCCGATTTATGTCACTCGCTTTCAGTATGAATATCTGTTTATGATAATATATGTAGTGGTATTGACGGCAGAAACGTTGGTGGTTTGCAAACGAGAGCTGGTGCAATCACTGTTTGGGGTGTTCTCCTTTGCGATAAACTTCTTTGCTATACGAACCATTGTAGTAGTCACGATGGCCTTGTTAACAAATGAAAGTGGGATGTTAACAGTTGCCTCGGTAGAAAACAGGTTGCTGATTACCGCTATAAACATGGCTATTCCAATACCATATATAATTTTGACCAAAAGAATACTTGGGAAGGCGATACTCGCTATACCGTTGTCTGACAAGAGAACGACAGTTTTATCTACTATTTTTCTGGGTGCTACATTTGTAAATCAGATTGTTGCATCACTCTCTATAGACAGAGCCGGGGGAGATGTCCAAAAAAACCTATATTACCACCTCGCAACTGCTATCTATTCCATTGTGATTTTTATGTTGGTAATGGTGATCAACTACCTCTACTCAAATCTCCGAGTGGTGGCAGACAACTACACCGGTAAACTTGAGAGGCTTCGAGCTCAAGGCCGTGAAATTCGAGACATAGAATACAGAGCTTATACCGACGCTATGACAGGCTTTTTTGTGCGTGATGTAGCGATGAGTAGGCTAAAGGATTATTTGAGTGTAAATCTCCCTTGTTTCATAGTGTTTATTGATATGGACGGCCTCAAAACCGTCAACGACACCTACGGACATAACGAAGGGGACAAATACATACTATGGGTGACCGATATAATGAAGGCTGCTCTGGAAGGCCACACCATTGCCCGACTGGGTGGCGATGAGTTTTTAGTGGTAGGTAAGCTGTCGCCTAACGAAAATATTACCGATGTATTCCTGAAAATCGCAAAGGACGTATCTGAGATTGCCGACAAACACGGGAAGCCATATCAAACGTCTGTAAGTTACGGCATACAGGAGATAGGGAGCGATAACGTGTTGGGGTATGCAGAGCTGGTTGAAATGGCGGATGCTAAGATGTATAACTTTAAGCGAGAGAGGAAAAGAAATAGGGTTTAGAGTACTATCTGTGCTTTTTTGCCTCAAGAAAGGGTCTGTGACGAATTGCGTAGGGGCGGTCCTATGTGACCGCCCGAAACCATGGTTTTACCATTAGTTTCGGGCGAACACACAGGTTCGCCCCTACAAGTTTTGTGCATTATTACAATTTCGTCACAGCCCCATATTGATTAGCAATAATATATAAATATAGGGGACAGCGTCCCCGACCTCCCGAAAGCGTTTACTCGGAGGGTCGGGGATGCTGTCCCCATACTTTTTAAAAGTAGTTTTCTCTGATTCGAGCAATGGTTGAGAGCGGTCAGCTACCTACCAGTATCTGCTCGATTTCTTTAAGTGTCGTGACGTTATAGGTGACGTTGTGGGTACTCCCGGGCAACGACAGAGGATTATACCATATACAATCAATGCCGCTGTTGTTTGCGCCCTTTATGTCGGAACTGAGTGAGTCCCCTATGACAATGCACTGATGTTTACAGACCTCCAGTGTTTTCAGCACCCTTTCAAAGTAGCGTGGGTCAGGTTTGTTGTACCCCACATCTTCGGACACGAAGACATGTCCGATGTACTCACGTATCGGCGAGGAGTTTATGCGGGAGTGCTGGACTTTGGAGATGCCGTTTGTGATGATGTGGAGGGAGTAGTTACTGTGAAGACGCTTTAGAAGGTCTAGTGCGCCGTCTATTAGTATGTTCTGCCTGCCCAGTGCTGTAGCGAATGCTTCATACATGGTCTCAGGTGGGAGTGAAAGCAAGTGGACAGTTAAAAATTCTGCAAACCGCCCCACAGTAAGCTCCGCTTTACTGCATTGCCCAAGCTCAAACTTTTTCCACCACGCCTTGTTTATGTCACTATACGACTTTAGCAAGTCGTCGCTATACGGTAGGGGGAAATCAAACTGTAGATAGCACTCCCTAAAGGCGAGCACTTCAGCTTTGTCGAAGTCCATTAGGGTATTGTCATTATCGAAAAGTAGGTGGGTGTATCTTGGCATTAGGTTACCTCCGCTTTGTAAATAGTGAAAGTGTACGGTTATGAAACATAGGGACTAACCTGTGTGTCTGAAATGAGGGTATCCTCGCTTCAGGCTGTCACATAGGCTAGCCCCTACAGTTTAGTGCTTATTTTGTTTTACGACACTCCGAGTCTACGGCACCATTGTGGTGGTTTGCGCCGGTGACACTATCGAAATAACTCCACCCCAGTTGCACATGAGTTTAGAGGAGTTGTTAAGCGCAGGGAAATTGGCTATCAGGACAGTAGGAGAGCCGGGTGCCCATGGTGCTGCTATTGCAGGGATACAGGGCATCGGAGTCAGCACGCCAAAAGCCGCCGCTGTTGCAGATGCAACGGTGGGGTTAGCTATGGATGTACACATAGCAAACGGCGGAATATTCGCCATCGGCTTATTGTCCATAATAGTTGCGGTCAAAAAATTGGATGTCATGGTTGCCGTCTGCGAGTTTACAATTAGAGTCCCCGGTGCAGTGCCGAAAGTGCAGGCCATGTTAGCTGTCATAGCTACAGCAAGAGCCATGCTTATCACTCCTTTCGAGTGGTCTGGTTAAGATATAAGCGAAAGCCTATAGCACCAAAGTGACGGCTTTCGCTTAGCGTAATTAAACCGAACTATATAGCAAACTTCTGAATGCGCTCAGGAAGTTCGCTTATATCGCAGGATACAAGCATTGTTAGTGTGATGTCGGAATTTTCGGTGAGCGTTGCAAGCTTATCAATCATTACAGCGAACTGCTCGAAATCTCTGCCGCCTATTGAGAGGGCTTGGTCGCAGAATATATCGGTGATGTCATAGTTACCTGCCAGAAGACCGCTTATAAATCCGTAGTAGGACTCAAAGCCGGCGATGGAGTATCTTTCAACATCCACCAGACGTGCTTGGTGGTTTATGTCATAGGTTAGCTTTAGGCCTTGCTCTACAACAATAACGCTGCCATCTGTGCTTTTTACTGCTTCGTTTGCTAGGTTGATAAGTGTCTTTGTTTTGCCTGAACCTTTGTTTCCGACGATTAGTTTGATCATAGTTTTTACCTCCAACATTTACGTTATAGCTTAATTTGTTTGTGGATGTTACCGGTCACCTTGTTCCGATTTGCCTAATAGTGCATATATATTTTTTTTATACTCCTCCACACCCGGTTGGTCAAAGGGATTTACGCCGAGCGTATATCCGCTTATCGCACAGGCGAGCTGGAAGAAATAAAACAAATATCCTAAGTTATATTCATTTCGTTCCGAAATCTCTATAGTTATCTGTGGTGTGCCACCGCTACTGTGTGCCATGATGACAGCCCGGAAGACGGTCTTCTCAATGTCGCCCAGCGTCTTGCCGTCCATGTACTCCAGTCCATCCGGCTCACTACTTCTATATAACACCAGCGGTTTGCTGTCCTTAGTGACGTGGAGGTGGGTTTCAAACAAAAGCGGTGTTCCCTCTTGTATAAACTGGCCTATCGAGTGAAGGTCAGCCGGGAAGGTGGCGCTACTTGGGTATATCCCTTTGTCACGTTTGCCTTCGCTTTCACCAAACAGCTGTTTTAGCCATTCGGTGAACATGGTGAGCGTCGGTGAATAGCTTACGAAAAGTTCCACTTTTTTGCCGAATTCGTTTAACAGATGCCGTACAGCTACATAGTTGTGACAGGCGTTGTAGTGGTTTTCACTGTCAAAAAACTGCGCTTTTGCGTCACGTGCGCCGTGTAAGATTTCCGATACATCGACATCAGCTATCGCTATCGGTAGCAGTCCTGCTGCGCTGAGTACGCTGTAGCGTCCGCCGACGTCCTTTGGTATGGGGAACACGGTGTACCCTTCACTGTCCGCCATTTGTTTAAGCATTCCACTGTCAGGGTCGGTGACGACATATATACGCTTACCGTATTCATCGCCGTACTTTTCCTTTAACATCTGCCGTACAAAGCGAAATGCCAGACCGCTCTCAAGCGTGCTACCTGATTTAGACACCATAATGGCGCTTACCTCTTTGTCCTCGCACAGTGACAGTACGTCACACAAAGCGGAGGAGGAGAGACTTGTGCCCAAAAAGTGAATATCCGGTGTGGACTTTGGGAGCATATTGTACATCGGCGAACGGAGAAAGTCAATAGCCGCTTTTGCACCGAGGTACGAGCCGCCTATACCGATTACAAGGACGATATCCGAACATTCCCTTATATGCTTTGCGGTTTCTAAAATTGTTGGGAGTGCAGACTGCATACTTTCAGGTAGATCCAACCAACCCAGAAAGTCACTACCTGCGCCGTTCTTTGCTTTAAGGGTGTCCGCACTGTCACGCACATGTCCCAGCTTTTCGCGGAATTCAGAGCCGCTTGCAAGTTGCCCCAGTAGGGCAGTGCTGACGTTTATAGGCATAATCAATCAACTCCTATAGCCGTTTAGATTATTCTACAATATAATTATGATATTTGCAAGGGGAATTTAACGAGTGAGGGTAAAGTGGTGGGGATTTTTATTTGTGTGGGCGGTATATGAAACGTTGCACTCGAGTTGGCAGAATCCGAAACGTACTGTAGGTGGTGGCCGTGTTAATGTTTATCGTCACTTGCAAACACCGTTTCGCCCAAAAGATGGGGTGTGTTTGGATCTACCTTTTTCTTATGTGTCCACCAACTGACAGCGTTGTTTCGCTTCCTACCGCCGGTGGTACAACAAAAACAACAGCAAAACTCCTATCCCCATTCATTGACGTAAAAAGCCCCTCCGGGCAAGGGAGTGGACGTTTTGCGTTGATTAAGCAGGAACCGGACGTTGGATGCTCGGGTC
>CAYJIK010000056.1:0-13071 GCA_964370205.1 uncultured Oscillospiraceae bacterium | reverse complement strand
AAATTCTAATAATGCACAAGACTTGTAGGGGCGAACCTGTGTGTTCGCCCGAAACTAATGGTAAAAACCACGGTTTCGGGCGGTCACATAGGACCGCCCCTACAAGGTTTCGTCAAATCAACGAAATTAATTCTGTTTCGTCACAGACCCGAATATACTAGGACTTCGAGTCCGGCCATACCATGTCTTTAAGCTTTTTAAAGAAACCGTCACGCTTGGCGTAGTTTTTCTCGCCTAAGCTCTTTTCAAACTCACGCAGTGCTTCCTTTTGACGGCTATTCAGGTTCTTCGGCACTTCCACTACCAGACGTACATACTGGTCACCCTTACCTCTGCCGTTGATGTAAGAAATACCACGATTTCTAAGTCTAAACACCGTCCCCGGCTGTGTGCCCTCGCTCACATTATACTTAACCTTGCCCTCCAGAGTCGGCACTGTAAGCTCATCTCCAAGTACCGCTTGCGCATAGGTCACAGGCATTTCGCACCAGACGTCAAAGCCGTCCCGTTCAAACAATGCATGTGGCTTTACCGACACCGTCACGTTGCAGTCGCCGTAAGGGCCTCCGTTTTTGCCTTGGTCGCCTTGACCTCTAAGTTGGAACGTCTGACCGTCGTCTATGCCTGCGGGGACGTTTACTTCGAGTTTCTTTGTCTTGCGTATTCTGCCACCGCCGCCACATTCGGGGCAGGGGGTTTTGATGATTTTGCCTGTTCCCGAACAGCGATTACAGGGGCGTGAACTTTGTATCGCTCCGAATGGGGTCATTTGGCTGACCTTTATCTGTCCGCTACCGCTACAATCAGGGCAGATGTCGGGGGTTGTGCCTTCTGCCGCACCTGTGCCGTCACAGACTTTACAGCTCTCCTGACGTGTTATGTTTATCTCTTTTTTACAGCCAAGTGCTGCCTCCTCAAAGGTCAGCACTATCTGCGTGCGTATATCGGTACCCTTTATCGGTGCGTTGGGGTTTCTTGCTCTGCCGCCACCTGAAAAACCTCCACCGAAAAAGCTCCCAAACAGGTCGCCAAGGTCTATATCGCCAAAACCAAAGCCCCCACCGCCTGAGCCATAACTTGGGTCCACGCCTGCGTGCCCGAACTGGTCGTAGCGACTGCGCTTTTCACTGTCGCTCAGTACTTCGTATGCTTCGTTTACCTCTTTAAACGCTGCCTCTGCCGACGCATCACCGGGGTTTACATCGGGGTGGTACTTCTTCGCCAGATTTCTGTACGCTTTTTTAAGGTCGGCCGGACTACTGCTTTTGTCTACACCGAGTACCTGATAATAATCTCGTTTATCCGCCATACTCTCCCTCATCTTCCATCTACATACAATTAAGTATCTTTTTCAATAAACTATGGTCAACAGACCTTAAGAAAACTTGCCGTAAACGTCAAATTTACATGAGTATTCCCCATGTAAAAGTGACATGTCGGGGATAGGATGACCTATCCCCGATTTTAAATATATATGCAGTACTTGCCCCCTGCTATTATAGAGCTAATTTGTTCTGTAAACGACTACTCAGCGTCCTTGAACTCTGCGTCTACGATGTCGTCATCAGGCTTTTCGGTTGGCTCTCCCTCTGTTGGGGCGTTTTCCTTGTATAGCTTTTCGCTCAGTGCGTGGAATTCCTTTTGAAGTTCCTCGGTAGCGGTTTTAATGCTGTCGGTGTTGCCACCTGCTACCGCGTTTTTCAGTGCGTCTACTTTAGATGTGACAGCGGCTTTTTCTTCATCGCTTACCTTGTCGCCTAGGTCGGTTAGCGCCTTTTCTGTCTGGTAAACCATGTGGTCGGCTGCGTTTTTGACGTCTGCCGCTTCTTTGAACTTTTTGTCCTCTTCGGCGTACATTTCGGCGTCTTTAACCGCTTTTTCGATGTCCTCCGGCTTCATGCTGGTGCCGGACTCTATGACAATCTTCTGCTCTTTGCCTGTACCCTTATCCTTAGCGGATACGTGGACAATCCCGTTTGCGTCAATGTCAAATGTTACCTCTATCTGCGGAATACCTCTTGGAGCAGGTAGAATACCGTCCAGCTTGAACTTGCCGAGAGTTTTGTTCATGCTGACCATCTCTCTCTCGCCCTGTAGAACGTGGATGTCAACCGCTGTTTGATTGTCCGCCGCTGTGGAGAAAACTTGGCTCTTTTTCGCTGGGATTGTGGTGTTTCTCTCTATTATCTTGGTGGTTACTTCACCCATAGTTTCAATACCGAGGGACAGCGGACAAACGTCCAGTAGCAGTAGTCCCTTAACATCACCGGCGAGAACACCCGCCTGTATAGCCGCACCTGCCGCTACGCATTCGTCGGGGTTGATGCCCTTGTATGGCTCTTGACCCATAAAGTCCTTCACCGAGTCGTACACTGCAGGGATACGTGTGGAACCACCTACCATCAGCACCTTGTTTATCTCGTGTGCCTTTAGGCCTGAATCTTCAAGTGCTTGCTTGACAGGTCCCATGGTTTTCTTGACAAGGTGACCTGTAAGCTCGTTAAACTTAGCACGGGTAACAGTCATGTCCAGGTGGCGAGGGCCTTCAGCGTCTGCTGTGATGTATGGTAGGTTGATGTTTGTGGTGGTCATACCGGACAGCTCGATTTTCGCCTTTTCAGCAGCTTCTTTAACACGCTGCATGGCTCTGCGGTCGCCTGTTAGGTCAACGCCGTCTGTGCGCTTGTACTCTGTGCAGATGAAGTCAATCAGGCACTTGTCAAAGTCGTCACCACCCAGTCTGTTATCACCTGCTGTGGCGAGTACTTCCTGTATGCCCTCGCCCATCTCGATGATGGACACGTCAAATGTACCACCGCCCAGGTCGTACACCATTATTTTCTGCTCGTTACCCTTGTCTATGCCGTATGCAAGTGCCGCCGCTGTGGGCTCGTTTATGATACGCTTAACGTCCAGTCCTGCTATACGTCCTGCGTCCTTTGTGGCTTGGCGTTGACTATCAGTAAAGTAGGCAGGGACAGTGATAACCGCTTCTGTAACCTTGCCGCCAAGGTAGCTTTCAGCGTCATTCTTCAGCTTTGTGAGTATCATAGCGGAGATTTCCTGCGGTGTGTAGTTCTTGTCGTCAACGGTAACTTTGTACTGGTTGCCCATTTCTCTCTTAATGGAGCTTATTGTTCTGTCAGGGTTTACGATGGACTGGTTTTTTGCGACCTGACCCACCATACGCTCGCCTGTCTTGGAAAACGCTACAACAGATGGGGTTGTACGTGAGCCCTCGGCGTTAGCAATGATGACAGCTTCGCCGCCCTCCATAACTGCTACGCAAGAGTTTGTTGTTCCTAAGTCTATACCTATTATTTTTGACACTGTGTTTTCTCCTCTCGAAATATGAAAAATATTTATTTATATTGTTTACGGCAGTTGCTTTAATAGTCTGCCGTGGGGTTTATGGGAATTGTTGCTTTATAAGCGTTATTTGATGGGCGTTTTATGGCTCAGACAAATATTGTGGGTTGGATTATTCCGAAACCTTCACCACGGCTGTGCTCAGCACTCTGTCGCCTATGATGTAGCCGGGCTTGTAAACTTCAAGCACTATGCCCGGTGGAGTGTCGTCCGCTTCCGCACTGTCAACGGCGTTGTGTAGCGTCGGTGAGAAGGTATCGCCTTTCTCCCCGAACATCTTCACTTCCAGTTTCTCCAGTGTCGAAGCTGCCATCGTAAATGTCATGTCCAGTCCCTTTTTATATGCTTCGTCTTTACAGGGGGCTGTAGCGGCTCGTGCAAGGTTTTCTATCAGTGGAAGAAACTCTCCTACAGTCTTTGCTTGCACGTCCAGGTACATGCGCTCTTTTTCTCTTGTCGCTCTCTTGCGGTAGTTGTCGTACTCGGCGAGCATTCTCAGGTAGGTGTCCTTGCACTCGGCGAGATCACGCTTTAGTGTTTCCAGTTCGTCGTCAGCGATGTTTTCGCCGCTTTCTGCATTAGCTTGGGTTGCTTCTTTTTCTTCTGCAGTCTCCTTAGGGTCGGGGGTGGGGGACGTTGTCCCCTCGGTCACGCTTTTTTCGTTGTTCGGTGTTTTCGTCATCAGTCTATCTGTCTGTTGTAAGTTGTCAGACAGGTACACCACCTTTCTTATATTCAATATCCGATTTCTACATGATTTAACGATATTATCAGTCAAATTGGGAGTAAATCTCGGTTAGTATACGAGTTAATGAGTGGGAGAAGTATGCTATGAGCGGCATGATAAGCGGATAGTTTGCCCTCACGGGGGACACTACCGCTATAGCTCCCCACTCGGATCTGCCTATAGGGTATCGCCCGACTGTTACGGCGCAGTCAGATAGCTGATGCGCGCCTGTTTCGGTGCCTATGAGGGTATAGAGTAGGCTGTCCTTCTGCATGATGACACGGCGCATTCCCTCGGGTTGTTCCAGGAAAGTGAGCAGTTCATAGGTGCCGCCCGAGAGTTCGGGGAAGCCTAGTAGTTTACTGTGGCCGCTCAGGCAGTACTGCCCTTTGCTGATCTCGTGTATCAGGCTGTATATCGCAGTTAGCACAGGGGTGAACAGTACGCCGTATTCGCCCATGCTTACCATCAGTGAATTTAGATAGTGGGAGGTGACCTCCTCCACTGTCCGCCCTTTGAGTTGTGAGGCGGCAAGTTGTGTGAAAAAGTCCACTATCTTATCGGTGACGTTAAAGTCCACCCGACACACTTTGTTGCGAACCACTCCACTTGACGCTACTACTATAATAATAAGCGTTTTTGGAGAAGCCGGCATTACCTCGACACTCCGAATGGTTACGTTGCTACGGAGGAAGGTTGCGGAAATTGTCGCCAGCCCCGTCAGGTCGCTTAGACTGTCCGTTGCTTTGGTGAGTATGCGGTCGGGGTCTGCGTCGGCGGTGTTGAACAGTGCGTCTATCTCACGGAGTAGGTCGTTGTCAACAGGTGGTGCGTTCAGCAGTCGGTCTATATACACTCGGTAGGCGGTCTGTGTGGGCAGTCTGCCTGATGAGGTGTGTGGTTGGTGGAGGAGTCCGCTCAACTCTAAAAAGGACATGTCGTTTCGTATCGTTGCGGAGGACACACCACCGAGAAGCTCGGCTATGAGCTTTGAACCGACCGGCTCACCTGTCTGCATGTGGTGCTCTACCACGGTTCTTATTATATGAAAACGTCTGCTCTCAATAGAAATTTGCGCCACCTCCCATTGCTAACGCCTTACGTTTGGGACATTTTTTGACGAATTAGCACTCGTTAATGTCAAGTGCTAACAATAATATACTCTCTCTTTGAGGAAATGTCAATGCTCTTCATGAAATGTTTACAATATGGGGTTGGGTGGGGTGGTGGGAGAGGGTGGGGGGCTTTTTTTGTGGGAGGGTGGGTGGGAGGGACGAGGATTGGGGGTCCCGACGGGGTGTGGGAAATGTGGAGATGACGGCGAGGGCGTCGGGGCCTCTAAGCCTCGGCGCATGGGGGTGGAATGTGGGGAGGTGTAGAAGTGTGGGGATTGGGAGGGTAGCTTGCTTGTCTAGCCATGACGCTACCGCCTACCTCCATCTGTATGTGAACACTGCATTAACCGGTTTTGCGCTATCGAACTTGTACCGCTGTCCCCTAAACGCTGCCCCTACTTCCCCGTGTATCCCCCTTGTTTACGTCGGCCCAACAATTAGAGCGTCTGCTTCCCCTAAGCGCCGGCGCTTAGGGGTTCCGACTTTTACCGTCATCCCCTCAATACCAGCTACCGTCGGAACCCCGAATCGCCGTACGCCCCCGCCCACCCACCCCAAATCCCTCCCTGAAAAAATTCTCCCATACCTATTGACAAATAGCAAATGGATATGTACAATAACACTATATCATTATATAATGATATAGTGTTATTGACACCATGCCCTTACATATATCAGGAAGGAGATCATATGGCCGAACAACTATGTTGCAACACCTCGGACGAGGTCAAAAAACTAATAGGTAACGAGGAAATAATCGAGAAGTTATCGTCTTTTTTTAAAGCATTCAGCGAGCCACTACGGATAGAGATACTACTGGCGATGTTACATGACGAAATCTGTGTCCGTGATCTGTCTGCGCTTCTCGAAGTCTCACAACCCAGAGTGTCAAATCAACTAAAATCATTAAAACAAAGCGCCCTCATCAAAAGCCGTAAAGATAAGAATAATGTATTCTACAGCCTAAACGATGAGCACATTCACGACATTTTGAGCACAGGTCTTCTGCATATAAGTCATTCATAATAAAAGGAGAATAGTAATATGGTTTATTTTGAAAATTTATGGCATCTTTTTGTGGATATGTCCTTCTATATAGTAATAGGTTTATTGTTTACAGGGGCACTACACGCCTTTGTAAATCAGGAGTTCATCCTAAAGCATGTCGGAAAAAAGTCAGTTTCTTCGGTTGTTAAAGCATCTGTCTTTGGTGTGCCGCTACCTCTTTGCTCTTGTGGAGTAGTACCTACGGCGATGTATCTCGGCAAAAGCGGTGCTTCAAAGGGGGCGGTGGTAAGCTTCTTGACCTCTACTCCACAGACAGGCGTTGATAGCCTGATAGCTACTTATGGTCTGATGGGCCCACTGTTTGCTGTGTACCGTGCTATAGCGGCGTTTGTGTCCGGTATAGTGGCTGGTATTACTACTAACCTCTTGAGCGGTAAGGAGAAAGCTAACTATGATGGTGTTGAGGACACCTGCGGTTGCGGTCACGACCACGGTCACGATCACGGTCATGCACATGTTCACGCTGCGGCAGTGGATAGTCACAGTCACGGACATGATCATAGTCATGGCACTGTCGAAAGTGCCTGCGGTTGCGGTCACGACCATGCTCACGGCCATGCCCAAACAGCGGCGATTGATAGTTGTGGTTGCGGACACGACCACAGCCATGATACAGCGGCAAGTAGTTGCGGTTGTGGTCATGAGCACAGTGAATATGACGCTTCACTGTCCTTTGGGCAACGTATAAAGAGCATATTCACCTTTGCTTTCGGTGAGTTTCTGGACGAAATCGCTGTGCACTTTGTTGTGGGATTGCTAATCGCGACTGTTATAAGCACAGTGGTGCCCGAGTCGTGGCTGTCCTCTTTCACAAACCCTCTGGCTAGCATGCTGTTAATGCTTATAATCGGTATTCCGATGTACATTTGTTCTACAGCGTCTATACCGATTGCACTCTCCCTTATGATGAAGGGCGTATCCCCGGGTGCGGCGTTTGTGTTCCTGTTTGCAGGGCCTGTTACCAACATTGCCTCGTTAATGATATTGCTTAAGGCGCTCGGCAAAAAGGTTATGGCTATCTACATTGGATCTGTAGCTGTTTGCTCAGTGGCGTTTGGATTGCTACTGGACTATATAATCACCACCTTCGGGTACACAGGTATATCAGACATCGTGTCAGGTGCACACGAGGAGGAAATGTCAATATTCATGGTGGCTGTTGCTGTAGGCTTCGGATTGTTGGTGGCTCGTAGCTTGCTAAAGCAACTAAAGCTAAAACTTCGCTCGGCTCCGCACGCCAAGAACGCAGCACAACACTAACACTGTGGGTTGTGGCTTATAAAAATAGAGGAATGACAGGTTAAAGTGATTTAGCGTAAAAAAATGTAGGGGTCGATGCAAGCATCAGCCCCTACGTTTTTTATATATGGTTTGGCACTGTAACGTACTTGTCGATGGTTATAATTGTATGCCAAAGCATTGTGATGTGTTATAAGCTCCCTTTTTGCCATCAGCTGTATTTGCAGATGTAAACTCGGAACAGTCAAGACTTTTCTCTACATATTCGCTATTACAGGCTTACAAAACGCTACGTGCGAAACTACTCCTGCAATTTGAGGTCACCCTTTTTGATAAATTGAAGCTTTATAAACAGCCTGTACACGGCAAATGTCACGAGGGCAGGTAGTAAAAACTGTAGTAGTAGCACTGTGAGCATGGTGTATACTGTGCTGTAACCTGCTTCGCCCATCACTATAAGCGTGTTTATAGGGCCTACCAGTCCGCTTGTCCCCATACCTGCGCCGACTGCGTTTGTGGTCATCGGTAGTATGGTGGTTGCAATCGGCCCGAGTATTGCACTCGCGATAATGGGAGGTAGCCAGATAATCGGCTTTTTGACGATGTTTGGCACTTGTAGCATGGACGTCCCCAGTCCCACGGCGACAGCGCCGCCTATGCCGTTGTCACGGTAACTCATCACCGCAAAGCCCACCATGTTAGCACAACAACCAACCAGTGCCGCCCCTGCCGCAGGCCCTGACAGCCCGAGCATTATACATAGAGCGGCTGACGATATCGGCGCTGTGAGTGCCATACCCACTGTAACCGCCACTATTATCCCCATCGGTAGCGGTTGCATTTCGGTGGCGACATTGATAAAGTTACCGAGACTAGTCATGAAGGCGGAGACATATCCACCGATAAGCCCTGAAATCAAACCGCCGCTTATAATTGTCACAAAGGGGACAACCAGTATCTCAAGCCGTATCTTTTTTATGTATTCGTACGCTATCTGCCCAATCTCCGCCCCGAAAAGCGAAGCCACATAGCATCCGACAGGCCCGCCGTCTATGTAGCCAATCGCACCAACCGCCGCACAGGAGAATATCACGAGCGGCGAAGCTTTCAGACTGTACGCCACGGCTACACCTATAGCCGCACCTATGACCGGCGACGAAGCGGACAGCACCTCGGCGTAAGGTGCCATAAAGCCGAGTAACGGTATCTGCGCAAGCTGTGAAATAATAAGCCCAATAATAAGCGAAGCAAACAGCCCCAGCGCCATACCGCTGAGCGCAGTGACAAACCATCTGGTTAGTAGCGATTTAACACTTTGTAGCATGATACAACCATCCTTTATGTTTGTTTAGATTAGTAGCTTGGGATTACCGCAAAAACAGCTGTAAAGAGCGTTATTCCTCCGTACAGCTGTAGATGTGTGAAGTTATGGCTGAGTATCGTCGGTGACCTCGGCTGTCTCTTCGGTTTTCTCCTTATTTTTGGAGAAAAACGCCGCTACTTTGTCCAGCACGCCGGGTACCATGTTTACAATTTTGTCGGTGGTGTTGCCGACGGTGTTCATGTGCATGAGTTGCACACCGTTTTTGTCAATGACAATAAAGCCCAGTGGTAGTATGGTGACACCACTGCCCGAACCGTAGGCGAAAATGTCGCTCTTTGGCTTTTCGGGGGTTGTCTCGCCGCCGCCACCACCAAAGCCGAACGTAACTTTCGACACGGGGATGATGGTAACGTCGGGGGTGGGGTTTATCGGCTCGCCGACCACTGTGTTTACGTCTACGAGCTGACGTAGTTTGTCCATGGAATTCATAAAGATGTCGTTTATCTGTGACTGTGACATAATACTCTCCTCTCGATTTGGAAAAATGTTTATGTTAATTGTCTTATGCTCCTATGTTTTGACTGTGCTTGTTTTGGGTGTGGTTTTGTGCTTGTTTGGCTTTGGGCGTTTGCTTTTGGGGTCTTGGCTTTTTAGTTTGGAAAGTGTTTTTAGGAGAACAAACGCAATGTTCAGAAGTGCCGACAGAATGTATATCAGTCGGAACTTTACAAAAAACGCATAGCGCAGAACTGTTTTCTCCGCCAGAAAGTCGGGGGTTATAAGCACACGTTTATACTTTACCGTGAAGATACGCTCAAACAGTTGACGTCCCACCGTGACTGCGGCGTAGGTCTTGCCGAAACTGTCCGCTGTTTTTGCAGCGTCCTTGCCTGCCACTGCCATTAGTAGCTCTATATTAGAGAAAGTTATGCGCTTTAATAGTTTTCTTATGATAGGCAAAAGTGCGGAAAACAGGTCGGATATCGTCTGCAGTGTTTTTTGTAGGTCGAGTTTGCCTTTTTCCTTTGGTTTTTCTTCAGGCTGTTTTTTTGGCTTTTTTATGGGCTTTTTCTTTGGTTTTTTAGATTTTTTTACCTTTGGGGTTTTTGGTTTTTGGGGGAGTAGCTTTATTTTGAAACAGAGGTAGTGCAGTGTTACGGCTGTGGTGTCTGTTTTCACCACATGTAGCTTTATCGGGACTATCAGCAGAGTGAATATGACTGCCAATATACCTAATAGTACCCACAACACCTCATCACCTCCGAAAGCTGTACAGTCCTACTGTTTTATTTTATTCGTCCGACTCTTCCTCGTCGTCGCTCGGTAGCGGCGTTTCCTCGACCTCGGCACTTAGATTTTCAAGGCTAATCTCCATCAGTTGGCTGAGCGACTCAAGTTCAAATGTCCGCAGAAAGTGAGCTGTGGTTTTAAAGGACATCGGCCGCCCGGGTATCTCAAGCCTGCCTGCTTCCTCCACAAGTCCTCTCGACACAAGAGTGTTCACCACCGCCGCTGAGTCCACGCCACGCACATCTTCTATGTACGCCTTTGTGACAGGCTGATTGAACGCCACCACCGCCAGTACTTCCATAGCGGCTTGGCTGAGTGGTTGGTTGCGCATCATACCGAATATCTCGGTGACTACAGGGGTGTATTTCGGGTTTACGGCGAGTTGGTAGCTGTCCCCGAGGCGGAGGATGACGAATGCGCCATCTTCGTTGTCCATGCGGTGGGAGAGGTTGTCCACCAGCTCTTTCGCCCTGCCAATGTCAAGGGAGAGTACTGCCGCAAGCTTATCAAGCGGTATAGGGTCGCCACCGGCAAACAGCACCACCATTATCAGTTGTTCTTGAACCATAGTTTCATACAATGGGAACACAGGCTGTAAACCCTTGCTCCGAGCCTTTCGTTTACTCTGTGGTCTGCCCTCGACGGCTTAGGTCGCCGGGGACTATGACGCTTTCCTCGCTGTTAAACGTGGCACGTCCTGCACGGATGAGCTCCAGCAGTGCCAAAAATGTTGCGACCAATTCGCTCTTGTCCATGTCCTCCATGAAAAGTGTAGTCGCATCAAGCGGTTTCCCTCTGTAAAGCTTGCGCAGTAGCGACACTATCTTTGAGCCTACCGACACTATTCGGGTGCTGACGAGATTTTTTACGGTGTCTTTGCTCTTTTCCTGTAGAACATCAGGTTTTTTCGCACGTATGCCCATGAAACTGTCATAGAGCTCTGTTGGGGAGTGGGTTAGCTTGTAGGTGAGGTCTACAGGGAGTTCTATCGGCTTTCGCACTGCAAGTGGAACTGCCTGCCACCGCTCACGCAGTAGGGAGGCTACCGCCTTACAGAGTTTAAGCTCCATCAGCTCACGGCTGAGCGCCATGGTGAGTTCCTTGGCTTCTTCGTTTTTGGGCAGTAGGCTTGCGCTTTTTATGTATATAAGCCTTGCCGCCATCTCGATAAACGAGCTGTCCAGTTCGAGGTCTTCACGTTCTCTCGCCTCGATAAACGCCATGTACTGCTCCAGTAGTGACGCTATTGGTATATCTTCTATATCCATTTTATGCTTTGCGATAAGGTGGAGCAGTAGCTCCATCGGCCCTTCAAAGCCGGTTACGGTGAAATTCATGTCTTAACCGAGCCCCCTAGCGAATGAATTAAATTCATTCGAGTGAATAGTGAAAAGTGAAGAACATTATCTGTGGATAATGCCGCGAAAAGTGGAGGTATCACCCTAGGGCGATGGTTACTACATAGCTTTCTAAGAAAGCCTCTTTACTTTCTCTTTTCGCTCACGCCTGCTGATATTCGCTTATCACACATTTCTAAACGGAATTTTTGTATAAGTTTGAAAACAGATGGCACACTTTAGTAGTGTTCATGACCTTGAGTGTATTCCAACTGCGACCGCTTATACGGCGCCCGGGCAGTGGTTTAAGAGCGCTACAAAAGAGTGGTGATTATTATGTCGATGAAAAATGTTGCGTAGTTTAGAAGGTTAAGAAGTAGCCCTGCCAAAAACGAGATGGGCATACTGAGCACGCCTGTGAACACCAACACCATAGTTACCAGGCTTATCTGCTGTTCGTAAGCGGATATCTTCCAGTAAGTTTGGGGAGGCATGAGCACCGAGGCTATCTTCCAACCGTCAAGCGGCGGTATGGGGAGCAGTGTGAAAATGCCGAGCGTCAAGTTCGAGGTCACCATGATTGAAAAAACGGTAGCGACAGGGGTCAGTATAAAGCTCATTGACGGAAGCACTAACGAAAAGCCGGTTAGTAGCTTAAATATGATGAGTGACACTGTGGCTAATGCGAAATTCGCAAGAGAGCCAGCGAGTGATGTCATAATAATGCCTTGTTTGCGGTTTCGGAAGTTGTAGGGGTTTATGTGGACAGGCTTTGTAAAGCCGATGCCCACAAGTAAAATCATTAGCGCACCGATGGGGTCTATGTGGTCGAGAGGGTTTAAGCTCGCCTGCTTACCAAACAGAGCGGTAGTGTCCCCCATCTTAGCCGCCATACGGCTCTGCGCCCATTTTCTGAGTGGGAGTGATGTGAAGATAACTATAACCCTCGCTAAAATGCTGTAAATACTCAAGCCGAACATAGGAATTTCCTTTTCTGTCGTGCCGCTGCGACTGAGCCTCCGCCTCGGCATATGTATAGGCGGAACATTATGATATAGTATAGGTGTATTTACGAGAAAAAATCCCTACCATGCAAAAAGTTGTATTGTTTTTTGGAGGGTAGCGAACTTTACTGTAAAATCCACCCACTATATACCGTATTATAACGGCTATTAAAAATAAAATCAAGTAGAAGTTATGAACAGGCGCTAATGTAAAAATTAAGGTTTCATGGTGCGGGTGGGTAGTTTTGTAAAACTGTCCTGCGAAAATTACATATAATTTGCGACACGGTATTGACAACGCTCACTCGTTATGCTAGAATAAATTCTGCGACGTCGACAGTGGCGATTTTTATTGCACATAGTCGGGTCTTACAGTATGCGGGTGTAGTTCAATGGTAGAATGTCAGCCTTCCAAGCTGAACACGTGGGTTCGATTCCCATCACCCGCTCCATTTCCAACATATAGATGTGACTTTGCGCCATGAGCACAGGTCGGAATACATAGTGTTGGCTTTATAGCGGTTATGCGCCAGTAGCTCAGTCGGATAGAGCAACTGCCTTCTAAGCAGTAGGCCGGGGGTTCGAATCCCTCCTGGCG
>CAYJIK010000055.1:2639-13294 GCA_964370205.1 uncultured Oscillospiraceae bacterium | reverse complement strand
GGCATACAGTATAGCTACATGGGCGCTTCTGTGTTTGAGGACAGGCACTTTGACTATGTAACGGAGCGCCTACGTATACTGTCCGGCTTTTACGGCATTCTAAGGCCGTTTGACGGCGTTGTTCCCTATCGACTTGAAATGCAAGCGAAACTGTCGGTGAACGGCAGTAAGAACCTCTACGACTTCTGGGGAGATAAGCTCGCCTCAGCACTCATGTCCGAGAGTGATACTATCATAAACCTTGCTTCAAAGGAGTACAGTGGGGCTGTAAGCGCACATCTGCCTAAACAGTTCCCATTTATCACCTGTGTGTTTGGAGAGTTAAAGGGCGGTAAAGTCACAGAAAAAGGCACGCTTTGCAAAATGGCGAGAGGTCGCATGGTACGTTGGCTAGCGGACAATAATATCAGCGATGCTTCGGACATAAAGCAGTTTTCCGAACTCGACTTCCACTTTGCTGACGACTTGTCTACTGATAACAAGTTTGTATTTTTGAAAGAGTCGGATAAGAGCAAGCAGTCAGCGATGTTTTAAGCGTTCAATTTTATTTACATAAACAGGAGGTGTATCATAATGCAGGCAAACAAATTCGAAACAATCCCAAATGCTAAAGCGCCAAGCTTCACCCTCCCCGATAGCGACGGCAACCTCGTCAGCTTGAGCGACTTTAGCGGTAAACGCGTGGTGCTCTACTTCTATCCACGTGACAACACCCCGGGCTGAACCAAGCAAGCCGGCGCTTTTGCGGACACCTATGACACATTCAGCGAGATGAACGTGGTAATCATAGGAGTAAGCAAGGACAGCGAGGCTTCACACCGCAAGTTTGCGGACCAGTACAACCTGCCCTTCATCCTGCTATCCGACCCTGAACTGGTCGCCATTAAGGCATACGATGTATGGCAAGAGAAAACAAACTACGGCAAAACAAGCATGGGTATAGCACGCACTACATTTATAATCAGCCCTGAGGGCAATATAGAAAAGGTAATGACCAAAGTAAAACCCGATACAAACGCACAGGAAATATTAGACTACATCAAAACACTGTAGCCCTAACAGTCATAAACAACACATCACAACGACATTACACTACGATTTATAAACACTTTACAAGGAGGTTTTACAATGTCAAAACATCAGTGGTTGGACGAGTACATGAAGTCCAAGGCAGGCTCTACAACAGATTACAAAGAAGAATGGGGTTGGACACGATATAAAGTGGGGGACAAGCTATTCGCCGCCACCATGCACCCGTCCGACAAATACGATGCACAGTACGCCGATAAAGACCTCATTAACCTAAAGTGCGAAGAGGCAATGTCTGAATTACTCCGTAGCCAGTATCCTGAGATATTGCCCGGTTTTTACAGTGACAAACGTGTGTGGATATCGGTAGACTTAGACGGAGAACTACCTGAAGTAGTTATAAAAGAGTTGGTGGACGAAAGTTATAGGCTTGTATTTTCAAAGCTGACGAAAAAGTTGCAAAAAGAGCTTACCGCACAATAGCAATCTTTGCTAATCGTTCATTATTGAGCGCAAAAAAACAGGGTAGGATTAAAAATCCTACCCTGCTTTTATTATACTGTTCTCCTACAACTATACGTATACACTCATGTGTGTTGTCTTTTGTTGCCGCCATTTATAGTCCACCGACATACAAGATGTCGTAATACTCGCTTATGCGCCGTGTGAACTCGGTCGCATAGCCACTCTTTACCACAGCAAGTATAGTCCCGCCAAACCCACCACCATGAACACGTACTGCACCGTTATCTCCGACCAATCGCTTTGCTATCTCTATGGCGAGGTTTAACGTCTGGCGTTTTGGTGTGCTGTCGGGGTAGATGTTTTGGAGGAGTGTCTGGGAAGATAGGCCTGACTTTGCTATGCAGTCGAGGAAGGCGTTAGTGTCCCCTGCTTTTAACGCTTGGTAGGCGGATTTTGTTCTGCTGTCCTCGTCGTAGTAGTGGATTGCACGTAAAAGTGCTCTTTCAGGGAGGGCGGTTTTAAGGTTGGGGAGTTTGGCAAAAAAGCTGTCCTCGTCCACTTCACACAGCCTGTTCTCACCGAAATGCTCGGCTACACTGCGCATTTCATTGGTGATATCGGCGTAGTGGCTTGTCAGGTCGCTGTGACTGCCCTCTGTGTCCAGCAGTATACAAGTTAGTCCCAGTTCTGTCAGGGAACGCTCCACTACCTCCACTTTTGGGTTATCTGTGTCGTTAAAGTCCATCAAGAGTGTGCCCTCATGTGAGCAGATGCACTGGTCGAGCAGTCCGCACGGCTTGCCAAAGTAGACATTCTCCGCTTCCTGTGCGGCTTTAGCTATGTCCATCGCTGATATCCTACTGCCGTTATACAACTCATTAAGGCATCTACCGATAAGCACTCCAAACGCTGCCGAAGAAGAAAGTCCCTTGCCTACAGGGAGCGTAGACATTATCTCGCCCTCAAAGCCGCCTATCGCCCACCCTTTGCGCTCGAAAGTCGCCAAAACACCTCGTACAATCGCCGTGGAGCTACCATATTCGGAAGGGTCGGGGGACAATTCGTCAAGCGAGACGGACAACACACCACCTTCGCCACTTAGACATATATTTCCGTCAACCTTCACCACTGTACAGGTCAGTTTCATGTGGATGGCTGTCGCAAGCACGTGACCTCCTTGGTGGTCGGTGTGATTACCACAGAGTTCTATTCTTCCACAAGCGTATATTTCTGTGCTTTCCTTTGCCATTTCACCCTCCTAAACATAAAAAAGGAACGAACACACCCGGGTGAGAACATTCTCCCTAGGTGCTTCGTCCCCCTTAGCGTCATTTGTATGTGGTTACTTCTTATCCGCTTCCGCTTTCATTTGTGCAAGTCTATCCTCAATTTGGCTGTCAGTCGCTGTGGTAGTTTCGTACTTCTTCGCAAGCTCTGCCAACTCGTCGTCGGGACTCTTACTAAGTTCTGCATGTGCATCGGCTATGTCAGCACGCTTTTGCAGTTCTGCGGCTACACCGTCGAGTTTCTCGAGTGCTTTGTGTCCGCCGGACGAGCCACTTTGACCTTCAGCCACGGATAGCTTGTTTTTCAGTGTTTCAAGCCTTGTTAGTGCATCTTCAATGTCGGTGGTAAGCTTCTTTGTCATACTCTCCATCTTTTCCGCATTTTCTTTGGCGATGGTGTATGTCTTTTCAAGATCCACCTTCTTTTCCTCAAGCTCTGAGCAGAAGGTCAAGAATTTGCGGGCGTCGGTGTCATTTCCGTTCTCTACTGACTTTGTAGCATAACGGTGATACTTTGCGTGCTGTTCGGTGTTGTCGTCAAGCTTTCTCTTAGCTTCACGTTCAGCCGCTACAACTGCGGCAGTCTCCGCTTTCACCTGCGAAAGTGTGCTCTTCGCATCGCTTATGTACTTATTTAGCAGTTTATCCGCTTGTTTCTCTTCGACATTCGCAAGCAGTGCGTTGATGTTTGCGCTCATTATATCGGCAAATCTACTGAGTATCCCCATGTAAATACCCCCAACTTGTTATTTTCTTATATAATACCACAGTAACTCCAATTTATCAAGTGGGGGAGTTCGGGGAAGTGAGCAAGCGGAGATTTCAATACGGTAGGTAGTGCCTTTGAAATTTTTATGTTGCCCCACCTAAGAGTGGTAGTACAATCGGCACAGTTGAGGGAGTATCTGTCTGTGCTTGGCACCGACTATCTGGAAAATAATTGTCTCTGCTATTACACTGCCCTTGTTTACGTGGAATTACCTTTACTAACAAACAAGTTGACGCAAAGCGTTAGCGCAGTGTTAAGTAGTATAGATACAGCTTGATATTCAAGCCATCGTGGTGATTTGCTTTCTAATATTGATGTTTATCTGCCGCCGGGCAGTGGTGGAACAGGCAACGTCGCAGGCAGAGGCCGTGTCGGTGCTAGCACCGACTAACGAAAAGGCGTTCATCCCTTTGGGGATGTACGCCTTTTCGTTTCCGCCCCATGGGCGGACGGCCTCTGCCTGCGACGTTGCCTATTCCACTTTCTCCAAGCCCAAGCACCCACGTAAACCCTCGGTTTCCGCCCATCTTTAAAACTCTGCTTTACTTGCAAAAAGCTATGTGCTACGTCTGATGTAACGTTTCTGCCCAACAAAAACAAAAACGGCTCAACCAAAAAGGTCAAACCGTTTAACTAATGCTTTTCATCCAATTAAGGTGTATCCGTCAAAGCTGCCAAAACCGCCGACAGACTTGTTGCATACTTCGGCTTATTGCGAAGCGCAAACGTCTGCTCCGCTTCGTAACTGTCGCTGTCATTGACAAGTGTTGTAGCTATCAAAATTGACGTAATCACGCCGTCACTTTCGGACGGTGTCACAGTAAATACCGTCACATCCTCCGCCATAACGTCGGTAGGTGTGGCGGATGGGGTTGCGGAAGTGGCCGTGCCGTAGAGCAGCTGATTTTCTGCATTAAGTGTAATGGCGTGTAGCGTTTTAGTGTTGTCGTCGTTTAGGTAGACGACGGAAAGCGTGCTACCGTCCCACGATATGCCGCCGTTACAGTCGGTTACATACTCCTGTAGCTGTGCCATAACAAGCTGTGAGCGATACTGCAAGCCTATACCATCATTTACCGAGGAGTAAGTGCGCATGCTAGTTGTCATAATCCCTGTGACTATCACGCCTATTATCGCCATTATTGCCACAGAAATGAGCAGTTCCACAAGCGTGAAACCTTTGTTCTCATTCTTTTTCACCTTACACCCCCCTCTCGCTTATCGCCTGTATTTACGACGTTATCTCTATATATCCTGTAGAAGCGGTTATCCCTATAGTGCCGGTAGAGTTTCCTGCCGTTACAATCACGCTGTTTATCCCGATCGGCGATGATACCGCACCTGTCTCACGGTTAAACGTTATAGTTAGCGGTACTTCCGCTGTGACATTATGCACAGTCGCTGACGAGCTAACAGTGTGCCCTATCGTCATGCCTGCCTCTCCGACTCGTTCTCTGGCATTTGCTACACCTTCTATGTGTATTGTACCGTAGTACGCACCTTCGGTAGCGTCAAAGCTGATTACAAGCTGTGGGGACACTTTACCGCTGAGCGTTTCCACTTTGCACCGTGATATCAAGGAGTAGATGTCCCCTGTTGTTTCACGGACATCAGACGAGGACACCACTGATAACGACATTGCCGTAATCCCCGAGAGTACAGCTATAATGGCAACGACTATAAGCAGCTCCACCATCGTAAAACCTCTATTGTTCTTCACCATTACTGTCACTCCTTTTGCGATTTCGATTCACTCTATGACGTGCTCCAATTGCGATACTCCACAAGTTCCGAGAGTGTCCAACCATCCTCCGGGTTGTATTCGGGGATGTTCAGCACTATATCGGTGCTTACCGTTATCTCAAAGCCTTCGTTTTCAGGGTCGTCGTAGACTAAGACGATGTCTTCAATTATTATTTCAGTGTCAGAAGAGAAATCTATCTCTCCTGCTGTAATACTAAAATCCAGGTTAGGATCAGGATTATAAAACCACCCCATAACCTTGCTTTCATCCATTACAACGCCTGCTTCACTCAAGAATAGATGAATTGTTTGAAGGCTCATATACCCTGCCTTGTGCCTATCTATAAGCTCAAACGGGGGAGTTGTTGGTGTCTTCCAGCCTTTCGCACCCTCTTTAAACGCATACACAAAGTTCTCTTGGTTTTCAGCGTCGGTATCTTCATAGTGTACTATAGTATACTGATACGCTGTGGTCAACAGTTCCGTCGCTACCCTCTGATACCCAGCCATTATCTGATCCATCAGCTCCACACCACTGTAGGTGCTCTGTACGCCTTTACTTTCAGTGACACGCATCATAAGCCCTGTGTATGACATAAACAGTAGCGCCATTCCGAGTGCGGCGACAAACAACATGGTTATAAGCACTGTTATGATGCTCGAGCCGTTGTTATTCTTTAAAAATGCACTATTTCTGATATTTTTAAACATTTCACGCACTCCTTTCCGCTGTTTGTGACGTTACTACTGTAGGTTTGTGGTGGTAAAACTGTAAGCAGGGCCGTCCGTGTTGTCCGACGTGCCGTCAGGTAGTCTGTTGTAGATATCCACAGTTATTTCAAAAGTTCGTTCCACTTGCTCATGTACCACCAACGACGATAAATCATTTTGGTCTGAGTCAAGAGCACTTCCTCCGGGTCGCACAAAACTGGTAAAGCTCTGAATTGGTTGTTCAATATTTGTGTAAACATTTACCTCTCCGTTAAGATTGGTTCCGTCAACTTTAACAGTGTTATTCTTTGCGTTATATTTGTTTTCTTTACTGTTTAGATCGCTTTCATCGGGGTCCGCCCTCTTAACCACAAACAGTGTAATGTCTAAATCGCTCTCGTTTGTTACCTTGATTTCATCGTTACCATCAAAATACCACGGATAAAACATAAAGTATACAGCAGCTTCGTCGGTCAGTCCCGACGTTGCACGTTCGTCTATGACATACACACCAACCTCGCTGTCTGACGGCTCTTCGTCAGGGTCGGGGGGTGGTGCGTCGGGGTCTTCTTCAGGCTCTTCCAAAGGCGGCCATACTATTGCAACAGGGGTAGTGGTAACTATAGGAGGAGTTTCGCCCGACGGAGGCGTGGGCGTGGGTTCTTCATATTCATAGCGGTACTCGTACTCAGCCGTTATCTTTAGTAGCCCTTCTTCCTCTTCTATCACAACGCTGATGTCACGTCTGCGCTCGGTGTTTTCCTCGAGAAGCTCCTCGAGTGCAGGGTCAGCTACAGGTGGTTCGCCCCCTGCTTCGGGGTCAACCACCACACCGCCCCCTGACGTAGTAGTCATCAGCGGTAGTGCGTAGGTCACGAAGTCGTCCCACGACTGCTTGTCGGGGTTGTCGCCATCAATATCCTGCTTCAGCAGTAAATCCATCGGGGTATACTGCGCTATCCACACATCGTTAACTCCACTGAACGCCGTAGCGTCAATAGTAACAGTAGCGTTAAACTCGGACGTACCAATGTCAATATTACCAAAGTGGTAAATAGCTGTTTCGGTGGTGGACGTAGCATCTCTGTTCCCCGTGACATATCCACCGCCAACTCTTAGTGTTGGGTTTAGATACCACGACTCAAGGTCTACCACCTCGAGCTGCTCGGTAATGTTCTCCGCAAGCAAAGTAGAGTCGCCTATTTCGGCGCTCCTCGCCGAAGTGTTCATGGACTGGTAGAACATCGTAATAAGCGGTACTGTTATAAGGGCGAGCATACTTACGCCAACAAGCAGCTCCACCAGCGTGAAACCTTTGTTACCACTTTTTTGGTTCTGTTTACGGTTCATAGTATACCCTCCTCTCACAAATTCTCTGCCGTTACTCTGTCACAGCATCAGAAGTTGTCACTATCAAGCGCAAAAATAGGTCATCAACGCCCTGCGCAACCTCCGGCATCGGTGACTGTTCATACACAGCGCCAGGATAGTCTATATAAAGCTTGTTAAACCTAATGTCTACTGTCAATTCCGTGAAGTCCTCCGACTCGCCTGAAATGGACAGCGTATCGATAAGCGTATGCATAGGGTAGTCGTAGACATAGCTTATAAGGTCCTTCACCTGATTGTAGGACATTACGCCTGTTGTGGTGGAGGATGTCGAAAACACGTCAACAGGGGTGACTTGAGGATTCTCATCCACTACCATATATGTGTCAAACTCCATCGCAGGCTCTGCTTGTTCAAACGAAACCGAGCTAATGTCATAACCCGTAGCGCTCTCTAGGTTCAGTAGCCACACTAGGAAATCTTCCTCTTTCACGCCTTTGGGATAATTCTCCAGTGCAGCGTCAAAGTATAGCTGTGCAACGTCAATGGAGGTGTTGTAGAGCTCCAAGTTTTCGTAGTGGACATTCAGCACTTCCAGCTCTTCTCTCAGCATGGTTATCTCTGTCTTTGTGGCGTCAACTTTATCGTTGTAGCTTTCGTACACGAAAAAGTAAAACCCACAAAATATAGCAATGCCTAAAAGCACAATTATTATCGGTCTGCCTTTTACGATAATTTCCATGTCAGTCCCCTTTCCGATTGGTATCTATCTAACTGGGCGGTGTTGTGTCTACACGCCCATGTCCTCAACCTCTGCAATTATATCGTCGGTGTCCATCGGTGCTTCCTCAATGTATTCGTCAGGTATTTCACTTTCCGGTACGTTGTAGGAGCAGGACACCGAAAAGCTCACAAGCCCTATATCCATCTCTTCTGCTTCCTCTTCCTCGGCTATGTCGCTGACCTCGAGGTGTTTTATGCTCTCAAATGTACGTAGCTGTGCGAGCGTTACTGCTGCTTCCTCCATGCTCTCTACCGTAAGATCCATCGTGACCCCCATGGTGTCACACTCGGCGGACAGCAATATAAGGTTTGACGGCATCTTAACTTCCAGTTCCTCAATAAATGCTCGCAGACCCTCGTTGTTGTTGGTGCTTACCGCCTCAAGCAGCATTATGTTCTCCATCATTGTGCCGTAGTTTACATACTGCGTGAATGTCTGCTCTACATATCGAAGTTCCTCCACGTCCTTTTGGACACGTGCAAGCTCATCCTGAGCATCCCAATAATCAAGTATGGACACCGCAGATATGCTCACCCCTGACACTATACATAGTATCATTGTCAGTATCGGGGCGACCAGTGAGTCGGGGCTTCGGGAGTAACGCTTACGCTTGCGGTCACGTCCAAGCTCGGGTAGGAGGTCTAACGGGGCATAGAGACTGCCCAAAAACGATGCGTACATCGTGAAGTTGTTTTCGAGAACCGTAATATCGGGGTGTGGCAGTTCAGAGAGTGCCACCGTTTCGATTTCCATCGTGTCCGCCACTGATTGCTTTAGGTTTGCAATCTCGGAACATGTGTCGAGCAGGACAATCTTATCAACTCTTGCGCCCTTATGCGCCGACTTGAAGAAGTCAGCACTACGCATTATTCCGTTAATAATACGGAAGATTGCGTCGTTATACTGCTCTTCGCTTAGATTTTGATCTACCCAGCCTTTGTCAGAAACCAGCTCAAGAGCACGCACGTTATCATTATCACCAAGCCCCCCAACCTGCTCCGCCTTCTGCATGATATCCTCGCCGCCAAAGGGGAAGGTTCGTTGCATCAGGAGGTTATCGCTTTGCATGAAAGTGGTGATGGTCTGGCGTGCGGCGATAGCGACAAACATGGTTGTGCCTTCAGAGGGCAGACGTTTAAACAGTTGGTACTGGCTGTTTGATATGTGGTCTATGGTCTTTAGCTTTAGTTTGGCGTAGGTCGCTATTGACGAATAGCCTGATAGCAGTGACGTAGGTGCAAGGGTCACCAGTACACGGTAGCCTACATTGTCCCCCTCTGTTTTTTCGAGCACAGAGTAGGAGATTTTATACGCTGAAACGTCCACCGGGAAGTAGTCGGGTGCGCCTGCGACCACAAGCGCCTCAAGACGCTTCTCTTTAACCGGCGGTAGTGTGATTTCACGGCTGATGATCTTTGAGGAGGTCAATATAAAAGATACGTGCTTAACATTTTTGATGGTTCGCTGCATTAATTGCTCATTTATAAGTGTTGCGACAACTTTGGGTTCTATTATCTGTCCGTCTTGGACAGCTCCTTCGGGTGTGGGGAAATAAAAGGCTTTTAGCAACTTTGAGCTGTTCTTTGATTTGGACACAACGCCCGCCTTTATAAAACAATCTCCAATTTCCACTATCAAAACTTTACTCGCCATAATCAGGCTCCTCTCACAGACCGCTGCCGCTTTATTCTGTCACGGTTTTTCATCTATAATTACGTTTAATAAATAATATCAAATTACTAGTGTTACCAATTGGACACCATACTTTTTCTTTAAGCTATGCCCAAAAGCGCAATATACCAATCAATTAGTGGCTGCCCCACTGTCATCGCAAGAAACAGACCTGCTGACAGGTATGGCCCCATTGCAAGCTCTCTGCCTGCGCCAAAAAATCGCATACGTACCACGTGTACGGCCGACCCTAACACACACGCTGTCAAAAACGCAAACAGCGTCAGCGGAAAGCCTAGGTACAGTCCTGCGCCTGCCATGAGTTTCACGTCACCGCCACCTATTGCGCCACCACGGGACAGCACAAACAGGAGTAGCAACACCCCGGGGACTATTAGAAGACCCATGACGTGGTTTTGAGAGTCCTGTAGGTTTAGTAGCAGACGTATCACGCCCAGTATCGCAATAAAGATGGTGAACTGCGGTGGTATCTCTTTGGTGCGTGCGTCTATGACCGACAGTGTCAGCAGTGCCGACACAAGAAGACAGCCGAGTAGTGTGTCCCATGTCATGCCGTAGACGAGAAAGACCGCCACCCACAGTAGAGCGTTAGTAGCTTCTACCAGTGGGTACTGTGCCGATATTTTCGATTTACACCCCGAACATTTACCACCGAGCAAAAGCCAGCTGAATAACGGAAACAATTCCCACCACATCAGCCGCTTTTCGCAGACTGTGCAGTGAGATGCTTCGAATACTATGCTCTCCCCTCGTGGAATGCGGTAGATGCAGACATTAAGAAAGCTACCTACCACAAGCCCGAACAGAAATACAAAAAAATGTGGGGTGTATGCTATAAGGTTCATAT